>CALXRY010000162.1 GCA_944390955.1 uncultured Clostridia bacterium | reverse complement strand
GCCGTCTGAAAGAAAATGGTTACAAAGCGGCGGAAAACCTGCGCAGAAAAGTATTACAGGAATACGCGTCTGCGTCTCTGAAACATCCGTTGCTTTGTAAACCTATTGTACCTTCGACTGTGATACACAGCGCGTCACCTGCCTTTCTCTGAAAATAAAAATCCCGCGCGTTCGGTAAGAACACGCGGGAGAATCTCTCATCGCCATTCGTTTGAGCTTTAGCTTTACAGGGCGGTGAAACTGTATTATGACACGCCTTGTATTCGACGTGTCCTGTTCAAACCAGCTCATGGTGTCTCCACCATTTCGCGGCAACAGTCCATATCCCTGTAGTAGCCTTACCTACCGAACAAACTTAATATACCACAAATTTTTTTCAATGTCAACCCATCTCCGAAAAAACTGCAAATAAAACATCTAATTTTTTAACAAAAAACCGGAAAGCCACCGCCCCATTTGTAAATCATCCGCCTCCGACAGTATAAAACCATCTTTAAAGGTCGAACCAATCTAACACTTTCAGGCAGTAGCTTTCGTTTTAATTATTCGATCCTTATTGAGTTCCCGCCCTCGGGCAGCGTCTTATCAGCCTTGGGAACAGTCAGCTTCAGCGTGCCGTTTTCAAACGATGCCTTGATATCGTTCTGTGTAACACCCTCGCCTACATAAAAGCTTCTGCTGCATGTACCGTAATGGCGCTCACGCCTGATATATCTGCCGTCCTTATCGTTTTCGTCATTGCTGTAACCCGACGAAGCGCTTACCGTCAGATAACCGTCCTTTAGCTCAGCCTTCACGTTTTCCTTCTTGACACCCGGCATGTCGATGGTCAGCTCATAGCTGCTGTCCTTTTCCTTGACGTCCGTTTTCATCATGTCATTCGTTCTGTAGCCACCGAACGGGAATCCAAAATCATCAAACATATCTCTTCCAAAAATACTTGGTACTAACATAATTCATCGCTCCTTCAAAAAAACTTATTTTTGTTTTATATGAACTCGGGATGAAGGTAGTAAGCGGAAGTCTTTTAGGGCTTTCCTTTATTGCCTTCCCTTACGTTCTGTCTGTATTATACACCGTTTTGTTAGCACTGTCAAGAGGCGAGTGCTAATATTAACATATTGTTCAAATATATTTCATATTTTTACTTATTTGAGCCGTTAAAACGTAACATTTGCTGCCATTCCCCCATATGATATAACATAACCGGAAAAATCAAACGCTTCTCTCTTTACATAGGGCGGCCGCACTGCTGTTTTTGGGAACAGAGGAGTTGTCGCATTAAATCGCGTAGGGCTGCTCGATTTTAGATGCAGAACGAACGAAGCTCACCCGACGGCGCATACGCACCGCGCAAGAAGGCGCGGACAGACCAAAGGTCTGGCTTTTGCGGAGCAAAAGTGCTGAATGGTATACGCGGAGCGGTTCGTTTTGTTCGTAGTTTCAAGGCTTTTTCAGACTTGAAACGATCTGCGCTAAAAGCAACAGCCCCATGCGGCCGTCTTTTATATAAAAAGAAAAGGAGAGATATTTTATGTCAATGCCGGTTATAGAAGCCAGCTGTACGACAAGGACTCAGGCTATAAACGATCTTCTTGAGTCTATAGCTTTACAGGAAACGGCGCTGAGCCATATCCTGAACGCTGAGGGCGAGAAGATCCAGGCGGTCGTAGCAATGGACTGCATATGCCCGAACGACCTTCTTGCCGTAAACGAGTCGGTTCGCTGCACGCTCAACACCGCAAAGGAGTATGAGCAGATATTATACGACAAGCTGAGCGCACTGCTTGAGCAGTGAAGCGCAAAAACGGCGGGATTTTTCCCGCCGTTTTTTGTGTTTGACGTTTTCAAAAATAATCAAACTACTTTACATATAAGAAATTTTGTTGTAAAATATATAATTAAGAAACACCATCGGTACAAGAAATCAAAAACAGAGGGAGGAATGAAAAATGCCAGAAAAAAGACCTGTTCCCGGGACGGGCGGAGACCGCTATATTCCGTATGAGACACGAACGGGAAGCAAATCTATTGTTTATTTTACAAGAGACCTTTCGGCAGATGGGCTCAGAAAAATTTTTAAGCGTGTCGGTGAAAGCATGACCGGCAAGGTCGCGATCAAGCTGCATACCGGAGAGCCGCACGGTCCGAATATTATTCCGCGTCCATGGGTAAAAGAGCTTATCGAAAACGAGCTGCCCGGTGCGTCCGTTGTTGAAACAAATTCATATTACGACGGCGGACGCTATACAACAGAGCAGCATCTTGAAACGCTCAAAATAAACGGCTGGGATTTTTGTCCGGTAGATATTATGGACGCAGACGGGACGGCTGCTCTGCCCGTAAAAGGCGGAAAGTGGTTTACTGAAATGTACATGGGCAAGAATATTCTTAATTATGATTCTCTGCTTGTGCTTACTCATTTTAAGGGTCATGCTATGGGCGGCTTCGGCGGCTCGGCCAAGAATATCGGCATCGGCTGTGCCGACGGACGCATCGGAAAAGCCATGATACACACAACGCCCGGTTCTGACAACCAATGGGATATCTCACAGGAGGAATTTATGGAGCGCATGATGGAGTCTGCAAAGGCTGTTATCGACCATTTCGGTCAAAATATCTGCTTTGTAAACGTACTGCGCAACATGTCCGTTTCCTGCGACTGTGAGGGAGTGGCAGCGGAACCGGTCGTAACGCCGAATATCGGGATCCTTGCATCACTTGATATCCTTGCCGCCGACCAGGCTTCCGTTGACCTCATATACGCCCTTAAGGAGGACGACAGGCACGCGTTTCAGGAGCGCATAGAATCGCGCCACGGGCTGCGCCAGCTTTCGTATATGAAGGAGCTCGGCATGGGCTGCGATATGTATCGACTTATCGACATTGATAACGATGACCGCGAGATCACTCGCGAAGATGCGGTCAAGGACGTCGTTCCGTTTGGGGCGGAGAAGTAAGATAAAATAAAATGAAGTAAAGCCCCGAGCAGTTGTCATGGACAGCAATTTGTCATTACTTTTCATAACGGCATCGGGGCCTACGCAGCCCCGACCCCCACGCCAAATGGTGTTAATGCGAACACCCTCTGGACTCCCCGCACAAACTTTTCACAAAAGTTTGATAAAACTTACAGCTCAAACACCCGCCATACCGTCCGCGTCCTTCGTAACTTTCTTTGTTATCTAATACCGGCGCGGACGGGCGGCGGAACTCGCTATAGGAAACTTTTGCTCCGCAAAAGTAATTCAATTTAGTATGGCGAGAATCCCATGCATCAACAGCAAAAAAGCTTCCGAACGATAGCCCGGAAGCTTTTTCTGTTTTTTATTTCTTTCGTTCCATACGCCGCATATCAACATCAGATAACTCCCAATGGGAGCGCAGCGCTATTTCTTTCGTATCATGTCCATTGCCTCGCGTATCGAGGCTATTCCGTATACGGCAAGACCGTCGGGAACTTTTATCCCCTTAAGCGACTGCTTAGGCACCATCGCCGAGGAGAAGCCGAGCTTCGCCGCCTCGGCAAGCCGCTTTTCAAGCTGCGCCACAGCTCTTAATTCTCCGCCGAGCCCGACCTCACCGACGAACAGCATGTCCGCCGGGAGCAGAACGTCCGACTGGCTCGTCGCTATCGCGACGCATATACCGAGATCCGCCGCAGGCTCGTCTATCCTGAGCCCTCCGGCTACATTGATGTATACGTCTGAATTGGATAGGTTCATTCTTGCACGCTTTTCAAGCACCGCTATGAGCAGAAGCACACGGTTTATGTCTATGCCGTTTGACATGCGCCTCGGATTCCCGAAGCCCGTCGGCGTAACAAGCGCCTGAAGCTCCGCCAGCACCCCGCGCGAGCCCTCCATCGCACAGATTATCGCGCTGCCTGAGGCATTTTCCTGCCGCCCCTCAAGCAGCATTTCCGAAGGGTTCGCGACCTCACGCAGGCCGTCGCCGCGCATCTCAAACACGCCTATTTCATTCGTCGAGCCGAAGCGGTTTTTTACGGCACGGAGTATCCTGAACGACAGCTGCCTGTCACCCTCAAAGTACAGCACGCAGTCGACCATATGCTCAAGCACACGCGGTCCGGCAAGTGCGCCGTCCTTTGTCACATGCCCTACGATAAACATCGCTATGCCGCCGGTTTTCGCTATATTCATAAACGCGTTCGTCGCCTCTCGCACCTGCGGTACGCTGCCCGCCGCCGAGGAAATATCATCGCGGTGCATCGTCTGTATCGAGTCGATTATGACAAGCTCCGGCTTTACCGCGCTTATATATTCGATGATCTTTGCCACGTCCGTTTCCGAAACAAGATAAAGGCTTTCGGTTTTTACGCCGAGCCTTTCGGCTCTGAGCTTTATCTGCCCCTCAGATTCCTCACCAGAGATATACAGTATCTTTTTGCCACAGCCGACGTTTTCACATATCTGCAAAAGCAGAGTGGACTTCCCTATTCCAGGGTCTCCGCCGACAAGTATCAGTGAGCCGCGAACTATCCCGCCGCCCAGTACCCTATCAAGCTCCTGCATACCTGTGGAATACCGTGTTTCCGAATTTATTTTTACATCGCTCAGCAGCTTAGGAGCCGGATATCCTGCTTCGATGTTCATCGCCGCGGCGGTCATTCTTGCCGCTGCCGACGCAGGCTTTTTTTCCGAAACCACCGTTTCGTCCATTGTGTTCCAGCTTCCGCATCCCGGACACTTCCCGAGCCATTTTGGCGTTTTGTAGCCGCATTCACGGCAGATATAGACTGTTTTTGTTTTCATACTTCCGTCTCTTTATATTTTATTTATTTTTCAAACCCGAAATACTCTACGGCATTGCTAAAGCATATGCCCTTTATTATCGTTTCGAGTGTATCGGCATCATCTGTGAACTCGCCGTTTTCGACCCAGCCGCCGATAAGATTGCAAAGAATCCTTCTGAAATATTCATGACGCGTATACGACAGAAAGCTCCGCGAATCAGTCAGCATTCCCACAAAATTCGGCAGCGAGCCGAGGTTTGCAAGAGCGCGCATCTGCGCCTCCATGCCGTCGCGCTGGTCATTGAACCACCAGCCGGAGCCGAACTGCAGCTTGCTCTTTATGCCCACGCCCTGGAAGTTTCCGAGCATCGTGCCGAGTACATAATTATCCTTGGGATTAAGCGTATACAGTATCATTTTCGGCAGGACGCCGTCCCTGTTCATGCTGTCGAGCAGGCGCGACAGGTTCTCCGCTATTTCATAATCGGCAACGGAGTCAAAGCCTGTATCGGGCCCCAGCTCTGTAAACATGCACGAATTATTATTTCTCAGCGCTCCTATATGAAGCTGCATAGCCCAGTTCTTTTCGGCATATTTTTTCCCGAGGTCGTAAAGCAGCGTCGTTTTGTAGGCCTCTGCCTCCTCCTTTGAAACAACGATCCCTGCAAGCGCCTTCTTGAACGTCTTCTTTGCCGAGCCCTTGGCATACGGAACACCGTCGAGCGCATGGTCACTTACACGGCAACCCTGGAGATGGAAATATTCTATCCTGCTGTACAGAGCATCCACCATGTCCTTATACGTTTTTATGCTCACACCGGACGCTTTTGCAAGACGCTTTACATACGGCACAAAGCTTGATTTTTCAATATTCAGAGCCGCGTCGGGACGGAATGCCGGAAGCACCTTCGCCTTTATATGCCCCTTTTCACGTATCTTCTTATGGTATTTCAGATCGTCAACCGGATCGTCGGTCGTGCAGACATACGCAACGTTAGAGCTATTTATAAGATATGACGGGCTCATGCCTACCTGCTTTATGTATTCATTGGCACGCTCGTATATCGACTTGGCGTTATCCGCCCTTACAACATCGTTTATATTAAAATATCTGCTCAGCTCAAGATGCGTCCAGTGGTACAGCGGATTGCCGACCGCATACTGAAGGCAGCCGCAGAATGCCTCGAATTTCTCTTTCCATTTTCTGCTTCCTGTGATATATTCCTCGTCGATACCGCAGGAGCGCATATATCTCCATTTATAGTGGTCGCCGCCAAGAAGTATTTCGGCAACATTGCCGAACTCCTTGTCCTCATACATAGCCTTTGGGCTGAGGTGGCAGTGATAGTCGCATATGGGCATGTCCCTTGCATACTCCTCATAAAGCTTCACTGCCGTTTCGCTGTTAAGCATAAAATCGGCATCCATAAATTTTTTCATTGTTTGTCTCCTCTCTTTTAATTGGTAAATTTATTACAAATGTCTTATAAGGGCTATTATCGTACCGAGCACCGCTCCTCCGAAGACCTCGACCGGTGTATGTCCGAGAAGCGTTTTAAGCCTTCGGTACGGCTCTCCGTTCTCCGTGAGCTTCAAATGCTCCGTAACACGGTTAAGCGTTTTTGCATGCTCTCCGGCACAGCGGCGCACTCCGGCCGCATCGTACATCACAATAAACGCCAGCACAAACGCCAGCGCGAATGCAACGCTGTTGAAGCCCTCGGTAATGCCTATCCCCACCGCAAGCGCAACGGTAAACGATGAGTGCGACGACGGCATTCCTCCCGAACCCCAGAACCTCGCAAGCTCAAAGCGCTTGTCCACAAGCAGCGTGATAGGTATTTTCAGCAGCTGAGCCGCAAACCAGCCGATAAGCGCCGTTATAAGCCACTCGTTTTCCCATAGCTCCTTAAAAAAACTCATTTGACGGTCTCCTTTTCAAATTAATGAGCAGCGCCGCTCAGCTGCGCCTGTTTACAAGGTATCCGGTCAGCCATTTCAAAAACTCCGCACGCTCACCGAATATCCCGAGTGCAGCCGCAGCCTTTTCTGAATACTCCTTTACAAGGTCCTCTGAGCGCTCAAGTCCCAGCATACTCACATATGTGCTCTTGCCGCTCGTCTTGTCCGAGCCTATCGGCTTTCCGAGTTCCTCCTCTGCTCCGGTACAGTCAAGTATATCATCGCGTATCTGAAACGCCACACCGAGATTTTTTGCAAACTCGTCTGCCGCGGTTACCTCCTGCTCCGTCCCTCCGGCAAGCAGCACGCCTATCGTGCAGGACGAACGGATTATCGCGCCGGTCTTTAAAAGATGCAGGTATTCAAGCTCCGGCAGCTCTATCTCCCTGCCCTCGCTCTCCATATCGACTACCTGTCCGCCTATCATGCCCTCAGTTCCGGACGACGCGGCAAGCATCGATACGGCTCTTAAAGTCCGCGCCGGCTCTGCCGTCTCGACCGACGACACGATCTCAAACGCTTTATTAAGGAGCGCGTCGCCCGCAAGTATCGCCATCGCCTCACCGAATTTTTTGTGGCTCGTCGGCATACCGCGGCGCAGGTCGTCATTGTCCATAGCCGGAAGATCGTCGTGTATGAGAGAATACGTATGTATCATCTCCATCGCGCACGCAAACGGCATGACAGTCTCTGTCTCTCCGCCTGCCATCTTTGCCGTTTCGAGCATCAGCACGGGCCTCAGACGCTTTCCTCCGGCAAAAAGGCTGTACTCCATTGCCTCATAAATTTTTTTCTGCGGATTTTCTCCATGACTCATATATTTTTCAAGAGCCGCGTTTATTTCGGCAATGTCGCCGTTAAGCCTGTTCTTCATTTACGTCAAAATCCTCTTTTTCTCCGTTGATCAATATCTTTACCTTCTTTTCAGCCTTGTCAAGCTGCTCCTGACAGCTCTTTGTCAGCTTGATCCCCTGCTCAAAAAGTGCAAGAGACTCGTCGAGCGAAACGTCGCCGCGCTCTAAGAGCCGCACGGTCTCCTCAAGCTTTGTTATCTGTTCCTCAAACGTTGCCATTGTATCCTCCTTATTCTATATCACACGGCAATCCGCGTCGCCGTCGCGCAGTTTCAGTGTGAATTCATCACCGGAGCTAAGCTCGTCCTTGCTCCTTATCACCGTTCCGTCGCGTTTTACGGGAATGGAATAGCCCCTTGAAAGAGTATTCAGAGGGCTCAGCGCATCGAGCTTGCCCGCAAGCTCGCCGAGGCTTTTTCTGCTCCGCACTATCGTCAGACTGAAGCTGCTCTCCATCCTCCTCAAAAGATTGTCAAGCCGCTGCGAATTATCGTTTATTATCTCCTGCGGCGTTTTTAGCTTAAGTGCGTTTATCCTGAGCCGCAGATGCTTTATCCGCGAGACCTCCGCCTGATATATCCTTGATCTCTGCATATTGAGCGTACTCATAAGATCAAGCGCCGACGGCACCGCGATCTCCGCCGCCGCCGACGGAGTAGGCGCCCTGAGGTCTGCTGTAAAGTCTGCTATCGTAAAATCAGTCTCATGCCCGACCGCCGAAATTATCGGTATCCTCGATCCGAATATTGCCCTCGCGACGATCTCCTCGTTAAATGCCCTCAGATCCTCTATGCTTCCGCCGCCGCGCCCGGCGATTATCGTATCCGCTCCGTTCGTGTCGTTAAAATACTTTATCCCTGCCGCGACGCTCTCGGCCGCTCCCGCGCCCTGCACCTGAGCCGGATAAAGGATTATCTCCGCCATCGGGTAGCGCCTCGTTATCACGTTTATTATATCTCTTACCGCCGCTCCGGTCGGAGCCGTCACGACTCCGATTTTTGACGGATATTTCGGTATCGGCTTTTTATGCCGCTCGTCAAAGAGCCCCTCGCTCTGGAGCTTCGCCTTTAATTTCTCATAGGCGATATAGAGTTCTCCCACGCCGTCTGGTATCATCTCTTCGATATACAGCTGATATACGCCGCCGTTTTCATAAACGCCTACCCTTCCGCGCGCCATGACCTTCATGCCGTCCTGCGGCGTAAAGGTAAGCGACGCGGCCGCGCTCCTGAACATGACGGCCTTTAAAACTCCGCCCTCGTCCTTAAGCGTCGCGTATATATGCCCCGAATAATGCAGCTTGAAATTGGACAGCTCGCCCTTTACCCAGACGTTGTTGAGTATTATATTCTTGTCAAGTATCTTTTTGATATAGCCGTTTATCTGCGATACTGTAGCGATCCTCGGTTCCATTGCTTCTCCTTTATGATATCAATATTTTTAACTCCACCGCTCATAATAACACGAAACACACCACGGAAAAGAAACAAGCAGATTATTGCCCAACGCGGCGACGACGTATTTCTTATACTTCGAGCCGCGGCGGGTGATGAGATGCGCCGTTTATTTTTCGTGTTGCTCTGCTACGCGTTAAGAGTTTTTACTATTGCGCCGAGTATCCCGTTTACGAATTTCGGGTCGTCCTCGCTTCCGTACTCCTTTGCAAGGTTGACCGCCTCGTTTATCGCTACCTTCTCAGGAACGTCGTCGACGTATTTTATCTCGTAAACGGCAAGCTTCAGGATCGTATGCGACACCTTTGATATACGGCTCAGTGTCCAGCCCTTTTTAAGATGCGCGCTTATTATCCCGTTCAGTTCCTCGCGTCTTTCGTCAACGCCGTTCACGACCGACTGTATGTAGCCGAGATTATCCTCGCATTCGGGAATGGCGTTCAAAAGATGCTCGAGCATCTCTCCTTTGTCGTCCCCCTGCTGATTAAGCTGAAAAATCTGCGTGAACGCCGCCCTGCGGGCCTCGCTCCGTGTTTGTCTTTTTGCCATTGTCTGCTCCTTTCAGGATAGTTTTTTAGTCGTATTCCGAGAGCCGCTCGGTGTAATACCGCTCAAGCTCCGGATATTCAAGCAGCCCGCGCCGCCCTTCGATTGTTATTCCGTATACGCCTCTTTCGATTTTTTCAAACCAGCCGTACGCATTAAAGCGCAGTATATTTGCGCATTTTTCATCTCCACCGCGCGCGCGTATCTCCTTCGGCGAAAGCGGCCCGTACTTATCAAGTATGCACGCTATGTTTATGCATTTTTCCGTATACGCCGTAGCGATCTTCCGCTGCGTAACGCCTCCGGTGTTCACATCCACCGTGCGCCCGCCTATCTCGGTAAGTATCTCCATGCGCCCTTTGGAGTCCCTCGCCGGACGCTTGTATTCCTGCGGACGGAGAATAAACTCCGCAAACGAATAACTCCCGCGGAACGTTACAAATATCAGGCCCAATTCGAGCTTTTTTAATACATAAAATACGTCCTTTAGCTTTTTAGGCGAATAATTCTTCGGCTTCGGCACCGCAACGTATACGTCCGCGCCGCATCTCTGGCGCTTCAGTCCCTGCGCAAGCAGCGCGACCGACAAGTTCGTCTTGAGCTCGATTATTATAAGCTCGTCATTGCGCACAGCGGTCACGTCGCAGTCTCTGACCTCGGCGTTCACCGAATAGCCGCCGCCCTCAAAAAGCCGTTTTACCGGCTCATAAAGCTCCGATTCCTTCATGATGCTCAGATACGCACCGTCTCTCCGCCGCGGATCTCGTGTATCTCGCCGTCCACACTTATCCAGACGGAGTCTGCCGACGGATTATATACCATGTCGCCCGTAGCTGTATATTTAAGATTCTTTGCGGCGTTCATGTAGTCGACTATCTCTATATTCGTCGCGTACCATATATCGTTCCTGCCGCCGATAAACTCACAGAACTCCTCCATGAGCTCCCAGTTGTTCCCGTAGTCCTCGGAAAATTCATAGCTGTGTCCCCAGACGTACATCAGATAAAGGTACTGGGTTTTATTGAGCTCCGCAAATTTCCTCGCATTCTCCATCAGGTTGTGGTTGTGGTGGCAGGTAGATTTCCACACAAGGAAGTCCCCGGGCATATCAAAGCTGTCGGTGTTTCCTACAACACGGCAGTATTCTATGCCGCACGCCGGAAGGATATCCGCTATCTCGCGCGTATAAGAGCCGTTCGGATAGCTCATGCCCCTTACGGGATAGCCGCATGCCTCCTCCAAAAGCCGCCTGTCAAGTATCACCTGCTGTATCACCTGATCCATCGGGCAGCGCTCGATCGTCGGATGGGTGTATGTATGGCACGAGACCTCGTGCCCCTTATAGAGCTCCTTTACCTCACCGAGAGGGATACGGTCGCCGTATTCGCTGCCGATCCCGGAATTTAAATGGAACGTGCCCTTTATGCCGTATTTATTGAAGATAGAGACGAGCCTGCGGTCATAGGTGCGCCCGTCGTCGTAGCTCATCGTAAGAGCCTTATGCTTCCCGCCCGGGAAGCAGGTGTATATGGTTTTAAGCAGTCTCTGTTCTGTGTTCATGATTTTTCTCCTTGTTCTTCTTTATGTCCCAGCTCAACGACCGTGATCTCCGGCCTGTTAAACAGCCTCGGGATTATCATCGGGTTGCCGAGCCCGCGGTTCACTATCATTTTTGTGCCGTGGCTTTCATAAAGCCCGGCAAAATATTTCGGGAAAAACGCCCGTGAATTTGAGCCCCAGCTCGACTTCGGCTCGCACACGCCCGTTCCCCACGGCAGCCGGAACTGCCCGCCGTGCATATGCCCCGAAAGTATCAGGTCAAAGCCGTGGTGCTTCAATATATCCATCTGGTTTGCACGGTGGAAAAGCAGTATCGTATAGCCGTCGTAGCGCGGTATCTGCGCTATTGAATTTTCAATGTTCTCCTCTATATTCGATTTCTCTGTCGAAAACGGGTCGTCTATCCCCGCAAGCCTCAGCTCGTCGCCGCCGCGCTTAATAAAGACACAGTCATCATGCAGCGTCGTTACTCCGATCTCGTTAAGTTCGCGCTCCATATCGCTGTAATCGGCGCGCCATATATCGTGGTTGCCGGTCACAGCATATACAGGAGCGATCTTTACAAGCCGTTCCATGAGCCGCACTCCGGGCTTATAGCTGCCCTTATCATGTACCAGGTCGCCGGTAGAAACGATTATGTCGGGCCTGAGCGCCTTTATCTCCTCGACCAGCCCCGGCAGGCTGTCGCAATGGTAGTCCGATATCTGAAGTATCCTGAACCCGTTAAAGCCCTCTCCTATTTTCGGTGATTCCACAGCATAGTCCGTTACCTCTATCCTGTTGTCAAAGCCCTTGGCGACGCACAGCACGCCGCCGGCGATCGCCATAGTTTTTAAAAGCGTTTTCATTGAAGCGTATCCCTTCTTTTCCCGCGTCTTTTCGCATACGCTTTCCGCGGGATTTTCAATGTTTTTCCGCCGCATTCCTGATTTTAAGCGGTTTACGGCGCTCAAGTATCCAAATTTATACTCGCGTTTGATACTATTATACCACCATATTGCAAGAAAAACAATTTATTATTGAAAATTCATTGAAATTTTTTTTGCGAGGTGGTATAATACATAGGCGGAAGCGGCTTTGGCGGCAAAACGCCCTCGGCCGCCATATATTTTAAAACATCGGAAAGGATTTAATTTATCATGATAAAGCACATTGTAGCATGGAGGCTTGCGGACGCTCCCGACAAGGCGGAGAAGGCCGCGGCGATAAAGGAGAACCTTGAGGCGCTTAAAAGTAAAATAAGCGTTATAAAGGAGATTGAGGTCGGGATAAACTTCAATGAGACCGACTCCGCATCGGACATCGTTCTCGTTTCAACTTTTGAGACAAAAGAGGACCTCAACACCTACGTGAACCACCCGGATCACAAATCAGTCGGCGCGAACTTTGTCCGCCCGAACGTCTGCGAAAGACGCGTCGTTGATTACGAAATATAAAATTCATTTTATTTGGAGACAAAAATGGCAAACATAATAACGCCGGAGCAGATGCAGCTGCAGCGCAGCTATACTGCAAAGCTCCGCGAAATAAACACCAACGCCGCAGTAAGCCTCGGCCACAGGCCGCTCGCCTGCACAAAGACCTACGGCTGCCAGCAGAACGAAAACGACACCGAGCGCATACGCGGGATGCTTCGCGACTGCGGCTACGGCTTTACGGACGCGGAAAGCGACGCGGACCTCGTTATCTACAACACCTGCGCCGTCAGGGAAAACGCCGAGCAGAAAGTATTCGGAAGGCTCGGCATCCTCAAGCATATGAAGGAGGAGCGCCCGTCGATGATAACAGCCGTATGCGGCTGCATGGTCCAGCAGGAGCATATCACCGAGCGCATAAAGCAGAAATACGAAAACGTCGACCTAATATTCGGCACTCACGCGCTCTATAAGCTGCCGGAGCTGCTCTATAAGACGATCACCGAAAAGCACACCGTCACCGATATAGAGGATTCGCCCGGGGCTATCGCCGAGGACATGCCGATAATGCGCGAAAGCTCGGACAAGGCGTGGGTCAGCATCATGTACGGCTGCAATAATTTCTGCACCTACTGCATCGTTCCATATGTAAGAGGACGCGAACGGAGCCGCACTCCCGAGGCGATAATAAACGAAATAAAATCGCTTGTCGACAGCGGCTGCACCGAGATATGCCTGCTCGGGCAAAACGTAAACTCCTACGGCAAGGACCTTGATATCGACGTTGACTTCAGCGATCTTCTGCGAATGGTGAACGATATAGACGGCGTTGAGCGCATACGGTTCATGACGTCGCATCCGAAGGATTTCGGCGATAAGCTTATCGCGGCGATGAAGGAATGTAAAAAGGTGTGCCGCCAGATCCATCTGCCGTTTCAGGCGGGCTCGGACAGGATATTAAATGACATGAACCGCCGATATACAAAGGAGGAATACCTCGAAAAAATCGAAAAGGTAAAGCGCGAGATCCCCGGGATAGCCCTCTCGACCGACGTGATAGTCGGCTTTCCGACCGAAACAAACGAAGACTTTGAAGAGACTCTCGACGTTCTCCGCAGTGTGGAATTTGACACGATATTCTCGTTCATATATTCGCGCCGCGAAGGAACTCCGGCGGCAAAGCTCGATTTTG
>CALXRY010000161.1 GCA_944390955.1 uncultured Clostridia bacterium | reverse complement strand
GCGCCAAAATTGACATTACATAGCATTATTCTGTTCCGGCATTATGATCGCCGCTATGATATACGCCAATATCCCGGTCCCGAAGCACAGAATCAGTATCACAAGCGCAAGCCGTACGATCGTCGAATCTATTCCAAAATATTCGGCTACTCCGCCGCACACGCCGCAGAGCTTTCTATCTGCATAAGATTTATATAATTTTTTCATGTTTACCTTCTCCTTTCCCCATCAAAACGTTATCTTCATTAGTATTTTATCATATGCCATTCTCCGTGTCAATATCTTTTCGGCTGCTTTACAATGCAAATTATATCCTGTAAATTATTCATCTTTTTTATTTATACAATGTAAACATAATATTAATTTTGAAAAAACCGCTTGATTTTTTTACTGTATTGTGTTACTATAGGTACGTCAACAGAGATGCATTAACACAAAGGGTAAAGTATAATGATAGAAAGGGTAGTTATCATGAAAAAGAATATTATAATTTCAATGCTCGTGCTTATGCTTGCGGCTTCGGCTGCCGGATGCAGCAGCAGCGATGATGGAGGCTCGGCGCTCGTAGACGGAACATCGGCAACTCAGACGACAGACGGCACATCCTCCTCCGAAGCTCCGTCCGAAGATTCAGGCTCAGCGGAAACAAGCTCCTCCGGTACAGCTTCTGAGGGAAGCAGCGGAGAAAGCTCCGCATCTAATTTTGCCGACAACGCAGATGAAGCAGTCGACATGGATAAAATAGAGGGTACCGAAGCAAAAACCGACCGCAGCGGCACAAGCGGCGACGGAAGAATGACTAATTGCGAAATCGAGATAGACGAGGTCAAGATCGCGCCCGTTGATGACGTATATATGGTAGTGATCCAGTTTGATTTTAAGAACCTGTCAAACTCAGCACTTAACTTCAACAGTGAGGTATCTGTCGACGCCTATCAGGACGGCATGGAGCTTACGCCGACTGTACTGCTTGAATCGATAGAAGGCTATTCGCCGAATACCACGATGCAGGGAGTTGAGCCCGGCGACAGCATAAAGGTCCAGAAGGCGTTTACAACGTCCGACCCCAATACACCGGTCGAAATTTACGTAAGAGATACGTATGACACATCAGGTCAGACATACCTTGCGCAGGTTTTCCGTGTGGAATAAGATCAACTTATAAAGGACCTGTCGCATTAAAAAATCACATAGGGCTGCTCGATTTTAGATGCAGAACGGACGAAACAAACAAAAATGCGGCAAATTGCCGCATTTTTGTTGCCCCAACGGCGTATCGTGCGGTTTTGCTGCGCAAAACTTGCCTTTGGCAACTTCCGCATTGCGGAAGCGCAAGTACTCCGAGTGGTGCGTTTTGTTCGTAGCCAGGGGCTAAAAGCCCCTGTGGCGAACTTACACTGCGTGTAAGTCGCTGCGGTCTGCGCTAAAAGTGACAGCCCCTTTTCACCATTTACAGTAACAGGAGATGATCAATCATGGCCCTCGACGCCGTTTGCATAAAGGCGCTTTGCAGTGAACTTTCGGGCAAGCTCATAGGCGGCAGAATAGACAAGATCCACCAGCCCGAACGCGATGAGATCGTGCTGAACGTACGCACCTACGACGAAAATTACAGGCTCGTCATCTCGGCGGGCTCGGCAAATCCGAGGATGCACCTTACCTCGCGCCAGAAGAAAAATCCTATCACCGCACCGATGTTCTGTATGCTTCTAAGGAAGCACCTCGGCAGCGGAAAAATAATAAATATCGAACAGATAGGCTTTGAAAGGATAGTGAAGCTCTCTATAGAAAGCTACGACGAGCTCGGCGACCTGACGGTCAAGCACATAATCGCCGAAATAATGGGCAGGAATTCAAACATAATACTCGTGAACAGCGATATGAAGATAATCGATTCGATAAAGCACGTCGACTTCACGGTCAGCTCGGTGCGGCAGGTGCTGCCTGGGCTTGATTATGCGCTTCCGCCGTCTCAGGAGCGCACGCCGCTCACAGAGGTGACGAACGACACGCCGATCGATTTTTCGCTTCCGCAGACCGCCGATAAAATACTTATGAACGCCGTTTCGGGAATAAGCCCGCTGACGGCAAGGGAGATCGTATACCGCGCCTTCAGCAGGACGGACGTGCTTTCCCATGAGCTTAACCTCAACAAGCAGAGCGCGCTGAAGGCGGAGCTTGTCAAATTCGCCGCTGAGGTCTCCGAGGGCAAGTTTAATCCCTGCATGATACGCGACCTTACAAGCGGAAAAATGCTTGATTTTTCAGCAGTGGAGATACGCCAGTACGAGTCGCTCGCCGAGGTAACTCCAACCGAAACGCTCAGCGCCGCGCTCGACGATTTTTACAATATACGGGATATGCAGGAGCGTATGCGCCAGAAGAGTGCCGACCTTGTAAAGCTGCTGAACAACGCCCGCGACCGCTCCTCAAAGAAGATAGCGATACTCACAAAAACACTTAAGGACGCGGAAAACAAGGATCTGTACAAAATAAAGGGCGAGCTGATAACGTCTAATCTTTACAGGATAAAGGACGGAGACAAGGAGCTCATTGCGGAAAATTACTATGACAACATGAATGAGATAAAGATCGCGCTTTCGCCGTCGCTCTCGCCGTCTCAGAACGCGCAGAAATATTTCAAAAAATACAATAAGGCAAAGACTGCCGAAATAGAAGCGGCAAAGCAGCTTGAGAGCGCACGCGACGACCTTGATTATATCGAGAGCACGCTTGCCTCGGTGGAAAACGCCGAAAACGAAACGGACCTGAACGAAATAAGAGCCGAGCTTGTGCATGAGGGATATTTAAAACGCAAAACAGACCCGAAGCGCCGCAAGAAAACAAAGGCCGAGCCGATGCATTTCGTATCTTCCGACGGCTTTGATATCTATATCGGCAAAAACAACACTCAGAACGATTACGTCACAACGCGGCTTGCCAATTCCTCGGACCTGTGGTTCCACACAAAGAACATCCCGGGCTCGCATACGATAATAAAACTCGGGCTTGACAAGGACGTTCCGCGCACGACTATAACCGAAGCGGCGCAGCTTGCCGCGTATTACTCAAAGGCGCGCGAATCGTCGCAGGTGCCGGTCGACTACACGCATATAAAGAACGTAAAAAAGCCTGCCGGAGCAAAGCCCGGCAAGGTCATCTATGACGGGTATAATACTATATATGTAACGCCGAAGCTGATATAAGAGTACAACAGAAAACTGAATTATATCACCCGCAATAAAGCATCAGAATATGTATTTTATGTCAGGCCGGCAGAGAGCCGCCGAAAGGGCGTCACGCATTGAATTCGCGGCACGCCCTTTTCTTTTACATATAACAATATAGTAGTTTAAGATTCGCTGGTCTCCAAAAATTCCTGATTTTGTTCTGCTTCACCAATTGGATCGGTCTTCGGTCCATGATTTTCTATTTCCTCAGCAACATCCGCTGTTGATTGGTCCGATGTACTTACGTCATCTTGCTCTTGCAGATCACCATCGGTTTCAGTGATTTCTTCATTAACCTCCTCGGTCTGTCCGGACGGATAATCGGTGCTTTCAACTATTTTGACTATAGTATCTTTATCAAGCCCGTTTGTGCTGTTAAGAGAATATGACATATCTCCGTCATTCCATACGGCGCCATAAAATACATCATCAGAGCTTTTCAAAGTCGTATCAATGTTGTTAACCATCTCTGTTTCTACTGTATCATAAACATTGTAATCGCCGCTGATATCTGCATTCGTTTTTTCTGTTCGATATACAATTTCATCATTTTCGCTTTGATAAGATATTTGTATAAGACTTCCAAACATCAAATCAGCCCTATCCAACTCGTATCCTTCCGGCAGATACTCAGGTATCTTAAAAGCATATCCTAATTCTTCATATATATCGAAAATACTTTCTGTATCTGCGGGAATATCATCCGTGCCATTTCCACCAGATACTCCCGGCGGTTTATAGTCGTCAACGGTTTGATTTTCTGATAATGGCGGAATATTACTTTCCGGAGGCTCTGGGTTATCATTTTCATTTACGGCTTGATTTTCCGATAATGGCGGCATGTTATTTTCCGGCTGCTCGGGCTGAATATTTTCGTCGGGGGTATGACTCTCCGATAATTGCGGTATATCATTTTCAGACCGCTTAGGCGGAAGCACAGCTACAGACTTATCATTTTGCGGTTTTTCTGTTTCTTTCATCGATTGCTGAACCGTATGATTCTCGAGCGCAGCTTCAGTAGGTGCCGGCAAATCGACAGGTACGTGTCCATTTGGAATATCAGCTGCCGACCATTCCGGAGCTGTTGTTTCCTGAGCTGCGGGAACGGGCGAAAGCGTACTCGTAGTACTATTAACAGGCGGTATAATATCAGTTCCACTGAAATTTCTGCTCGCTGAAACAATTAGAAAGCAGAACAGGAAGCAAGCCGCATAGCTAATGCCGTACCGCAAATAAAATGCTTTTGCGCGCTTGGATTTTGCTTTGGCAGGAAGCTGATTTTTTGCTGCATTCTCTATAATTTTCGTTTTTAATTCATCAGAAAGAACGATTTTGTCCATTGCTTCTTTATATTTCTTACTCAAAATCATATTCCTCCTTTAATAATTCTTTTAATTTATTTCTCGCTCTGTGCAGCAGCGATCTAACGGTAGCTTCGCTTTTTTCGATCAGTTTAGAAATTTCAGGGGTAGAATAGCCTTCATAGTAATACATATACACCACGATTCTATATTTATCATGTAATGACATTACTGCTTTTAAAACATCGGAGTCTGTATCATAAGTGTCATAGGCTGCTATTTCAGCCACTTCGTCGATAGAGCACCTGTTCCTTTTCCAAAACAAATTTAATTTGTTTTTGCAAATGTTAACTGTTACTTTCATGACCCAGGATTTTTCATGTGCTTTATCATTGAAATGCGGATTTTTTCAATGATCTTCATAAATACGTCCTGCACAACATCTTCGGCATCCGCCTTGTTTTTTAAATATGTATACGCCAGGCGAAGAATCATATCGCCGTATTGATCTACTAATTCGCTGATATGTTTCTGCGTCAAGCCCAAAGCAGACACCTCCTTGTAACGATTTTGAACGCAGTATAAGCCGCAGAAACTGCGGCTTATACTCTTATTGGTTTATTTAATATTTTCAATGAGGTCGATTACCCACTCTTCTTCCAATCCGATATCAGACAGAATAGAATATGAAAATTCACCGTCGTTCCATACCGCGCCGGATATTTTATCATTTCCGCGCATTGTCACCTTCAGATCACCAATTGCGACTTCTTTGCTTATTTTATACGCATTGTAGTCACCGCTTACATCATCGCTGCCCTTTGCCATTCGATAAAAAATCCTGTTATCACTATTGTCTGTATAAATGATTTGCAAAAAATCGCTGCCGGTAGAAGTGATCTCATTTAATTCAAAGCCTGCCGGAAGCGCGGAAGGAACCTTAGGGTCAAAAGATAAAACCCCTTTCACATCGTCAAGACTTTCATACGGCACAAACGGATTGGGGATTTGTGCAGGGTTTTTATCTTCCGCAGCATTGATTTTTTCAAAATTTACAAATTGCCCCACTGCATGATGTGTATAACCCAAAAGCTCAAACATCTTTGCCGGAACAAAGGTCGTTCCTTCAACAAGCTGCGGCTCGGCCTCGTAACTCTGCGGTGCCGTCATGCCTATTGCTGTTTTACTTACTCCTACATAATTGTCCAGGCCAATATACGCTATAACCTCCCAGTCCTCATCTCCAACGGTAACAGCTTTATTTTCATCATCCCAGCCTACTGTAAAGCCCATTTTTTCTGCAACCGCACGAACAGGTACCATTACATTTCCGTTTTCTTCAAAAATGTATTGCGAAAGATTTGTACTGCTGAGATCGACAGTCTCATTATTTACTGTAATTGTCTGTGCACCCACCAAGACCTCTTCTGCTTCCGGTGCGGACAATATTGCCGCAGGTGCGCTTTCCGCCGCAAATACAGCCGCATTACTCAGTATCATAGCTGATAAAACAACACTTGTTATAATTTTTTTGTTCATGATATTCATTCTCCCTTTTATTGAATTTGTTTCGTTCTTTTTGGGGCCCTCATATATAAAACAACTCAGCAAAGAAAAACGTTGCATTCTCATGAAAAATTTTTTATATTTTTGTCATCGTTTCATTCATTATTCGATTTTTCCTCTATTATATCCTCCGATCCAGACCGGGAGTCCCCGACTCAGACGCACAGTCCGGCTCTTTCTGACAGGCACTCCATTCGCCGCAGGCATAGCCCATCATCGTTCACCTTACGAAATACGCAAAAAAACGGTATGATGCGGTATATAAAGCCGCTTCATACCGTGGATTGTTTTTATATTATCAAAAGCCGTCCAATTCAGATCTCTTTGCAAAAAATGATCTGAACAGCGTCTCGCACCCGGATATTTATTTATTCCTATATTCCTCAAGACGGTTTATAAGATACGGCATCTCAGCCTCGAAATTGACTCCGTACCAGCGTCCGTCCTTGTCGTCGACAGTATTCTGTATGCAGCGTGCGGTGTAGTCTGCGGATAAGGCGAGCGCTTCCTCAACCGAAAGTCCGTTCATCAGCGCACCCGTGCAGCAGCTTGCGAACACATCGCCCGTGCCGTGATAACGCGCATCTATCTCCTTGTTGAAGTAGCTGAAAAATTCTCCCGTTTCGGAATTATACGCCATAACGCCGAGCTCGCCCTCCTTGAAACTCACTCCCGTAAGCACCGAGACCTTCGCTCCGAGTTTGCTTAAGCCCACAAGGACACTCTTTATATATTCCTCGTCATAGCCGCTCTCAACGTATTCTATTCCCAGCATATACGCCGCCTCTGTCATGTTCGGCAGGATTATATCTGCCTTTCCGCAGAGCTTCGCCATCGCCGCCGCAAATTCCTCGGTAAAGCCGGCGTATAATTTCCCGTAGTCACCCATAACAGGGTCGATAACTATCACATTATCATCCGTTTTGAACGCATCAAAAAACTCCGAAACGAGCTCTATCTGCTCAAACGAGCCGAGATATCCCGTATATATCGCGTCAAAGCCTATATTCTCATCCTTCCAGTGCTTTGATATAGGTCTTATCTCATTTGTCAGGTCATGGAACGTGAAGTTCTTGAACGCCGTGTGCGTCGAAAGCACCGCCGTCGGAAGTATCCCGGCCTCAACACCCATCGCCGATATTATCGGCAACGCCACCGTAAGCGAGCACTTACCCACGCACGATATGTCCTGTATCGTCATAATTCTTTTCATCATTAATCACTCCTTGTGTTTTTTATATATTGGATATAAATTCTCTTGCTGCTTTTATCGCCGCCTCGGCAGTCTCCTTTGCGGGGCCGCCTGTTATCTTCCTGCCGTTTACGCAGGTGTCCATGCTTATGGCCTCGTATATATCCTCATCTATTATGTCCGAAAACCTCTTGAATTCGTCCATCGTGAAGTCGTCAAGATTTTTATTTTCCGTCACGGCATAATATACCATCTGTCCGACGACGCTGTGCGCCTCGCGGAACGGCAGACCTTTCTTAACGAGATAATCCGCAACGTCAGTCGCGTTCGTAAAGCCGCCCTTTGCGCCGCGGAGCATATTGTCCTTTTTAACCGTCATCGTCGCCAGCATATCGCAGAACACCGGTAGACAGAGCTTTACTGTGTCGATGCTGTCAAATATCGGCTCCTTGTCCTCCTGCATGTCCTTGTTATATGCAAGCGGCAGACCCTTCATCGTCGTGAGCAGACCCATAAGATGCCCGTATACGCGTCCAGTTTTGC
>CALXRY010000160.1 GCA_944390955.1 uncultured Clostridia bacterium | reverse complement strand
CAGACGAGTGGCATCATATCAGACTTGTGATAGATAAGTCAAATAACACGATATTGCAGCTGTATTTTGATGACGAGCTTGTATGCGAGAACATGGGCTTTAGGTTCAACGGAGAATTTAACGGCTTCTTCAGTTATCTGTCTGGAGCGGCGACTGGAACGGGATATTATGATAATATTGCGGTAACAGGAGTAAAGGACTACACGGGCCTTTCTGAGACTGACGCAGAGCTTATCAGTCTCGGAGACACAACGGCGGTACAGGCGGATATGACACTTCCGATAGTCGGCGAACAAAACGGAAGTACGATAGCATGGTCAAGTTCCGATGAGAGCGTGATAGCGCCGGATGGAACGGTAACACGTCCGAGCGCAGAGGACGGCGATAAGGAAGTAACGCTTACGGCGCACGTTATCAACGGAAACAACTATATAACAAGGGAATTTAAAGTTATTGTGCTGCGTGAGGCCGGAGAAGATGAGACAGCGCCTGTTGCGGAAATGCAGACGGTACAGTATGGTACAGAAGCACTAACGGGAGCATATCGCTATATAAGCGAAAATCAGATACCTGAAGAAGGTTCAAAATATGCTTGGTACATATCGGATTCGCTTCTTGGAACATATACTCTGATAGACGGAGAAAATGAGCAGACGTTAGAACTGAGTGACAGCTACGGCGGAAAATATATTAAATTTAGCGTGACGCCTAAGGATGCAAACGGACTTGCAGGCGAGGAGGCAGTGTCGAATCCCGTAAAAATAGAAGCGGAAGCAAGAGATTATACGGGACTTGCACAGGCCGATGCGGAACTGATCGACCTCGGCGATACGACTGCCGTTAAGGAAAATCTTGTGCTTCCGACAACAGGAGCAGAAAACGGCAGCGAAATAGTATGGAGTACATCGGATGCGGAGCTTATAGCTGTTGATGGAACAGTGGACCGCCCGAATTCTTCGGAAGGTGATAAAACTGCGGTGCTTACAGCATATATTATAAAGGGTAACGACTATGTGGAACGGACGTTTGAAATAACGGTTAAGTGTATGACAAAGGAGGAGGAAATAGCTCCCGTTGCAAACGTTCAGACAGTGCAATACGGAGTGCTTGAGCTGATAGGCGATTACAGCTATGAGAGTGAGACTGCAACGCCGGAGGGAGCTTCGGAATATAAATGGTACGTATCTGATTCAATGGTCGGTGAATACAGCCTGATCGAAGGTGCCAATCAAACAACGCTTCCGATAGACTCGGGCTATGCTGGCAAGTATGTTAAATTCAGCGTAACGCCGAAGGATACAAATGATTTGGTGGGCGAAGAAGAAATGTCAGCGCCTATCAAGGTCGTATTTGGAGCTGTCGATACGTTTGACGAAGGCTCGGATATTTCGCAGACGGTGGACTTGTCAAAATGCTACGGGGGTTCGGCAAGCATACAGCAGGATCCTCATGATGAGACAAATTACGCTCTTGCGATGAACAGGACCTCGGCGGAAACCAACATGAGTATGGTAAAGTATAAGTTCAATCCGTATAATGCAGACAATGCCAAGGCATTGATTATAGATGCTGACGTAATGGCCGGAGATGATTTGGCCGGAGATAAGATATGGCAGACATTCTATATAGGCCAGAGCGGTACGGAGGTCCATGTATATAAACTGTACCGTGCGGGAAAACAGCTCATAGGCCGCGGCGGAGATATAGTAGTGGACGGTACTGTTATGCAGGACGTTACACTTACCAGAACATTTACAAAGGGCGACTGGCACCATATCCAGGTGGCTTTGGATCTGGTAAATCAAAGAGTTACTCATGTGTACTTTGACGGCGAGCTTGTTCAGCAGGACGTTCCTTTCAGAAATACGGTTGAAAATATCAACTCAGTTTTCAGCTTCACACAGGATAATACGCAGGGAACGACATGGATGGATAATTTCCAGGTTACCGCAATAGGATATTATGACGGTCTTACCGAAAGGGATGCAAAGAATATTGACCTTGGCGACACGACTGCGCTAATCAGCGATATTGAGCTCCCGACAACAGGAACCATAAATGGAAGCGAGATTGCGTGGACGAGTTCAAACGAAGCCCTGATAGCTCCGGACGGAACGGTAACACGTCCGAGCCGCGAGGAGGGCGACCAGACGGTGACACTTACCGCACATGTTCTTAACGGAAACGATTATATGGAAAGATCTTTTGAAGTGACTGTAATGCGCGAGCTTAACGAGGAAGAAATCGTGCAGCATGACAGCGCAGAACTGCTGAAGATGGACGGAACGATCGTTGATAAAAATACAGAGCTTCCGATTGAGGGAATATACGGCGCAACATACGAATGGACTTCATCAGATGAGAGCATTATCTCAAGCGCAGGAGAGGTTACGCCTCAGGAAGAGAAAAAAGATGTAGAATTTAGCGTTAAGGTATCTTGCGGAGACTTCAGCGAAACAAAAACCATAGTTATAACGGTAGCTCCTACGATAGGAGTAACCGAGATTGACACGGTAAGAACAAGCTCATCGTCGCAGAATACCTCACACACCATTGCTAATATCAATGACGGCGATTATTCTACAACATGGGACAGCCTCGAGGCAGACGATGCTCCGTATGTGGTTTTTGATATAGGGAAGCAGAAAAAGATAAACTGTTTGTTGATAGCGAGCAAGGATAAGACAATATCCTCTATAACAGCGAAAGTATCATCGGATAATGAAACATGGACAGATGTAGATCTCAGCGGCAATATCGGCGGCAGTAATCTTGCTGTACTGGAGTTTGATCCTTTGACAACAAGATATGTGCGGATAGAATTTACGCCGAATGACAGTACTGTAAGTGTAAATGAAATAAAGTTGCTTTTCAGTGGAGTGGATGAAGATACTGTGGCTGAAGGGTTAGAAAATCTCAAGCTGCCTGTCGGATCAACGGTAACGGATGATTTTGAGGTGCCATCAACTCTGGAAGATGGAACTGAAATCGAATGGAGTTCATCGAATACTTCTGTACTGGAGTATAACGGATCTTCGTTTGTTGTAACAAGACCGAGCAAAAATACTACTGTTACTGTTACGGCGACGGCAGGCGGACAGGAAAAGCGGTTTACGCTGACTGTAAAAGGTACATCAAACGGCGGAGGCGGAAGTACCGGAGGCGGCAGCACCGGCGGAGGTGGAAGCACCGGCGGAGGCGGAGGCAATAGGGTCATAGGTAATACCACAAATCCTACAAGCACGCCGAAGCCTACAGAAGAGCCTGATAAGCCAGCAAACAGGTTTACCGATATTGAAAATGTTCCTTGGGCAAAGGACGCCATTAACGAGCTTTCGGAAAAAGGGATCGTGAGCGGAACGTCTGATACGACATTTGATCCGAACAGGGCGATAACGCGCGAGGAGTTTGCCGCTATAATTTACAGAGCGTTAGGCTTTGAAAAGACAGATATACAGGAGAGCTTCAGCGATGTAGATGAGACTGCGTGGTATTATGAGCCGGTTACTCAACTTTATTCTCTTGGTATCATAAACGGTATCGGCGACGGTAAATTTGGCGTCGGTGCAGTCATAACAAGGCAGGATATGGCGGTCATGGCTTACAAGGCAGCTGCAGTTGCAGGTGTTGAATTTGAAACCGGTGCTGCTGATTTTGGTGATAAAGAGCAGATCGCAGACTATGCTCAGTCATCTGTCGGAGCGCTTACGGAAGCAGGCGTTATAAACGGTACTGATGAAGGATTGTTTAATCCTTTCGGTAATACAACACGTGCGGAATCGGCAGTTGTAATATCAAGGCTTCTGAGTCTGCTATAAAATAAATAGACATTATCATAATACAGCAATCGTCCGTAAGACTGCGGTGCCGGATATCGTATAATCATATAATCATATATAACGAAAATCCCTATCCTCAGCATATCCGGCACCGGTCACGGACAAATAGGAAGTGAGCAAATGAAGTTTTCCGAAAAGAAGTACGATACGAAATTTATTATACCGGAGAGGGTAGTGCTTTATGATAATTGTATAAATGCGCATATCCTGCTCGCGGAAAAACCAAGACAGGTCATACCATATGACAGGGAAAGTATAGTGATCGAGAAGAACGGATTTGTTGTAATTGACTTCGGTACGGAGCTTCACGGCGGTCTTATCATAACCGTTAATTATGCAGAGGAGAATTCATCGCTGCACATCGTTTTCGGCGAAAGTGTTTCGGAGGCGATGAGCACGCTCGGAGAAAAAAATTCCGGCAACAATCATTCAATGCGTGATATGACTGTTAAGGCTTTGGGCAGCCAGACATTCAGAACAAACAGCACGGGCTTTAGGTTTGCCAAAATAGAGGCCAAGGGCAGTGTTGTCATGCTTGGTACAGTGCAGGCATTTCTTGAGATGCGGGATTTGGAGTACAGAGGCAGCTTTGAATGCAGCGATGAACTTCTGAACCGTATATGGAGGATTGGCGCGTATACAGTTCATCTTAATATGCAGGAGTATTTGTGGGACGGCATAAAGCGTGACAGGCTTGTATGGATAGGCGACATGCATCCGGAGATATCGACGATCTCAAAGGTGTTCGGAAATATCGATATTGTAAACAACAGCCTTGATCTAATAAGAGACTCGGCTCCGGTGGGCAGCTGGATGAACGGTATCCCAAGCTATACGCTGTGGTGGATCGTGATACAGCTTGACTGGTATATGTATACAGGAGATAGACAGTATCTTAACGAACAGAAAGAATATCTTTTTGACGTAGTCAAATATATTTTGAAATTGGTGAACAGCGATGGCACTCACCGGTTTGATGATACATTTGTTGAATGGAGCTCATATCAGACAAGGGAGGAAGCGGCAGGCTTTCAGGCGATGCTTGCGGTAGGGCTGAATGCGGCGGCAAGGCTTTGTATTGTTTTAGATAACAGGGAGCTGTATGAGCGGTGCATAAAGCTTAGAGAAAAGGTGAGAATGCATTCATATGAATATCGCGGAAACAAGCAGATCGCAGCGATGCAGTCGCTTGCGGGAATAGCTGATTCAAAAGCCGTAAGCGAGGAAGTTCTAAAACCCGGATTCGGGCATGGGCTGTCATGCTTTTGGGGGTATTATACGCTTAAGGCTCTGGCAAAATCAAACGACATAAGCGCGGCTTTGGAGATAATACGTCAATATTGGGGTGGGATGCTAGAGATGGGCGCTACTACCTTCTGGGAAGACTTCGATCTGCGCTGGATGGAAAATGCGGCGCGCATTGACGAGCCTGTTCCTCTCGGGAAAAAGGATATACACGGAGACTTCGGGAAATTTTGTTATACACAGTTCAGGCACAGCCTTTGCCATGGCTGGGCGAGCGGACCGACCGCGTTTTTAAGTGAATATATTTTAGGTGTAAAAATACTTGAGCCTGGATGCCGTAAGGTAAAAATAAGCGCTCCGCCATGCGGCTTGAAGCAGGTAAAGGGAATATACCCGACTCCTCACGGAGATATAGAAATAGAACATTTTTGTGGTGAATGCGGGATAAAAACTAGCATCAAAGCACCGAGAAAAATAGAGATAGTAAAAGCCTAAGGGCGGAGCGTAATTTGATCCAAGCATTGAAGATCCCTGTAGAGGCAGTTTAAAATCAAAAGATATCTACAGGGGGTTAATTGTATCCAAAAGCATGTTTTACCAAATGAGAAAATTTATGATGAATACGCAAACAAAAAGCCCGGGAACGGCTTGTTTCCGGGATCTTTGATGTAAAATATTTATCTCTTGAGGGAGTCCGCGGAAAAAGATGTGTAAGCAATATCTGACAAACCTCGACAAGGTGAAAATTACAGGTATAAGCTTAACATGACTTGTCAATAATACTATTGGCTTTTACCTCTCGACAGGATACGGCTACGC
>CALXRY010000159.1 GCA_944390955.1 uncultured Clostridia bacterium | reverse complement strand
TATGTATTTTAGGTAACGCGATCTCTTTGTTAAAATACATAAAGCACTGACAAGCCGTAACAACATCAAAGGTATCGTCCGGAAAATCGATCGTTTCTGCGGAAGCAACTATGTATTTTATATCCATGCCGCTCTCCTCCGAAAGGCGGCGCGCCTGAGCAATTTGATTTTCGGATATGTCCGCACCTGTAAAATCTGCACCGTATTTATACATATTTCTCGGCAGAACGCCCGTACCCGTTCCTAAATCAAGGACTTTCTGACCTTTTGTACATAAACCCAAATCAATTATTCTTTTATAAAATTCATCGGGGTAAATATCTCTGTACTTCGCATAATCACTTGAAGCCCTGCCCCAATCAAATGCTTTTCCGTTATCTATCGTTTTTAGCGATGGCATCGGATGGTCCTCCTTTCTTGGTAACAATTATAACAAATTCACCCTAAAATAAACGCAATCAAATACTCGCCTCTGAGATTTCTTTTTTGTAATTTATCAGCGTTAAATGATCATTAACAGCCTGCGGTTCTCCGATTTTAACATATCCCAACTTTTCATACAGATGGCAATTACCCTTCTCCTCAAGAATGGTGTCTAAAATCCAGCATTTGCAGCCGCTGTGCATGCGTTCTATTTCTTTCAAAGCGGCTTGTGCGATACCACAGTTTTGGTATTCCGGCAAAACGGCTAAAGCTGATACTTTGCAGACATCACCTCTTGCAACTATCCTCACAGCTCCCACCGGTATTTCCTCCTTGAGAAAAACATATCCGCTTGTTCCCGGTCGCGTGTATTTCTCCAAAACCTCTTCTTTGCTTTCAAGATATGGGCTTGTATCTGTATCATGATATTTATCGAACAGCGGTTTGTAGGCTTTACGTTGTATATCAAACACAGCGTCTATAAATTCTTTTTGAAACTCAATTACTTTTATATGTTCCATATTATCACGCATCCTTTAGTCTCTTCTCCAGTTCTTTAAATTCAGACATATCACGCATCGTATCAAAGCACTCGTCTTGGAGCTGCGTATACAGCTTACGGCAGTGAGAACCCTGCCAATGTTTAAACACGCCCTGCGGGTCAGCCTTGAGCTTGTTTGTGAGAAGTGATGTGTAATTCTGCTCTTTATTCATTTTGATAAAATCATCTATCTCTGCGGCGGCTTTCTCCGCAAGAAGAAGATTTTTCATTGCATTATCGATATCGCCAATGAGACAGTAATTTTTTGCTATACACCAATAATGCCAATAAAATTTTCCGTTCAAAACAAGATAGTTGCCGTCGTCTGCAATGGTCTCATATATTGTATTTGCGGATTTATACATGTGTATTTTATCTTCATACGACAATTGCTTTCCGATACCGCGGCTGTCACTTGCAAGATACGTTATCATTTTCCCGGCATTATACGCTAAGAAAAATATATTTTTCTGTAACTGTTCCATCCGCTCCTCTCCGGTAAGGATTTCGCTCAGAAAAAATTCTCTTGACGAGGTGATAGACGGCATCTCATAAGCATACTGCAGCGCCGTCTTATACTGTCCTATGTCGTTATATGTACGTGCCATGGTCTGCAATGCCGAAAAACGAATACTGTCTGTTTTACATTCTTCCAATATCCTGTCGCACAGCATAATGATCTCTGTGGAATGCAGGTCAATGTTATAGCAGCGATATAATGAACGCGCAAGATAATTCATAAATTCATAGTTTCTCGGATATTCCTCAAGCGCGCGTCTCATGAGCTCTACACGTCCTTGATTATCGCCTTTGCTGCAAAGGGCATTATATTCCGCTTTATAGGCAGCAATTTTTTCATCACGTGTATGCCTGTCAATATCGTATAATTCATCAATGCTTACATTAAAAATATTCGCAATAGACGGAAGCAAAGAAATACTCGGCAGTGAGGTTCCGTTCTCCCATTTTGAAACGGTTTGATACGTAACGCCGAGATATTCTGCAAGACGCTCCTGTGTAATGTTATTTCGTTTGCGCAATTCCTTTATATTTGAGCCAATATTGAGTTTCACTATCATCACCTCGCTTGTTTGTTGTACCTCTATTATATCACAAAATTTAGATAATGTGTACATACCGTTCGGATAGCTGAACTAACGGAATAGTTGAGAAGCATACACATATCTGCATTCAGATCGGCAGACTTGCCGCTGAATTTTAGCATTCCCACTCAGAATTTCTCGGAGAACGCTTTAGCGCAATATTGAATATCAAGTCCATTACTCTTTCCACCTCAAACAGAAATCCTACCACATCAGCCATACAACTGCTGATTATAACCCGCTTATTTTTACATTGACTGTATTTAATATGCTGATTCAGATAAAAACTTTTTGGCAAGCATGACCTTCTTATAATCAAAGCGCAAATTACTCCAGAAAGAAAAACAGTATGGAACAGCACGGTGCCATTCCATACCAAAACACTGTTTTATCAAAAGCTTCTATTCGGCAGCTTTTAAATTCACTTTACGTCAAAATTCCGTATCTTGTCAAACGACACGAACTTGTGCATGACCGCAAGCATATACCCTCTCAGGCGCAGGCTTGAGCACCAGAATCTGTAATAGCATCTGTATAGAAAATTCTCGTTCGGGATATATTTTTCGTCACGGTAGAAGCCCTTTGCAACGGCAATTATCTGCTCATCCTTCACGCCGTATTCCTTCTGGCACTGGTGGTCTCCGCACATTACGTATCCGTCCGGGCGCACCTCGATACAGCGGTGCATCACCAGCGTGCCGTCGGCGCGCTTATAGACAGGCAGATCGTATTTTTTCAGCCCGCCGGTATATTTTACAAGGTATACCGTATCGCGCCTGTGCCGCAGCATCGGCCACATGCTCGTCCCTACGGGCGTCGCAATAAATTCCCCGTTTTCATCTATATACTTTTCAATAAGCGTTTTTTCTTCCATCGGTTATTACCTTTTTCCCGTTCTTATGCTAAGATTAAGTTTTCGCTTTATGTATGTCTTTATTATCGGCCATGGGTCGTTGCCGAGTGCCACCTTATCGGCAAGCGACTGGTAGAATTCGTATGAACCGATGCTGAGTATCGCCTCGCTTATTTTCCGTGTCGTTTTTCTGCCCGACACCCGCTGCCTGCCGATCTGCTTTCCGCGCGGCGCTGAATCAACATCGCCCATTCTCTTCATCTTTCTGTATCGGCGCATCGAGTAGACCTCATTTCTGGAGCTGCTCCTGCGGCGATGATGCTGACTTCTTGAACTGTAGTGACGGCGCACCTCCTCATCACCGTCAGCGCCCAGAACGTCAGCCTCCGCATCCTTCCTGCGGTGATATTCCTCGCGCGCAAGCCGCCTTGATTCACGTTCATCCGCTTCTCGGATGACAAGCTCTCTTTGATACAGCCTATAGAACACGGGATGTCCTATAAGAATAAGCGCAAGAAATGCCGCCATCGACACGGCAAATGATATCCACATCGGGATATCTGTGACCGGCATCGCGGCCGTCTGGATTATCCTTGCGTGGAAATATATCCATGTAAACGGATACGACCACTCCTTCCACAGGCACAGAGCACCTCCTGCCGTGTATACGGCAAATGTTATGAGCCATACGGTATAATATGTCGAAACGCTTTTTATATCGCGGACAAAGCGGCGTATCAGCAGGGCATTACCCACAAAAAATATCAGGACCGATATGATGCATGTTATGAGCCACGTTGTATACCCCATAAACTGCGACATCAGCAGGAATGATATAAGCGACGGCACCATGCTGAGAAAGAACATATCGAGTAATTTTCTAAGATAAATCATAATATCTCTCCAATATACGGTTATTTTTGACCGCGGTTTTGCGGTATTTTTTATTATACCAGAAAGTGCTGTGGATTTCAAGATATTTTTATATAAAACTCACAATATCCGAATTGCCGCGGCATTTTATCTTATAGGAAATTGCTTGCAGCGCGAGCAATTTTGTAAAAGTAAAGCGTTTTCTATTTTCGACGTTCCGACGGAATGGAGACAGCGAACTCCGTATACTCATTCAGCTTTGACGAAACGCTTATCTCTCCTCCGACGCTCTCGGTTATCGCCTTGGCTATCGCCAGTCCGAGACCGTAGCCGCCGCTTTCTCTTGCGCGGGACTTGTCCGAACGGTAGAACCGCTCAAATATCTGTTTCATATCCTCCTTATCTATCCCCGTGCCGCTGTTCCTGACCTTGAGCACCGCATCGCGTCCGCCGTTCAGCGTTACGCTTATCCGACCGCCCTTGGGTGTATATTTTATCGCGTTGTCCATCAGTATCATAACGAGCTGCCTGAGCTGATCTGGCGACGCCTTTACGTTCACACCCTCGTCTATGCGTTCGTCTATCGTTATACTGCGTTCAAACGCCACTGCCTCCATTGCAAGAAGGACGCTTTCGGCAGCCTCCGAAAACGACGTCTCACCGTATATGATGCTCTCGCCATGGTCGAGCCGAGCAAGGTAAAGCAGGTCGTTCGTGAGCTTTGCCATGCGTTCGCTTTCTGTCTTTATATACAGCAGCCACTTTTTTTCGTCGCGTATCAAAGAGTCCTCATGTGAGAGCAGAACGTCTATATTTGTGTTTATCGTGGTGAGCGGCGTTTTGAGCTCGTGCGACGCATCGGCAACAAACTGCTTCTGCTTGTTATAGCTGTCCTCGACAGGTCTTATCGAGCGGTTGGCGCTTATCAGGCTGATAAGAAGCGCAAGCCCAAGGGCGAATATCTCAATAAGTATAAGTACGATCAGGAGCCTTTGCAGCATTCCGTGCTCCGCGTTGAATACGCCAAGAGCCACGGCGCAGCCGTCCGCATACCGTCGTGTCTTGTATTCAAGCACCGTACCGTCTACCGAAACGCGGCCGTTTTCCCTGCCCTCGGCAGCTATCTGAGGGATAAGAACGTTTATCTCTTCGAGTACCGTCTCGTCAGTCAGAGTAAATCCGAAGCTGAGGTCGGTCACATTTCCGCTGTCATCCACCGAATACATCAGTATCGATGAAAACGGATCGCCGTCATGTCTGCGCGTTGCACCTCCAAGAGGCGCCTCGCCCTCCTGAGGCGGCGCTTCCTGCGATTCCTCACTATGCCCTGCGGGAAGCTGTTCATCACGCAGTTCCGGGCCCTCGGGCCTGTCGCTGTGCGGCCTGTCCGTTATCATGTTTAGCGCAGCATTAAGACTCATATCTATATTTCTTGTAACATTACGCTCCATCATTATGAAGATAACGGCAAAACAACCCGTTATAAGCGCCGCCGTTATCAACAGATTTGTAAGCAGGAGCCTGTTTCTGAGTTTTTTAAACATAATAGCCGTTACCTCCTATTGTGTTTCAAGCCTGTACCCTACACCTCGGACAGTGTTTATCGCCGTGCGCGATTTTATAAACTTAAGCTTTTTTCTGAGGAACGAGATGTATACCTCCACATGGTTAGATTCCGCCTCGCTGTCAAAGCCCCAGAGCTTTTCTATGATCTGCTCCTTTGAGGCGACCGCATCCTTGCGCAGTATCAGGTATTCCATCAGCTCGCATTCCTTCAGCGTCAGGCTTACCTCGGCGCTGCCGGAGCTGAGCGTCATGCTCTGAGTGTTCAGCGAAATATCGCCGAACGAAAGAGCGTCGCCGCTCACGATAACTCCCCTGCGCCGTCCGAGGGCGCGAATACGGGCCAGCAGCTCCTCAGTATTGAACGGCTTTGCAAGGTAATCGTCGGCGCCGCAGTCGAGCCCGCGCACCTTATCGGCTATATCGCCCTTGGCTGTCAGCAGTATCACGGGAACATCCAGCCCCTCGCGCCTTATCTCCTTGAGCACCGAGATCCCGTCGAGCTTCGGCAGCATTATATCGAGCACGATAACGTCGTATATATCCGAAAGTGCGTTGTCGAGCCCGCTTTCGCCGTCGTTCGATACGTCCACGGTATAGTTGTTCTTCCTAAGCAGATGCGACAGCGCCTCCGCAAGGTGCTTTTCATCCTCTATAACAAGTATCCTCATAATAAAGCCATCCTTTCTTATTCTTTATTGTCGAATATATTATACCACAGCTTTCTTAAAAATGGCTTAAAAAAATTTTAATTTTGTGAACTTTGTGTGAATTTGCAATTATCTGAAAACCATTTAAGGTTAATTTAAGTTTTTTAATGTAAAATGGACTCAACAAAACAGAAAGGGTGATGAGAGATGGCAATAGAGGTTTTCAACAGATTCGAATACAAATACCGCATCGATGAGAAAACGCTGACGAGGGTCATAGACGAAATAGAGAAGCATATGGTCACTGACAGCTACTGCAAAAACCATTCGCTTTATACGATAGCGAATATCTATTATGATACGGGCGACAGCTATCTGATACGGCAGTCGCTGTCGAAGCCTCCGTATAAAGAAAAGCTTCGGCTACGGTCCTACGGTGTTCCGGATATGGACTCAGAGGCGTATCTTGAGATAAAGAAAAAGGTAAATGGACTGGTAAACAAGCGCCGCACAGCGCTGAAGCTCGGGGAGGCTTATGATTTTGTTAAAAGCGGCGCAAAGCCGGTCAAAAGGGAGTATATGAATGGTCAGGTACTTAATGAACTTGAATACTTTCTCCGGATACACGACGTGGCGCCGAAAACGTATATAGCCTATGACAGGCTGGCGTATTTCGGGAAGGGCAGCGACGATCTCAGGATATCCTTTGACACAAACATAAGGTCGCGGCGCAGCGAGCTCCGTCTCGAGCTCGGTGACCACGGCAGCCTGCTGCTCGACAAGGGGCTCTATATAATGGAGATAAAAACGAGCCTTGCCATGCCGGTCTGGCTGGCGGATATGCTTACGGAGCTTGGCATACACCGCACGAGCTTTTCCAAATACGGCACCGAGTACAAGGAATACCTGAAGCAAGGCTCCCGCGGCGAACGCCGCTTTTATCCCGCTCTTGCCCGCGGCGGGAAAGATATGGCAGCTGCGCTGTAGATGCTGATTCTGTTTTTTTGATAAAAGCGGGCAACCAATTTATATGAAAATAAAGGAGACTGTAACAATGGAAGAAATGCTTACAACGGTATCATCAACCTCCGACGGAGAACTGACGATAGCATCGGCGCTCATCGCAATGGGCGTGTCGATAGCCTTCGGGCTTGTGATAGCCCTGACCTATACGCTCACGCACTCGGGAAGGCACCAGCAGAGCTTTACCGTAACGCTTACGATGCTGCCGGTGATCCTTGCGGTCATAATCCTTTTTGTCGGCTCGAACGTCGCAAGGGCATTTTCGCTTGCGGGAACGCTTTCGATAATTCGTTTCAGAAGCGCTCCCGGCGACCCGAAGGACATCGCCTATATATTCTTTTCGATAGCCGCCGGTCTGGCCTGCGGCGTGGGACTGTATTTCTACGGCGGGCTTTTCGTTGTTGTGCTGTGTCTGTTCATGTTCGTCCTGACAAAGACGAATTTCGGCGCGAACAAGGATCTTGACAGGGTGCTCAAGATAACCGTACCGGAGGATCTCGACTATCCCGGAGCGTTTGACGATGTCTTTGAACACTACACGGCGCGCTTCAGCCTTTCAAGGATGAGGACGACCGACCTCGGTTCGCTCTATGAGCTCTGCTACGACGTCACGATGAAAAAGGATGCCGATGAAAAGAGCTTCGTCGACGAGCTGCGCTGCCGCAATGGCAACCTGAATATAGCTCTCGGCGTCGCCGTTGAAACTGTGTACGGGAAGTAGCCTGCGCACAAACTGACAATGTTCCTTTCTAAATCCATTTATATATATCAAAGGCTTCCTGGTGCTGCATCCGGAAGCCTTTGTGCTGTACGAAAATAAGTATTGACTTTGCAAAGTTTTTATGATAGAATGCAAGCAAGAGGATAACCATACGGTTATTCTGCAAGTTGTAATTTTTTATAATTAACTGCCTACTTGCCGGAGTAGGCGGTTATTTTTTATGTGTCTTATAATTTCAAGAATGATAATCAATATCAATAGTTGAATAAATAAATTAAGATTCACATCCAACACCTCCATTCTATCATAAAAGGTGTCAGAATAACCGCATACCTTTGCTACGCTGCACAAAATGAAATTTTACGCAGCTACAACTTGCAAGAAAGTTGTTCACCTCTTGCTCTGAGGAAATTATATCATATAATGGTGTATTTTTTCAAGATTTAAAATTGAATAAAAGGTAGCTCAAGGGTGCTCCATCGAATAAAATCACTTTCGCGTAGCGAAAGTTTCCTATAGCGAGTTCCGCCGCCCGTCCGCGCCGGTTTGAGACAACTTGAAGCTTACGAAGAACGTGGACGGTATGGCGGGTGTTTGAGCTGTGGTTTGCCAAGCTTTTGAAAGCTTGCGCCCGGGATTCCAAAGGGTATCGGCGAGGATACCCTTTGGCGGGGTACCGTGCACAAGAACATGAGCTAAAATTAAAATGGGGCGGAGCCCCACGCACCACCCGTCGATAACGATTTATCTATGCTTCAAAATCCAATAGACTCCAAGCAATCGATACTTTTTATCAGCACTGGGGCGCTCCGCCCCCTGTACCCCAGGCAAGAGGGTATTAATGCGAATGCCCTCTTGACACCCGCGCATAAACTTTTTCAAAAAAGTTTAATCAAAAACTTACAGCTTAGACACTTGCGCACGGGCACCTTACGCCCCACGCGCAAAACTCGCTATAGGTAACTTTTGCTCCGCAAAAGTATTTTCAATCGAGGGTGCTCCCTAAAACTCCCCGAAGAAAAATCCCCTCAATATAATTCGCCATTTCCTCCGTTCCGAAGATGTCGTCGGGGACGTCTATCCCATGCTTCCTCAGCTCCGCGGCAAGCCGCTGCATCTCCGGAGCACAGAGAGCGAGCTCCTCAAGCTTTGTACTGTCCGCGAACACCTCCACCGGTGCGCCGTCAAGTACGATCTTCCCGCTGCCCATAATGATGCACCGCTGCGCCTCGGCGGCCTCCTCCATGTCGTGCGTGATGAGCACGACGGTCATTCCTCGTCCCGCAAGACGCTTTACCGTTTCAAGAAATTCACGCCGTCCCTCAGGATCAAGCATCGAGGTCGGCTCGTCAAGTATCAGCACCTCCGGCTCCATAACGAGCGCCGAGGCTATCGCGAGCCTCTGCTTCTCGCCGCCGGAGAGCTGTGCCGTCATCGCGAGCCGCTTTTGATAAAGCCTTGTTTCCTTAAGCGCCGCGTCGACTCTTTTTCGTATCTCGGCTGGCTCGATGCCGAGGTTTTCGGCTCCGAACGCCGCCTCGTCCTCGACGACCGCCGAAACTATCCCGTCGTCGGGGTTCTGGAATACGAGCGCGGCACGACTCCTGATATTATATATCTGCTCCTCGTCCGAGGTGTCCATGCCGCAGGTCATAACGCATCCCGAGCGCGGCAGCAAAAGCCCGTTTATCAGCCGCGCAAGCGTCGACTTGCCGCTGCCGTTCCTGCCGAGCACCGCGGTGAACGTCCCCTTTTCTATTCTTAAAGAAAAATCCTCCAGCACGGCGTTTTTGCCGTAGCCGAAGGATACGTTTTTAAATTCTATTATGTTCATATCATTTATTTCCATATCAATTATAACGCGGAAAAGAAGCTTGTCATCACTTTTGCTCCGCAAAAGCCGCCTTCGGCGTCCGCCCTTCTTGGCGGTGAGTGCAGATTGCCGCCCAACGGGGCGACGGCGTATGCCTACGGTTTTGCCTTACAAAACTTGCCTTCGGCAACTTCCACATCGCGGAAGCGTAAGTACTCCGAGCCGCGGCGGGTGGTGAGATGCGCCGCTTATTTTTCGTGTTTTTCCCAGCGTCCGCTTATCCCGCAGGGCAATATCAGCCCGCTTTTTTCTATCGGCAGCCCTATTTCGTCTGAGTTTACGCTCCCGCCGTATTTCGCTTTAAGTGTCAGCGTCAGGACATTCGTCAGTATCTGCGCGCTGAGCCCCGTCGTATAGGAGTTTATCAGGAAAAACAGCGGATCGTCCGAAAGGATAGCTATGCATTCCTCAATAAGCGGATAGAGCTCGTCCTCTATTTTCCATACCTCGCCCGAGGGGCCTCTGCCGTATGACGGCGGATCCATTATCACGGCATCGTACTTCCTGCCGCGCCGCCCTTCGCGGCGGACGAATTTTACAACATCGTCGACTATATACCTGACCGGTCTGTCGCCCAAGCCTGAGGACATGACATTCTCCTTGGCCCATGTGACCATGCCCTTTGACGCGTCTACATGGCATACCGACGCGCCTGCCCTGAGTGCCGCGACAGTCGCGCCGCCGGTATATGCAAACAGGTTGAGTACGTTCACCGGACGTCCCGCGTTTTTAATAAGCTCCGAGAACCAGTCCCAGTTTACGGCCTGCTCCGGGAAAAGCCCCGTATGCTTGAAGCCCATCGGCTTTATGTTGAACGTAAGCCCGCAGTAATGTATCTGCCAGCTCTCTGGCAGCTTTTTATTGAAAAACTGCCATTTTCCGCCGCCGGACTGAGACCGGTGGTATGTAGCATCGGTTTTTGTCCAGAGCTTATTTTCGCTCTTTTTTGACCATATTGCCTGCGGGTCAGGACGGCGCAGCAGAAAATCACCCCAGTATTCGAGCTTTTCCCCGCCGGCCGAATCTACCAACCTATATTCGGTCCATTTATCTGCCAGAAACATCGCTGCAGTCCTTTCACCATTTACTTTAGTTCTTTTTCATCTCGCAGTATACTCTTATCCAGCCAGTGCCCAGTTCCTTGGAGGGCTCCGTCTGCCAGATATATGCCTGCTCCTCCTCGAGCATCAATGCGCCGTTTTCGACCTTTTTCATTTCCTCCTCGTCCTCCTTTGAGGCTATGATAACATCGGTTTTGAATTCTATTCTGTAAGCCGGTGAGGAAAAGTCGTTCGTATCTGCCGCGGACGTCTCGGGATTTGAGTTGTCGCGGCGGCTGTCGATGTTGAAGCCGTCGGGATAATAATAGTAACTTCCTTCAAAGTATACTATCGACGCGTCAAAATCCTTTGCTCCGCCCTCCGACTGCGAAGCCTCCGCCACGAAGTCCGTCCAGTCCCATGCGGCGAGTGTGTAAACACCCTTGTCGCCGAAGTCTATCTCGAGCGGCGGGCACTGTGCCTGCTCAAGCACCTCAAATGTAAAGTCCGCATAAACGATTCGGTGCCAGGTCTTGTTCGTGTCATAGGCCACTTTTATCGTCTTTGTTCCGGGGACGTTCATGTCAAAGCCGTCAGTAAACAGCGTGTACTCGTCGGGTGAGAGCTGCTTTTCTCCTCCGCCGACATATACTGCCGTGACCGTAAGGTCTGGGAACAGCTTCTTTAGGTCGTCCGACTGAGAAAACTGCATCTGCCCGGGGTTGTCGGGATTTATCGCTTCACCGAGCATATACGTCCTCACACCGGTTATGTGCAGGCGGTCTATAAATTCGCCGGTCTCGGGTATTGAAGCCTCGGCGCTGAAGCCTGCGGGAAGCGTTACAAAATAATCGTCTATGTCGCTGTGCTCGGTGCATCTTACAAGAAGCTCTCCGTTGCCGACCATTATATAATACAGCGACGAATCTATCTCATTCGCGTCGTCTGCGTCCATCGTCAGCTTGAGCGTGTCGAGCAGACGGCGGGAGCTTTTGCTGTCTATCAGTTCCGCCCATTGTGCGGCATTTTCCTCGTCGTTTACGGCGGCGTCAAGCGCCGATGTGATGATCTGCAGCCTTCTGCGGCATCTGTTTTGACTGCCGTTTTCCATGCAGACCGAGATCGTGGGTATAAGGATCGTAAGCAGTATCGCCAGCGCTATTGTACACACGGCGATCTCGCCTATAAATTGTTTTGCGTTTTTTGCCAACAGCGGCACCTCCGGTAAATTTCTGATCTGAATAAGCGTACTTCCTTATATTATACCATAGATCGGGATATAATAATATTTCAGTATTCTTACAATTCTCTTAAAAATAAATGTTTGTATACCTGAACACAATCAGTAATATAATTTTATATCATACTAACAAATTTGTCAATCAACAATTACAGTTCTGTTAATTGGGTTGACTTCTATCTGTCTTTGGT
>CALXRY010000158.1 GCA_944390955.1 uncultured Clostridia bacterium | reverse complement strand
GTGAGGCTGTGATTATCCCTGTAAACAATAAGCAGGAGGAGCAGATGACGGCTGCTGAGGAGATTTACAATAAGCTCCGCGAGCATGGAATAGAAACATTGTTTGACGACAGAGCCGAAAGAGCCGGTGTTAAATTCAAGGATGCCGATCTTATAGGGGTTTCGGTAAGGATAGTAGTTGGCAAGAAATGCGGTGAGGGTATTGTTGAATACAAGGAGAGAGCTGCTGCGGAGGCTTGCGAAAAAACAATTGATGAAGCTATTGCCGATGTTGTGAAGTATATAACAGAAAACAGATAAAGAAATCGCTGTGCATATGCACAGCGATTTCTTTATCTTGTAGGAAGCTGCTCGAAGCCTGAGCTTGCTTATTACAAAAAACTTTTTATATCCTTTTTTTAAACAGCCGGCCCTGCTTTTGCAACTCGCAGGCCTCATGATAGCTTTCGACCGTTCCGATGTCGATGCGCGTTGCGTCGAAAACGTATGCGTATACATCAGTCTGCGTTATGAGCCATGGGACAAAATGCCCGGGCGCATCGGGGTTGTTGCCCTCAGCAAGGTACTTGTCTATAAGCGCAAGCGTCTCGCGTTTGTACAGATAAAACGGAGGAACGCCGAGGTCGGATCTTGGGCTTTCCGGTTTTTCCTCAAAGCTTATGACCTTATTGCTGCTATCTAGTTCGACTACTCCCATGGTGTGGAGCTCGGCTTTGTTTTCGATCTTATGCGCACATATCATGTCTGATTTTTTTTCGGCATATGCATTCGTAAAATCGGTCAGTGGAAATCCGAAAATATTATCCGACGCCATAACGAGTATCTCGTCGTCTATATTTTCTTTGTCTATAACAAATTTCAGATCGCCTATAGCTCCGAGTCTGTTGTCGTTTGAGGTGGTATTGTCATTAAGGACCTTTACTTTTTTTGGACCGGTATAGCTCTCGGCCCATCCTGCAAAATTCTCATAGAACTTTGCATTCGTCACGATGTATATGTCCTCTACCTCGCCGACTTCGTCGATCTTTTCGATTACCATATCGAGAATGGTCTTATCGCCAAGCTTCAGAAGCGCCTTCGGCATATTTTCTGTAAGCGGATAAAGCCGCGTGGCATAACCTGCGGCAAGTAAAATGCATTTCATAAAAATCTCTCTCCTTCTATCAAGAAACGGCGCTGTATACACGCCGTTTTATATAGTTAAGCTTCCTTGCCGCGGAGTTTTTCCACGAGTGCTTCTATCTTCTTTACAGGATTCAGCAGCTCTGAGATCGTGTCGTCATGATTCAGAGTATCTATTAAAAGTGATATATATTTTGACATATCCACAGAGTAATACCACTCACGGTCGGTAAGTCCCGGCTGTTGGTATACAAGATTAGTTGTAAATATCCTGTTTATGATGCCTTTTTCATAAGCCTCATCAATTACGCCGAGACCGTTTACAAAAAGACCGAACGATGCAAAGACAAATATCCTTTTTGCGCCCTGATTTTTAAGAGCCGTTGCAACGTCGATTATCGATTCTCCGGACGAGATCATATCGTCTACGATAATAACGTCCTTGCCCTTTACCTCGCGTCCGAGATATTCGTGCGCTACGATCGGGTTTTTGCCGTTCACGATCCTTGAATAGTCGCGGCGCTTATAGAACATTCCAAGGTCGAGCTTGAGCACGGAGCTGTAATACATACATCTTGACATTCCGCCCTCATCGGGGGAAATAACTATAGTGTCAAATTTGTTCAGCGATATATCCGGGACGGCATGTGCGATAGCCTTTATCATCTGGTATGTAGGCTGAACATCGTCAAAGCCTGAAAGAGGGATAGCGTTTGAGATCCTTGGGTCATGAGCGTCAAAGGTAATGATGTTTGCTACGCCCATATTAACGAGCTCGTGAAGCATGAGCGCCGCATCGAGCGATTCGCGTCCGCTTCTTCTGTGCTGTCTGCCCTCGTAAAGCATCGGCATGACAACTGTTACTCGCCTTGCTTTACCGCCCATCGCGGCTATAATACGCTTCAGATCCTGATAGTGATCGTCGGGGCTCATATGATTTTCGATCCCGTACATCTTATACGTTATGCCATAATTGAATACGTCGCATATGATGTATACATCATGGCCTCTTACGGTGTTATCAACAACGCACTTTCCTTCGCCTGTGCCGAAGCGGGGGCAGTGAACATGCGTAACATATGTGTCTGCATGCTCAAAAGGACGCCATTCTTTGAGATATTCATCAATTTTGGCTGTGAATGCCTCGCATCCCTTCATGCTGATAATCGTAAGCTTTCCTACGATAGGTGATTCCTCGGTGAAAACGGTTTTTGTCATGATTATTGCTCCTTCTTTGGATAAGCTCTTCCCATAATCCAGTGGGAATATGTTTTATTTTTCAATGGAACGGCATTTACTTAAACATTACAATTCCATTACAAATATAACACAAAATTCGCCATTTTTCAAGTGACATATTCAATTTATTTTATACAAAAATATCAGCATTTTTTGTGGAATATTATATATTCGATTTTAAAGCTTTCATTTTTACGCCAAGGACCGGATGGATAAAGTCCGGTGCAAGCTCGCACATCGGCAAAACTGTAAAATTTCTGTTTTCCATATCGGGATGCGGGAGAGTAAGAACGGGGTCGTCGCTTATTACGTTGTCATAGAACAGAATATCAAGGTCGAGCGTCCGCGGCCCCCAATGTATTTTCCGTTCTCTGCCGGCCTCCGATTCAAGTTTGTGGAGAAAACTGAGCAGAGAATGGGGAGAGTATATCGTTTCGAGCTCAAGCACGCCGTTGAGGAAGTTATTTTGCTCAACCTCGCCATAGGGTTCTGTTTCGATTATGGACGAAACCTTTTTTATACGGCACTTCGGATCACTTCGTATTTTTTCTATAGCAGTGTCGATATAGCGCTTACGGTCGCCGATGTTTGAGCCGAAAGCGACAAATGCCCTGTGCCAGCTTCGCTCAATTTCAACTGCTACACTGTCGAAATGCAGATGAATGGGCGGATTGGGTTTTTTTATTTCAACGCGTATCCCTCTTACCTGAGGGAACGAAAGCAGTATATGCTCCGCCGTGCCCTCAGCAGCGGCCTCTATAAGCTTTTTGGTGTTGGTTTTGTTGTACGTTGCGATGCTTTCGCATACAGAAGCATAATTTATGCTGTCGTCAAGCCTGTCGCTGTGCCCTGCCTTTTCTGTGCTGAGCGAAAGCTCCGCCGAAATAATAAACTTTTGCCCGAGAGCCGTCTCCTCCGGCATGACTCCATGGCGGGCGAATATTTCAAGATTTGTTATTTTTATTTTATCCATGTGTTCCTCCGCTTAAGCGTTTATTTAGGCGATTTGCCGAGAATGGTCTCGGTCATCATAACGGCGCGCTTGTTTTCCTGTACATCATGGACCCTCACAAACATATACCCGCTCTGCACGGCCATAACTGTTGTAACAAGCGTGCCCTCAAGACGCTCGTCCGTTCCAAGCCCAAGCGCATTACCTATCATCGATTTTCTTGAGGTGCCGAGCAGCAGCGGATAACCGATATCGAATGCATCAAGGCTGCGCATGACCTCAAGGTTCTGTTCGTACGTTTTCCCGAAGCCTACTCCCGGGTCGAGAATTATTTTGTCATCAGCTATTCCTGCGGTCTTTGCAATCTTCACACATTCGGCAAGCTCATTCACTGCGTCCTGTATGAAATTATTGTATACTGTGCAGGATTTATTATGCATAAGGCAGCATGCCGCACCGCGGCGGCTGACGAGCTCCGCCATATTGCTGTCGTATTTAAATCCCCATATATCATTTATCAGATCCGCTCCGGCATCCAAAGCGGACTCCGCGACGGCAGCCTTGTACGTATCGATTGAAATTGGGATATCGAACCGTTGCTTTAAAGCCTCTATCACCGGAGCTGTGCGTTCGATCTCTTTGCTGTCGGAGACCTGCATATGCCCGGGGCGTGTTGATTCTCCGCCTATATCTATGATGTCGGCTCCGTCGCGTATCATTTCCTCGGTGTGCCGTAATGCCGCGTCTAACGCAGAGTATTTGCCGCCGTCGGAAAACGAATCGGGCGTGACGTTAAGTATGCCCATTATATATGTTTTTCCGGTTGAAAAGATTTTGTTTCCTATTATCATATATGCTGTACCTCGGCTTGATATAGAAGTAAAAAGACTGCCGCATCAAATGCAGCAGCCGAATGTACTTATATTTATCTAAATGTTTTCACATCTATACTGTATGAGGACGAACCGCTTGTGTCCTCTGAGCTTGAAGCCGAATCACCAAGACCAAAGATGGGGCCGTCATCAGCCGAAATCGAGCTGGCCGTCAAAATATCATCCTCATCGTCAAACATAGAGATGTGCATTTTAGGTTCTTCATATCTCATTGTAATTTACCTCCTTCGATTCTGTGCCCGCTGTCTGTGCGGATTTTTTAGCCTCGGCGACCATGCCGCTTGTGCAGCTGCGCCGGCTTCTGTGTTGTCAATAACATCGATCCAGTCATCGACCAAAACCGCGTCTGATGTATCGATATTCCCAAAATACTATCACTATTATACACTATTTCCTTTGGTTTGTCTATAGTTTTTTTGAAAAATTTATAAAAACATTTGAGGGGATTTATACAAAATATATATTTCCGTCAGATGAATATGAATCAATATGAAAATCCAAATACAAAAACGTAAATTTGAACAATAAAAAATCTCAAAAAAAGGTTGTTTTTTTTATAGATTTGCGATATAATTAGAGGGCAGTATTAATTTGGGAGGCTTATATATGAAAATATATAATACCTTGACGAGGACAAAAGAAGAGTTTGTTCCTATTGACAGCGGTGAGGTCAAGATGTATTCCTGCGGACCTACAGTCTATGATTATTTCCATATAGGCAACGCGCGTCCGTTTATTGTGTTTGACACGATGCGCCGCTATCTTGAGTATCAGGGCTATAATGTGAAATTCGTACAGAACTTTACTGATGTTGACGATAAGATGATAAAGCGTGCAAATGATGAGGGCATAACCGTTAAGGAGCTTGGCGACCGCTTTATAAAGGAATATTTTGAGGACGCCGAGGCGCTTGGAATACACCATGCAACGGTGCACCCCAAGGCCACCGAAAATATAGACGCTATAATAAACATCATAAAAAAACTCGAGGAAAAGGGCTTTGCTTACAATGTTGATGGCGATGTATATTTTTCGACAAAGAAGTTCCGTGAATACGGCAAGCTTTCAAAGCAGCCGCTTGAGGATCTTGAGGCCGGCGCAAGGATAGACGTTAACGAAACAAAGCAGGATGCGATGGACTTTGCGCTGTGGAAAAAGCAGAAGCCCGGCGAGCCTGCATGGGAGAGTCCGTGGGGAATGGGACGTCCCGGCTGGCACATAGAGTGCTCGGCCATGGCAAATAAATATCTCGGCGAGACGATAGACATCCATTCGGGTGGTCAGGACCTTATCTTCCCGCACCATGAAAACGAGATAGCGCAGAGTGAATGTGCAAACGGAAAACCGTTTGCAAGGTACTGGATGCACAACGGCTACATTAACATAAACAACCAGAAGATGAGCAAGTCCCTCGGCAATTTCTTTACGGTGAGGGATATAAGAAAGAAATATGACAGCGAGGTCATACGCTTCTTTATGCTCTCGGCTCATTACAGGAACCCGATAAATTTCGCCGATACGCTCATGGAGCAGGCTAAATCGGCGGTTGAGAGGGTGTATACCTGCATAGAGAATCTTGAATTTTTGGAGCAGAGTGCACCGGAGGGCGAAGACGACAAGGCGGTATCGGAGAAGCTTGAGGGCTTCAAGCAGAAATTCATTGCCGCTATGGACGACGACTTGAACACAGCCGGAGCGATAGCCGCAATATTTGATATCGTATATATGGCAAATACCGAAATAAACGGAGAAAGTACAAAGCAAACGATCGAACAGACCATAGCTCTCATACATGAGCTCGGAAATGTTCTCGGACTATTTAATAAGGAAACGAAAAGATCGATAGATGCAGAAGTAGAGGCGCTTATAGAGGAAAGAAACAGGGCGCGCGCCGAGAAGAACTGGGCAAGGGCGGACGAAATACGCGATAAGCTCAGGGAGATGAATATAATACTGAAGGACACTCCGCAGGGCGTTCAGTGGAGCTTTGCCGAATGATGGATATAGATGCAAAGCAGCTTTCTCCGCTGGTGCTTGCTTATATAGGCGATTGTGTTTATGAGCTGTATGTCCGCACAAGGGTCATTGAGGAGCATCCCTCGATGCCTGCGCATAAGCTGCACCTTGAGACAGTCAAATACGTAAAGGCTCATGCGCAGTCGAACAGCATACACAGCATGACGGAGCTTTTGACCGAGGAGGAGGCGGCAGTGTTCAGGCGCGGACGCAACGCCAAATCTTATACTCAGGCAAAAAATGCTTCGACGGTCGATTACCGTCATGCCACCGGCTTTGAGGCACTTATAGGGTATCTGTATATAAGCGGCAGGAACGACAGGGCGGAGGAATTAATGAAAGCGGCGTATGAAAATGCGGCGGATAAATAGAGGATAATTAATTTAATTATATCCATAAAAAGAAAAAGGAGTAAAAGAAGATGGAAAAGAAAAGACTGACCGAGCTTTCGATTATCGCCAACAGGGTACGCAAGGATGCTCTAACGGCGGTATACAGCGCAGCCTCCGGACATCCCGGCGGTTCGCTTTCAATAGCAGAGGTCCTGACACTGCTGTACTTTGAGGTCATGAATGTCGACCCGAAGAACCCAAGGATGGAGGACAGGGACAGACTTGTGCTTTCAAAGGGACATACCGCTCCGGCACTCTACGGAGTGCTTGCGGAAAGGGGCTTTTTCCCTGTTGAGGACATACCCGGCTTCAGGCATATAGACAGCTACCTGCAGGGGCATCCTGACATGAACAAGGTTCCCGGAGTGGACATGTCGACAGGCTCGCTCGGACAGGGTGTATCAGCTGCCGGCGGAATGGCTCTTGCGGGCAAGCTCGACAATAAATCTTACAGAGTATATTCTATCCTCGGCGACGGCGAGCTTGAGGAGGGACAGGTATGGGAGCAGGCGATGTTTGCTGCTCATTACAAGCTCGATAATTTTACGATATTTATTGACAATAATGGTCTCCAGATAGACGGTGATATTTCAAAGGTAATGAACCCGAATCCCATCGACAAGAAATTCGAGGCATTCGGCTGGCACGTCGTAAATGCGGACGCGCATGATTTTGAATCGCTCATGGCGGCCATCGACGAAGCAAAGGCAACAAAGGGACAGCCTACGGCCGTTATAATGAAATCCGTCAAGGGCAAGAACGTTTCGTTTATGGAGAATAATCCGGCATGGCATGGAGCGGCTCCGAAGAAGGAAGAATACGAAAAGGCTATAGCGGAGCTTGACGCTATAATTGCAGAACTGGAGGCGAGTTTATAATGGCAAAGAGAGCTACGAGAGAATCATACGGAGCGGCTTTGGCGGAATACGGCGCAGACCCGAATATCGTTGTGCTTGACGCTGACCTTTCAAAGTCGACAAAAACAGAGGTATTCAAGAAGGCATATCCCGAAAGATTTATAAATATGGGTATTGCTGAGAGCAATATGATGTGCGTTGCCGCAGGACTTGCTTCATGCGGAAAGATCGCGTTCGCATCGTCGTTCGCGATGTTTGCAGCCGGAAGAGCGTTTGAGCAGGTCAGGAACTCGATAGGCTATACAAAGCTCAACGTAAAGATCGGCGCGACACACGCCGGAATATCCGTAGGCGAGGACGGTGCTTCGCACCAGTGCCTTGAGGACATAGCACTTATGAGAAGCATCCCGGGAATGGTCGTTATAAACCCCGCCGACGACAGAGAGGCGATGGCTGCGGTAAAGGCCGCCATAGATCACGAGGGGCCAGTTTATATGCGTTTCGGGCGTCTTGCGGTCGAGGATGTAAACGGCGACGACTATAAATTTGAGCTCGGAAAGGGCGTCCAGCTGAGAGATGGAGACGACGCGGCTATCATCGCAACAGGGCTTATGGTAGGCGAGGCGATAAAGGCTCACGATATGCTGAAGGCAGAGGGCATAAGCGCAAGAGTTATAAATATCCATACAATAAAGCCGATAGACGAGGAAATAATAACAAAGGCGGCCAGAGAAACGGGTGCCATCGTTACGGCGGAGGAGCATTATATAATGGGAGGACTTGGCAGTGCGGTTTCAGAGGTGGTCTGCGCAAACGCTCCAGCTCCCGTGAAGATAATAGGAACGGACCGCTACGGAAAGAGCGGGAAGCCCGCCGAGCTGTTTGAGGAATACGGACTCACGGCGGCAAATATCGCAGCAAAGGTGAAGGACGCCATTGCTATGAAATAAAGCTTGAGCAAAATCGCCCGTAATTCACATCTGCGCGGTTTTTCTTCAAGCTTAGTTTGGTGAAAGGAATCATAATATATGAAGAAGTTATTGTTAGTAATAGCGAGCCTGCTGATGACGGTAGGACTTTGTGCCTGCGGAGAGGGCGGCGGACTGTTTGCGGAGCCTACGGCGACTCCGATACCGGAGATAGACCCGACGACGATACTTACTGCGGACGATGTATATGCAGCGATAAATTATGAATATGTGCCGGTCGTTGACGGGGGTGTTGTGACCGACGGGAATTCGCGTTCTGCGGTCTATGTCAGCAACCCGAAGGGACTTGGTGATAGCGTTACTATAAAGCTTACGCAGTATACCGAAAGCATATCGATAGACCAGGTATATCAGGAATTTGCGGCGGCAAAGGCAAAACGGTATGAGATAACCGAGGTGACGGAGCTCGGCGAGACGGCGTATATAGCGTATCCGACGATACATGTATACGACAGGGGCTGTATAATAGAGGTCACGGCCGGCTCGGGAAGCGACGAGGAGCAGCAGCAGCTTCTTGTCAACCTTGCAAAGATCGCAGTCGCAAAATTTGAGCAGATAATGCCTGCTCCCGTGCTTAATACGGAGCAGCAGCAATAAAAAAAGGGCTAAGCCCTTTTTTTATTGCTCACTGCTGTCGGCAAACGCATACGTTCCCATAAACAGTATCCTTCCGGAAATATCGTCCTTTATAATATATGTAAACGGAGTGTCGAACCGCACTGTCACGGGTTCGGGCGGCACGGACGTTGTGCCTCCGGCGGCTCCGGTAACAACGGCTGCCTCGGTGCCTGTTTCATCTACGTTTATGTAGGTTTTCTGGCGCATGTAGTCGATATATATTCCCGTATCATCGAGCATATCGCTGAATTCCGCATCATCCTCGAACGCCTTTGTCACGCCCATATCGCTGAGTATCTCTTTCATATCAAATTCGTTTTCGATCTCGAATTTAGGGAGCCCGAGCTCAATCCTTGCATTGCTCATGACCGCGCCCTCAAGCGCTCCGGCGGGATCTTCTATGACCGTGCCGTCGGTGTTCTTCATGACATACATACCTATATTTGTTGCATTCGTTTCATCAGGCACATACGGCAGCCGCACGATCTGCATACCATTGTCGCCGCTGTAGAGCACGGTATCTGTTTTGTGCATAAAGTCTATCTCATGCTCCTCGCCGTTCTTGTCCGTAAAAGTCTCCTTTACTGTATCCGCGGGGTCAAATTCGTCTGCCCAGTTTCCCTTGAAATACATCGCGTTCAGCAGTGCAAATTTAAATTCGTTATTATTGATTATTGTCGGTATCTTTCCGCGCGTCTTTTCTGATGCCCAGCCGTTTATCGTATTGATTGCGTTATCGTTCGTTACGGTACCGAGCTCCGCATCGTAGATGCTTTGTGCCGTATTCAGGAATCCGTCTCCAAAGCTGCTCTGCGTGCGGTCTGTGTTTAGCCATACGGAATTTGCGACCTCAAGCTCCACGCTTGCCGCGCTGTTGAGCTTTTCGATGTCCGCCGCTGCTTCGGTGTTATATGCGTCAAGGTCGGATATGTACATAGCGTCAAGCAGCTGTTGGCGTGTTTCGCCGGACGCTCCGTTTGCGGCAATGGCCGTGAGCATCTTAAGGCTCATGGGCGAGAACATATAATTTTCGTCGGCAGGCATATAGCCGTTGAGATCGTCGGCAAGCAGCGATTCCGAAAGCTCCGGCAGCCTGTAAAGCAGGGCCTTTCTGAGCTTCTTTGAATCATAGCCGTGTGCAGTAAGCCTCTCATAGCCCATTTGTCCCGTACTCGTTTCGCTCGTCAGCAGCATAACACACAGCTCGGCCGCTTCTCCGCGTGTGAGAGGCTCGGCAAGGTTTATGACGGAATCGATGCTAAAGACGGCCGACGGGTCGTCCTCGTATTCTTCAAAGCCCGCGATACGGCAGCACATATTCATAAATTCCGTACCAGTTACTTCACGATACGGTGAAAAATTTCCGTCCGGGTCGCCCTGGATTATGCCCTCCGAGCGGAACGACATGACAGCGAGATATGCCCAGCCGAGAGTTTCGGCGTCGACGTCCGGAAATTCCTCTGTTTCCGCATCCGCCGCGTTTACTCCGACAACGCGCGAAAGCAGCACAACAGCCTCCGCACGCGTCACGGGCTGATCGATCTCGAGCCCGTCTCCGCGACCGTTCATCAGGCCGAGTTCATGAAGCGTATTCGCGCTTACGGCAGGCGGATACGGCGTGCCCGATGTCTCCGCGGCAAATGATCCCGTGCATGAAGCACATACCCCCAGTGCGGCGATAAGCGCCGCAAATTTCTTTTTGTTAAGCATTTTACCATTCTCCTTTCGTATATATGCTTATTTTTCC
>CALXRY010000157.1 GCA_944390955.1 uncultured Clostridia bacterium | reverse complement strand
AATGAAACTAAGATATATAGGTGAGAGCTTTGGCGTGGATGGGCTTACCAACGGAAAAATCTATGATGCGGCAGAGGAAGGCGATTTTTATCGTGTTATAGATGACAGTGAGGAAGATTATTTGTATTCAAAGGTAAACCCTGCGCCGCTTGGCGGTTCGGGTCCCGGCGGTCGCTGGGAGATAGTAGAGTCATGAGAAGCTAAACAGTTGTATCAGAAAGGGGCCACTTTTCCGGCCCCCTTTCTGCGTTTTGTTCGGTATCCGCCATACACGATTTTATTTTATCCCGCGCGCGTGTCTCATGCCGTCGAGTATCACTCCGCGCGCACGGAGCGCTCCGTCCTTGTCCATGGGCTTAACGCCGTCGAGCGGGTATTCTATCCCGAGTTCCTCATACTTTGCCTTGCCCATCGTGTGATAGGGAAGAACATCGAGCGCCTTTATATTATGCAGCGCTCCAATAAATTCTCCTAATTTGAAAAGATATTTTTCATTATCGGTTATCCCCGGAACCACAACATGCCTTATCCATACGGGAATGCCGTTCCTGTCGAGATAACGCGCAAATGCAAGGATGTTTTTATTGTCATGCCCTGTAAGCGCCTTGTGGCGTTCAGCGTCTATATGCTTTATATCGAGCATCACGAGGTCTGTGTATTTTATAAGCTCGTCAAATTTTTTGTTATCCTCCGAATACGTGATGCCGGAGGTGTCAAGGCAGGTGTGTATATTTTTTTCTTTTGCCGTCCTGAACAGCTCCGTAACAAAATCAATCTGCAAAAGAGGCTCACCGCCTGTGACGGTGATGCCTCCCTTTGTAAAATTTCTGCATTTTTCGTATTCGGAGAGCAGCTTGTCTGTGCTTGTCTTATTGCCTGTATTTATCTCCCAGGTGTCTGGATTATGGCAGTAAAGACAGCGCATCGGGCAACCCTGCATGAAGATAACGAATCTTATGCCGGGACCGTCCACCGTGCCGCAGCTTTCGATGGAGTGAATATAGCCTTCCATATTTATACGCCTTCTCCGATCAAGTTATAATTACATTTTATTGTGGAATGTACGTGATATAACGTCATCCTGCTGTTCCTTTGTGAGCTTTATGAAGTTCACGGCATAGCCCGATACCCTTACTGTAAGCTGGGGGTATTTTTCGGGGTGCTTCTGAGCGTCAAGGAGCGTTTCTCTTGTGAACACGTTCACATTGAGGTGATGTCCTCCCTGAGCCGCATATCCGTCAAGAAGCTCTACCAAGTTATCGATCTGCTGTTCTGTTGCCATGATATTTTCCTCCTTTAATCAATATCTAAGTTTTAATTTTCATCGCTGCCGCAAACGTTTCCCTCGCAGCAACCCTTATCGAGCTCTATCTCAAGGTCGCCCATGAACACCTCGTCCTTGCCGAGTGCGTTCGGGATTATTGAGAACGTATTTGAAATACCGTCCTGCGCATCCTTGAACGGCAGCTTTGCAACTGATGCGAGTGAGGCTACAGCGCCGTGGCTGTCTCTGCCGTGCATCGGGTTTGCTCCGGGAGCGAGAGGTACGCCGGCCTTGCGCCCGTCAGGTGTGTTGCCTGTCTTTTTGCCGTATACGACGTTTGAGGTTATCGTAAGAATGGACATTGTCGGCACGCTCTTTCTGTAGGTGTGGTGCTTTCTTATTTTATCCATGAACCTCTTTACTATATCGACTGCAATCGAGTCGACTCTGTCGTCGTTGTTTCCGTATTTCGGGAAATCGCCCTCTACCTCGTAATCGACAACTACTCCGTCCTCGTCTCTTATGCATTTTACCTTAGCGTACTTGATCGCGCTGAGCGAATCGGCAACGACGGAAAGTCCTGCGATACCTGTTGCAAAGTATCTCTTTACGTCTCTGTCGTGGAGCGCCATCTGAATGCTCTCGTAGCAGTACTTGTCGTGCATGTAGTGGATAACGTTCAGCGTATTTACATACAGCCCAGCGAGCCACTCCATCATATCGTCGTACTTTTGCATTACGTCGTCAAAGTCGAGATAATCGCCCTCAACAGCCCTGTATCTCGGACCTATCTGTGTCTTTAACCGCTCGTCGACGCCGCCGTTTATGGCGTAGAGCAGGCACTTTGCAAGATTTGCTCTTGCACCGAAGAACTGCATCTCCTTGCCGACTCTCATCGATGATACACAGCAGGCTATGGCGTAGTCGTCGCCGTGCGTAACGCGCATTAGGTCGTCGTTCTCGTACTGTATCGACGATGTCTTTATCGACATCTCCGCGCAGTAGCGCTTGAAATTTATCGGCAGGTTCACAGACCAGAGCACCGTCATGTTTGGCTCGGGTGCAGTTCCGAGGTTATCGAGCGTATGCAGATATCTGAACGACGTCTTTGTTACCATGTGCCTTCCGTCGACGCCCACGCCGCCGATCGACTCCGTTACCCATGTCGGATCGCCTGAGAACAGCTCGTTGTATTCGGGAGTTCTTGCGAATTTGACAAGACGGAGCTTCATTATAAAGTGGTCGATAAGCTCCTGCGCCTCGCTCTCGGTTATAACGCCGTTTTTGATGTCTCTTTCGATATAAATATCAAGGAACGTCGATGTTCTTCCGAGGCTCATAGCCGCGCCGTTCTGATCCTTTACAGCGGCAAGATAGCCGAAGTACAGCCACTGAACGGCCTCCTGAGCGTTTGTCGCCGGATTTGAAATATCAAAGCCGTAGATCTGCGCCATTTCCTTAAGCTGTCCGAGAGCTCTTATCTGCTCAGAAAGCTCCTCTCTGAGGCGTATATTTTCCGAGGTCATTCTTACGAGCGACGTTGCAAGCTGATGCTTTTTATCCTCGATAAGATAATCAACGCCGTAAAGCGCAACTCTTCTGTAATCGCCGATTATTCGTCCGCGTCCGTATGCATCGGGCAGACCGGTGATTATCGCTGAGTGCCTTGCGGCTCTCATCTCCGGCGTGTATACGTCAAATACGCCCTGATTATGGGTTTTTCTGTATTTTGTGAAGATATCAACGACCTCAGGGTCTACCTCGTAGCCGTAGTTTTTGCAGGCCGTCTGAGCCATTCTTATCCCGCCGAACGGCTGGAGAGAACGCTTGAACGGCTTATCCGTCTGTAAGCCGACTATCTTTTCCTTGTCCTTGTCAAGGTATCCCGGCCCGTGGGATGTGAGCGTCGATACGATCTTTGTATCCATATCGAGTACGCCTCCGGCCTCGCGCTCTTTTTTTGAAAGCTCGCAGACCATATCCCAAAGCTCTGTGGTCGCCTTGGTAGGACCCTCAAGGAAATTGGCTCCTCCGTCATACGGAGTGTAGTTTCTCTGTATAAAATCCCTTACGTTGACAGCTCCGCCGTTGTTCCACTTTCCCGGGACGAAGCCCTCCCACGCCTTGAATTTCGGATCTTCCATATATATCCCTTCCCTTCATAAAAATCAATTATCATAAACATATGCAGTATAAAATGAATTTGGTTAGTCATACCAAACATGCGGTGTGGTGCACCGATTATATCATTTCTCATCTGCACATCTACTATACTATATAAAGTGGTTTTTGTCAATAGTTTTAGATGAAATGCACATTATAAAAGTAGGAGATTTTTTTGATACTTTTCGGTCGCAAATTTGGATAGTTTGCCATAACTAACCCAATAGGGCTTTTTAAAGTGCGATTTTGCGCATTTGATCGGTATGGCAAGCTAAACTCTTAAATTGTTAACTAATAATTTAAAAGTGGGTTGACAATTTTGCGCGCTTGAGGTATAATGATCTGCGGTTGAATCAGTTACAAAGAGAAAGGAAAAATGAAGATGAAAACAAAAACACAGAATATTACAAAGGCCGCACTGCTTGCGGCAATGCTCGGGATATCTGCATACATAACGATACCGCTCGGCTTTACGCCGGTGTCGCTGACGCTCCAGACGCTGCTTGTAAATATGACGGCGATGTTGCTTTCACCATCGATATCGTTTATGACAATACTTGTCTATACGCTGGTGGGGCTTGTCGGAGTACCGGTATTTTCGGGCGGAGCCGGGGGACCGGCAAAGCTCTTTGGTCCGACTGGCGGTTACATACTGGCGTTTCTTATTGCGGCTCCGGTGATGTCGGCAACAAAGGATATGTTTTTTAAGATGTTCAAGAAATTTATCAAATCGGACAGCGCCGCAAAGATAACGGCATATTCGGTAAACGCTGTAATAGTCGGGATGGTAATAATCTACGCCTTCGGAACGGCATATATGATGCTGCTTTTGGGAAAGGGGATAGGCGAGGTGCTGATGCTTGCGGTGGTACCGTTTATCCCGCTTGATATTGCAAAATGCATAGCTGCGGCGCTTATAGCCGTACCGGTAAGTAAGGCGCTGAACAGAGAGTGAATTGACGGTTTGCGCATTCAAATTACTTTCGCGGAGCGAAATCCAATTGCTTTGCGGAGCAAAGCTACCTTGCGGCGAGTCGTAACGTGTGCGGAGCACCGTCAGGCCGCCCGT
>CALXRY010000156.1 GCA_944390955.1 uncultured Clostridia bacterium | reverse complement strand
ATGGCTTGAAAATAATGGTAAGCTTTCGGCAACTATAGGAGTTAGGCAGATAGTGCGCCTGCCGAAATGCGGGATACGGCCTCACTGCTTCCATGGCGCTGATTCAAAGCGCAGCGACGATTATGATAATATGGAAATAGTATCGTATTTTACGCTTAAAAAAGGTGAAAAAAAGATAGAGGTAAAGGTGGAGATAAATAATACAATAAAAGATCACAGGCTGAGAGTTTTATACCCTACAGGAATCAAGGCTGAAAATTCATATGCGGCAGGACATTTTAACGTTGATAAAAGACCGGTTATGCCGCGTTCTGACAATTCGGAGGAGTATTATATAAATATGCAGACATTACCTCAGCAAACCTTTGTTGATGTAACAGACGGAAGATACGAGATTGCGTTTATAAATAACTGTCTTACAGAATACGAGCTTAAGAATGATGGAAAAGGAACGCTGGCGCTGACATTGCTGAAGAGTGTTAAGAATACTATCTGTACGAGCAAAAGACTTGATAACGCCTATCCTGACCAACATGGAGGACAATGTCTCGGCAAGCATGTGTATGAATATGCTATATATCCGCATAATGGCGACTGGCATACAGGAGGTGTATATGAGCAGGCACAGAGGTTCAATGTTATTCCGGCGGCTATGCAGACGTCAGGTCATAGATACGGAAGTGTCATGCCAAATAAAAGCATGTATAAAATAGAAAGCGGCGCTCTTGTTTTATCAGCATTGAAAAAAGCAGAGGACAGGGATACGGTAATTATGAGAGTGTTCAACCCTACTGATGAGACAGTAGAATCAAAGATTGAATTTATGGTTCAGCCGAAGGCCGCTTATTATACAGACATGAATGAGGAAAGGCTGGAACGCTTTGACGTTTCAAAGCCTATCAGCGCGGGCAGGCATAAGATAGTGACAATGGAGTTTGAGTTTTAAATTATTTTCGGATAAGGAGGATAAAGATGAGAATAATATCAAGAAATTTAAAACGTGTATCGATATATTTATTAATTTTGTCATTTGTATTTTCAGCTTGTACGGTGATCCCGATAACGGCAGGCGCGGAGGAAGTGCTGATACCATACGGTTCATATCCGCAGCTGGATTTTGAGGGCACGCCTCCGGATCACAGCACATGGGCAGGAGATATAGACCTGAGGTTTGTTAAAGATGATCCCGTTTTAACGGCACATACGGGTACCGAAGCGATGTATGTAAATTCCGATGGCGGACAGTTCTCGGTATGGGGCGGACCTAATTCCGGTGAAGGAAACCAGCCGAAGGCCGGAGATAAGGTTGGAGGATATTTTTATTATAAGCGTGTAAGTGAAAAAGACGGCGAGGACTGGAAGCTGCCGCGAGTGCGCATTTTTTCGGAAGCTGCGGGCGATAATGAAGCCGGCTGGCTTGCGGTAACAAAGGATATTGAAACTACGAATAATCGGCTTGCGCCTGTGGGAGAATGGGTGCGTGTCGAGCTTGAATCGACAGGCAGGTTGGTTTCCGAAGAGGATGTAGGTCATATGGGATACAGTATAACGTGCGATGGAGTTGGAAATGAGTTTATGATAGACGATGTAGTTTTTGGCGCTGTTACAGACAGTGAAGATCCAGATATACCGGAAGCTCCGAGCAGCAGCACCTCGGTAATACCGGTAATAGATGAATATGCCGGTTCAACAATAAACGGAGACTTTGAGGTTGGCAATGAAAGTACAGGCAATCAGTATTGGGGTTCATATCCTGATGGGATATTAAATTTTATTACTGAACCGTACGGCACAGAGCCTGGATCGGCAAAGAGCGGAAACAATATGATAGAAGTTACTGACAACGGTACGTCATGGAATCTATTTGATTTTGCGTCAGATGATGATTTGCTTCCTCGCATAAATGACGTGGTAGGAGGCAGTTATTGGCTGTATGTTCCGGAGGATGCGGATTTGTCAAAGGAAGTGCCGTATGTCAACTTTGGCTATCAAGATACATCCGATGTTATGATATCAACAGGTTCGGGCTTTGACAAGTCAAAACTGGTAAAAGGCGCATGGAATGAGATTCCGATACTGCCTATGTCAGGAGGAAAGATTGAAAATACAGATCAAATGGCGGCAATATTCATCATTGGATATAACATAGATACTAATGTAAAATATTATATTGATAACATTAAGGTAGGAAAGCTCAGAAGCGGGATAACATTTTGTGAAGACACATCATTGGTCGACGCACAGGGAAATAAAATAGAGCTTGGTGAAAACGATACATCAGTAAATGCAAAGCTGGTAGTGCAGAACGCGTCATATGCTCAGGATACAGAGACTTGTGCTATAGTTGCGGCATATGAGGATGAAGAGCTAATATCGGTTGATATGGAGGATATAACAATAAAGGGAAATGGAGATACCGGTTTTTCTGTTTCGGAGAGTGTATTTAGCGATATTGACATAGGTGATGCAGATAAAAGCAAACTGAGAATAAAGGCGTTTTTATTTGATTCCATAAGCAGTATAAAGCCTTTAGCACTCCCGTATAATTTATATTATACTACAAAAAAGATAACGCCAGATAATGAAAATATCTGTTATATCGGACGATGGGCAGGAGATTCTGACATGTACTCAAGCACATACATAAGACCGTATCTCAAGACAAATTTTACCGGCTCATCGATTAAGATAGACCTCGCAGACACCGTAAGCTTAGTTGTAACAGTAGACGGAGAAACAAAGGCATATAACAGTGTCAGCGGATTAGTTACGCTTGCGGAAAACCTTTTGGACGGAGAACATTCTTTAAGGGTAACTACACTCAGCTATGCTGAGTCGATAAAGTATAATGGGCTTTATATTGACAGCGAGGCGGAGCTGATGTACCCGGATTTGAAGGATACTCATATTGAATTTATAGGAGACTCAATAACGGCATGGGACAATGGATATTCATGGCAGGTAGGCGAAAAGCTTGGAGTTGAGCATACGCGGATAGCGTGGCCCGGAATCGCACTTGTGGACGGTTTTGGTTATACCGGGTTTAATCCTCTCTTAGGAATATCCTCAGCGTATTTTAAGCGCGGACTTCCCGGAGCGCAGGATATAACGGCAGATGTGGAGGATTGGGATTTTGATAATTCTCAGTATACACCCGACATCATAGTTATAAACATAGGAACAAATGACTGTGAGTCAATATGGAGTGTGCCGTCTCTTGTGAATAATTTTGCGGATACATATTCACAGTTTATAGATAGGCTCAGGGAACAGTTCCCGGATGCTGAAATATTCGTTATGCGTGCAGTGAGTATGCCGCGGGAAAATATAAACGAAGCAGTATATGACATGATTATGCCAAAGCTTCAAGAGGATGAAAAGCTGCATTATATCGATACGTCGGAGTGGGGAGTAACAATACTGGAAGATAATGTACATCCGGATCCTAACGGACATACGATTATTACAGACAGATTATCGGAAATACTCTCTGAGTATATAGAAAAGTAAGCTGTTATAGAATGTATTAAGTAAGCTTGGAGATAAGAATGAAAGAGATAGAAAAGAATGAGTTTTTTAAGGTAGGCAGGGACGGCGTCAGGAGAATCTTGACGCCGTACGATAAGAAGATAGATATAGTTGAATTTGATGATAAGAGGCTATGTTGTGTCAAAAGCTCTATGGGATATCCTGCAATATATCCTATGCATAAAACGTATTTTCAGCCAAAGGCTGAAGCGATTCTTATGGATTTGGATGGCACGAGCGTTCACAGTGAATCGTTTTGGATGTGGGTTATAGAGCGTACTACAGCGCGGCTGCTGGGAAAAAACAGCTTCAGATATGATGCTGAGGATGAGCCGTTTATATCTGGACATAGCGTTTCGGAACATTTACAGTATATGATAGATAAATATGCCGCGGGGATGAGTCTGGAACTTGCGAGGCAGTATTATTTTGAGATTGTAGAGCATGAGATGAAAGAGATAATGAATGGACGAGGAAAGCAGGACGCGTTTACTCCGGCGCCGGGACTTAAAGAGTTTTTAACAGAGGTTAAGTCGGAAGGCATACAAATAGGGCTTGTGACAAGCGGTCTTTATGAAAAGGCTATGCCTGAAATAATATCAGCATTTAAGCAGCTCGGGATGGGAAATCCGGCGGAATTTTATGACGCCATAATCACAGCCGGGCAGGCATTGCGAAAGGGGCAGGCGGGAACACTTGGGGAACTCACTCCCAAACCGCATCCGTGGCTGTATGCTGAAACTGCAAGAGTGGGGCTTGGTATACCGTTTGAGCGCCGCAGCAGGGTATTAGGCATAGAGGATAGCTCAGCCGGCGTTGTATCTGTAAAACTTGCCGGATTTTCATGCGCGGGAATATCCGGTGGGAATATAGATAAGGCAGGTGTGGACGAGCTGTGCGACTACCACGTCAATTCATTATCGGAAATTCTGGATATCATATTATAAAAACAGTGAGGCTTGTAAGTCTTGTTTTATATCGTTAAAATTATTAATTTTAAGAAATCTACTGACATCGAATTTTATGCGGTGTCAGTTTTGTTTTTAGTTGTATTCTTTCATATTAGAAGTAATAAACATAATTCCACGAATATAAAATACGAAATAGTCAGTATACAGATGTTACTGAATTTTAAAATTGAGAAAGATGCATAATTATGTTATAATATTTTGAGAAAATGACTTTATCACATTGACAAGAATGTATTTAAATGATAGAATAATAAGTAGATAATTATTGTATGCTATACAGAGAAAGTACAATATATAGTGTTAATGCTGTATAAGTCAAAATTAAAAAGTAGTATAATTTGCCACTAATAATAATTTTGCTACAGCTAATATAATATAAAAATTAGATTAGTATGTAATGGATTTTATATTATCACGTAAAAGCTTGAAAACCGCATAAAACCTACGTTTTTAATGCGACTTAAATTAATTATTATAAAAGACTTGATTTTTACAATAAAATAATGTAGAATATAAATATCTATTATATCCATTAGGAGGTTGGTAAAAGATGTCTAACATCAGGTTTGATTATTCAGGAGCGCTATCCTTTGTGGGGCAGCATGAGATCGACTACATGGCTGAATATGTAAAATCAGCACACGATATGCTCCATAAAGGTACAGGTGCAGGGAATGATTTTCTTGGATGGGTAGATCTGCCTGTTAATTATGATAAGGAAGAATTTGAACGTATAAAGAAAGCTGCTGAAAAGATTAGAAGTAATTCTGATGCATTGATAGTTATCGGCATAGGCGGTTCCTATCTCGGTGCAAGAGCGGCGGTAGAGATGCTGCAGCACTGTATATGCCGCTCACTCAGCACCAACTGCACGGACTTTCAGCACCACCCTTGCCGCTCGTTCAGCACCACTAAATTTTTCCTAAGAGCCTGCTTGACTTATGAAGCAGACTCTTAAGAACCATTTGTTATTCATAATTGTGAATGATTTTGCGTATTTGTTCGTAAATATCTTGTTCCGTCCATTGATGCTCGTTATCAGGTTCCGTTGAGAATAATTCAAGTATTTCAGCTTTTGCTGCATCAACATCTCGGCAGTAACGCATCATTTTAATCCAATCCTCATCCAGTTTCTTTTTGTTAAGTATCATGACTGCACTCCTTCAGGAAGCCCGTGCCTCTTTCGCATCGATACACGACCTTCTATCATCACGCTATATGCGTTGTTAATTATACGATCAATTATCGCTTCTGAAATGGGACTGTCATTATCGGGATCAGGGTTGATGCGCTCATACCAACCTTCAGGATGGTATT
>CALXRY010000155.1 GCA_944390955.1 uncultured Clostridia bacterium | reverse complement strand
GGGGGATTAATGAGACGGATGGCCGCGGCAAATACGAGGCGCTCGGAGCTTTAAGCTGCGGCGGAGCGCAGCATTGGGAAAAGAAAAAAAAAAGCGAGAAAAAGCGCGTAAAGACTATAGCTTTTTTTTATGCTTTGGTGTATAATACACTATGAGGTGTTTTTGTTGTATAAGGTAAAGGAAACAATAATAGTAGAAGGAACGTATGACAAGATTAAGCTTTCGGGCTTTATTGACGGAGTGATACTTACGACGGGCGGCTTTTCGGTATTCAAGAACGGCGCCCTCAGGAAAAGCATAAGGGAGCTTGCCGAAAGAACGGGCGTGGTGATACTCACCGACAGCGACGGCGCAGGCTTTAAGATACGCAATTTTCTGAAGCAGAATATCCCCGAGGAGTACATAAAGCACGCGTATATCCCGGATATAAGGGGCAAAGAGAAGCGAAAGCGCGAGCCGGGGAAGGAGGGCCTGCTTGGCGTCGAGGGCATGAGCGAGGAGATAATAATAGACGCGCTTAGAAAGGCGGGCTGCACGGTGGACGGCAGCGCTGCCGCTCCGAGAGCCGACAGGGCTGTAAAAAAGGCCGATCTTATGAAATACGGTCTTGCCGGAGGCGAGGGCAGCGCCGAAAAAAGGCGCGCCCTTGCAAAAAGGCTGAACCTTCCGGCGAGGCTGTCGGCGAATATGCTGCTCGATATAATAAACCGCCTGATCACATACGAGGAATTTAAAAGCCTTGCCGAGGAGCTTGAGGAATAGGGGATCTCTGATCCCTGCTTTTTTGTGCGAAATTACAAATTTTGCTTGACAAATTAACGGATATATTGTAAAATATTCTTAGAAATACCCGTATAATGATATACGTTAAAAGATAAGGAGGATTTGAGATGAAAAAAGGGATAATAGGGATGTTTATGACAGCTGTTCTGTTTGCTGTGCTGCTGACCTCCATGCCTGCGGCAAATGCGGCGGAAAGCCTGCCGATAGAGGGCTCGTCCCTTCGGTACACGCTCGAGAACGGTGTGCTGACTATCTCCGGTAACGGCGCGCTGCCCGACTGGGACGGCAGCGATACTCTATGGTACGGCGGAAGGGGAGCGGTGTTCTCACTGATAATAGAGGAGGGCGTTACTCAAATCGGTGATAGAGCATTTGAGGGGCATATGAGCCTTGCTTCGGTAAAGCTGCCGGAAAGCCTTAAGACGATAGGAGACAATGCGTTTTACCGCTGTGCCGCTCTCAAGTCGGTAGATATACCTGACGGAGTTACAAGCATTGGCTCAAGGGCCTTTGCGACATGCGGCAGTCTTGAATCGATAACGCTGCCGAGCGGTATAACGAGTATAAGCGATTATATGGTCAGCAGCTGTAAAAGGCTTTCGGCTATAGATATACCTGACGGAGTAACGAGCATCGGTGAAGGTGCGTTTTCCGATTGTACCGGGCTGAGCGCTATAGAGCTTCCCGGAGGAGTGACAAGCATCGGTGAAGAAGTGTTTTCTGGATGTACCGGGATGAGCGCTATGGAGCTGCCTGATGCGGTAACGAGTATAGGCGACGGCGCCTTTGAGGATTGCGAGGGGTTTATATCGATAGAGATACCCGAAAATGTGACGTCTATAGGCGAGAATATTTTTATGAGCTGCGGAAGCCTGCAAAGCATAGAAGTGAACGAGAATAATCAAAGCTACAGCTCGGAGGACGGAGTGTTGTTCAATAAAGATAAGACTATGTTGCTGGCCTATCCGGGCGGCAAAAGCGGCGCATATACGGTGCCGGAAAGCGTGACGAGTCTCGGCGGCCGTGCGTTTTACGACTGTGACGGTCTCACGGAGATAAAGATTATCGGTAAAGTAGATGCGATAAGCAGATATGCATTCAGTGATTGCAACAATCTCGTGTCTGTAGAGCTGCCGGAGGGAATGACAGAGATAAGGGATTTTGCATTTGAAAATTGCTATTCTATTAAATCATTGGTAATACCCGAGGGTGTATTGAGCATTGGCGAGTACGTATTTGAGAATTGTATGAACCTTACGTCTGTAACATTGCCGGAAAGCTTGGAGCGTATGGGCTATGATATATTTATGTATTGCAGACATCTGGAGACCGTCAGATATAACGGGACCGAGGCGCAATTGGAGGAAGTTGAGAACTACTTCTTTAATCTTATTAATGTACATATTTATTTTATGCCGCAGGCGGAATATACGCTTAACGCAGACGGTACTCTTGCGCTTACTGTCACTCCGCCGAGCAATGCCGTTTCCGATACGGCAGTAATATATGCGGCGGCGGCAGAGCCCGGCGGAGAGATCACCGCTGTCGATATGAGCGGTGCTTCCGGCACGGCGGAGATGAGCATACCAGCCGAAAACGCGGAGCTTGTAAGGATATTTATATGGGATGAAAATATGCAGCCACTGTCTGTTATGAGGGAGATAAAGCTAAGATAGGAATTTGCTTCGTATCTCTCCGGCAAGGTACAGCGAGCCGCAGACGCAGACGAGCTTTTTGCCGCCCGCCATCGAGAGGGCTTTTTTGACCGCCTCTGACGGCCCAGCTATCGCTTCGCCCGGCACGGACGAGCACTCGAGCAGCCGCTCTGCCTTCAGGCACCGCGGCATATCAAGCTCCGTCGCGATAAAATATTCGGCGCATTCCGAGAGCTCAGCGGCGCATTCCGCATAGCTCTTGTCCTCCATCATCGCCGCCACGAGTATGACCGGACGTCCGTCCGCTGCAAGCGACCGCTTCAGGGCGCGGATGCCGTCCGGATTGTGTCCGCCGTCTATGACGAGATTATCTTTAAGAAATTCAAAGCGCGCAGGCCATCTGGCTGTTTTAAGACTTCTCATGCCCGCGTCTTCGCTTATCTTTATGCCCAACGAGCGCATTGCGGACACTGTTTCAAGAGCCACGGCTGCATTCTGAGGCTGGTATTCGCCCTTTAAAGCGAGCGGGTATTTTTTTGATCTGTATATAAAGCCGTCCTTCAATGGTTCGGCTTTTTTTGTTTTTGTGAGCCGTGCTCCGTTTTGTGCGGCATGTTTTTCTATAATATCCATAACACCTTCGTTGGGATATGTCACGACCGTACCGCCGGGTTTTATGATACCGCATTTTTCGGCGGCTATCTCCTCTATCGTATCTCCGAGATACTGCATGTGGTCGAGTGAGATCGATGTTATGACCGACACGAGAGGGCTTTCTATGATGTTCGTCGCATCAAGCCTGCCGCCCATACCAGTCTCAAGCACAACGATATCGCAGCGCTTCTCCTTAAAATACAGAAACGCCATGGCCGTGATAAACGCAAATTCCGATACCGCGCAGCCTGTCTCCTCCGACGCATTTTTTACCCTTTCGGTATATGCCACAAGCTCACCGTCGGCGATATTTTCCCTGTTTATCTGTATCCTCTCGTTAAATACCTCTATAAAGGGCGATGTGAAAAGCCCCGTTTTACAGCCAGCGGCTTCAAGTATTGCAGATATTATCGCGGCCGTCGAGCCCTTGCCGTTGGTACCGGCGATGTGGATGAATTTGAGGTCCTTATGCGGATCGCCGAGATGCTTCAGGACGCCTGCAAGCCCCGCATTGCCGAGCGGACGTATAAATTTGGGTATCGAGTGTATGTATTCCAATGCTTCATTATAATTCATTTTAAATATCTCCGTTTTGTTTTAACGGAAGTATATCACGTATGCGGGACTTTGTCAACAGAGCGTAAAGGAGTGTAAATATATTTTCGGAAATTTTCCAAAAATAAGCATAAAAATGTCCAAAACAGAGAGCAATAATGATTTTTGAGGAAAGATGTGTCAAATTGCATAAAAAAAAAGAGAAAATTTATTTAGTATATATACTTTACTGACAAAAGAAAGTATGATATAATAGTAACATAATTTAATGCGCATACCGTTTTTTTGAAATGCAGGCGGTACATACAGCGCAGAAAAAGAGGGAGGAATACATGATTTATGGTTGATGAAAAGACCTGGGCGGACATCAGCAGCTTCCAGACGTATCTCTTCAATACCGGAGATAACTTCAAAGCGTATGAGATGCTTGGCTCCGACAGGGTTGATATAGGAGGAAAAAAGCATTGGCGGTTTTCTGTTTGGGCTCCGAATGCTGTTTCCGTCAAGGTCGCGGGAGAATTCAACGGCTGGACTGGAGAAGGCAAGGAGATGGAGAAGATCGGAACGACCGGTATCTGGTACGGTGTTTTTGACGACATATGCGAGGGCGACTTATACAAGTATGCCATAGAGGCGCAAGACGGCGAGACATATATGCGCTCGGATCCTTATGCGCGCATGTGTGAGATGAGGCCCGGTACGGCGTCTGTCGTAAGGGCAAGGAAGGAGTACAAGTGGTCTGATAAGCGCCATATGAACGCAAGGGCAAAGGCTGACAGCCTGCATAAGCCAATGAATATATATGAGGTACATGCGGGCTCGTGGAGGATACACGAGGACGGGAGCTTCTACAGCTACAGGGAGCTGGCAGACGAGCTTGTGCCGTACATGAAGGAGATGGGCTATACGCATCTTGAGCTGATGCCGCTGATGGAATATCCGTTTGACGGCTCATGGGGCTATCAGGTGACGGGTTATTTTGCGGCGACGTCGAGATACGGAACTCCGGAGGATCTGAAGTATTTTATAAATAAGTGCCACAAAGAGGGGATAAGCGTAATAATGGACTGGGTACCGGCGCACTTCCCGAGAGATGCGCACGGACTGAGGATGTTTGACGGAACGCCGGACTACGAATATGCGGACCCAAGGATGGGCGAGCATAAGGACTGGGGGACGATGGTCTTTGACTATTCAAAGAGCGAGGTCATATCGTTCCTGTTGTCGTCGGCGTATTTCTGGGCGAATGAATACCACATAGACGGCCTGAGAGTGGATGCCGTTTCATCGATGCTTTACAGGGATTATTCAAGAAACGACGGCGAATGGATAGCCAATAAATACGGCGGCAACGGGAATCTTGAGGCGGTGGACTTTTTCAAGAAGCTCAACAAGATAATGGGAATGGAATTTCCGGGCTTCCTGATGATCGCCGAGGAGTCGACGGCATGGCCGAAGGTGACTGTCCCGCCGGACGACGGAGGTCTCGGTTTTAATTACAAGTGGAATATGGGCTGGATGAACGACTCTCTGAGATACGTGTCCATGGATCCGCTGTTCAGAGCGGGCAGCCATAATCTGCTGACGTTCGTCACGATGTACGCATATTCTGAAAATTTTATCCTTCCGCTTTCGCACGACGAGGTCGTGCATGGGAAGGCGTCGCTCATCGGAAAGATGTTCGGCGGCGACTATGACGTGAAGTTCAGCGAGTACAAGACGTTCCTTGGCTATTACATGAGCATGAGCGGAAAGAAGCTGATGTTCATGGGCGGAGAATTCGGGCAGTTCCTTGAGTGGAGGTTTGACGACCAGCTCGAGTGGAACATACTTGGCAACGAAAAGAATCAGAAGCTGCACCAGTTCGTGAAGGATCTCAATGCCTTCTATCTTGAGAATAGGGCGATGTGGGAGCTCGATCAGGACTGGCACGGCTTTGAATGGATAAATGGAGACGATAAGGATAACTCCGTATATTCGTATATCAGGCGCGGGACAAGGAAAAAGGATGAGGTCATCGTTGTGGCGAATTTCTCGCCGCAGGATATACCCGTATATGAGCTGGGCGTGCCGGAGTACGAATCCTACGAGGTCGTTATGCACTCGAATTCCACAAAATACGGCGGGACAAGAAGGATAGGTAAAAAGACATACAAGGCAAGAAAAATCCCGATGAACGGCAAGGAATATTCGCTTAAGATATTCGTTGACGCAAATTCGGTGATGTATTTAAAGAAGAAAGAGAAGACAGACGGACAGAAAACGCGCCGCGGCTGAAATACGGCAGCGGGGCATACCGTCAAAAAAAATTAGGAGATGATTTAAAATGGTATCAAAAGAATGCGTAGCTATGATACTGGCAGGCGGTCAGGGATCGAGACTCGGCGCGCTTACAAAAAATGTTGCAAAGCCTGCTGTTCCGTTCGGCGGAAAATACAGGATAATAGATTTTCCGCTGTCGAACTGCGTTCACTCGGGTATAGATACGGTCGGTGTGCTGACGCAGTATCAGCCGCTTGAGCTGAACACATATATAGGAAACGGAAATCCGTGGGATCTTGACAGAAGCCGCGGCGGCGCGTATGTGCTCCCGCCGTATCAGAGCGCAAAGACGGGGGAATGGTACAAGGGTACCGCAAACGCGATCTATCAGAATATAAGCTTCCTTGAAGGGTTCAATCCGAAGAACGTGCTTATCCTTTCGGGAGACCATATATATAAAATGCACTACGGCGAGATGCTGCGCCGTCATAAGGAGACAGGAGCAGCGGCCACTATTGCCGTTATGCCAGTGCCATGGGAGGAGGCAAGCCGCTTCGGTATCATGAACGTAAACGACGACGGCGATATAATCGAATTTGAGGAGAAGCCGGCGGAGCCGAAGTCGAATCTTGCGTCGATGGGTATCTATATATTTGATTATCAGGCGCTAAAAAAGTATCTTACGGACGACGAAAGAAATCCCGAGTCGGACAATGACTTCGGAAAAAATATAATCCCAACAATGCTTGCAAACGGTGAAAAGATGGTATCCTACCGCTTTGAGGGCTACTGGAAGGACGTGGGAACAATCCAGTCGCTGTGGGAGGCAAACATGGATCTTATAGACGATCCTCCCAAGTTTAATATAAACGATAGAAAATGGATAATATATTCAAGGAACATGGCTCTTGCTCCGCATTATGTGGGCAAGGGTGCAAAGATCGTGAACTCAACGGTGACCGAAGGCTGCTCGATATGCGGAACCATCAATCATTCCGTTATATTCGGAGGAGTTGAGGTGGGCGAAGGTACGGTGATCAATGATTCCGTTATCATGCCCGGAGCGAAAATCGGAAAGAATGTTGTTATAGAGAAGTCCGTTATAGGCGCAAACGCCGTTATAGAGGACGGTGCAAAGATAGGCGTTTCCGAGAAGGAAGACAATATTTACGCGTCGAAGATGTGCACTCACGGCATCGTTCTTGTTGAAGGCGGAGTTACCGTCGGTATGAACGACGAAATTCCGAAGGGCAGTATGGTGGAACTGTAATGCCGGCACGGTTTATCGCTTAGCATGAAAGGAGTATTTTAGAACAATGAGAAGACATGATACAATGGGTATTATACTTACAAACGAGGATAAGATCCCGCCCATTACAGATATAAGAGCAAACAGCGCGCTGCCGATTGCGGGCAGATACAGGATAATAGACTTTGTTTTGTCGAACATGGCCAATGCCGGTATAACCAATATAGGCGTTGCGACGGAATCAAACTATTCGTCGCTGATGGATCATATCAAGTCCGGAAAGCCGTGGGACCTTGACCGCAAGAACTGGGGTCTAAATATCCTTCCTCCGTCGCTTGAACACAGCAGATCTGGAAGAATAAAGGGCAATATAGATATGCTTGAGGGGATAAGAGATTTTATCCAGCGCAGCAGCCAGACATACGTTGTCCTTTCGCTTGGGAATGAGATATACAATATAGATTTTGCCGAGGTCGTTGAGGAGCATATAAACAACCAGTCCGACATAACGGTGATCTATAAGAATATGAAGGGAGCGGAGGAATCCGAGCTCTCAAGATTTACGCTTCTTGAGATGGACGATGAGAAGCGCGTGACTGATATTGAGGTACAGCCCTTCTATCCGAAGACTACGAACGCGAGCATGGACATCTACGTAATGGAG
>CALXRY010000154.1 GCA_944390955.1 uncultured Clostridia bacterium | reverse complement strand
TATATATTGTTTGACGTATTTTGTCAATAATTTGACGCAAAAAAATATGCCTTAAGAACCGAAAGGCATTGACAATGATTCGATTTAATGATATAATGTACTCACAAAGAACGGCGTAACGGCTGTTTCGCAGATTAATATTAAAAGTAGAAATATATTCTACCCTTAACCGTCTACGGGACAACGTAGGCGGTTAATTCTTTATCGCTATAACAAGCAATAATAATAAAACTAATATTACTATTATCGTGTCCATAGGAAGACACCCCCTTTATTGAGGTGTCGGAACAACCGCCAAGCCGTTCTCTGCTTTCCGCAGATTATTATATAGTGTTTGATGCATTTTGTCAATAATTCGCGGTTATTTTTTGCTCGAGCCATGTCTATATATTGTAGGCGGTTTGTGAAAAATCCACAAATGGAAAAAAACAAATTGTCCAAAACGCCAAAAATCGTTGTTTTTAATAAAACCCCTTGCAAACGCGGACAAATTGTAGTAGAATATAACCATAGTGGTAGTGAGAGCCACTCACTGACAAGTTCGGTGCGGCAGTTATGAGGTGCTTTTTCATATATTAATACGGCTTTTTGGGAGAGAGATAGAGAGAGGAATTGCCGTATATGCGTAGATCGTTTGACGCAAAGTTATAGTGAGAGAAGCTGATGCATCGAAGTTTGACTGATCATCTGCGGGTTACCGTGGGAGAGCACGGTGATCCGTGAGTGAGAGATTTGGTTTAGAGGTTTGTGTTGGAAATTTTTGAGCGGTTTTTTAAAAGAGGAGAAGATGATATGAAGCTTAAGAAAATTTTATTCGTATCAGCAGCAGTTGCAGCTATGACGGGTGTAATGGCTACAGGCGCTCTTGCAGCCGATATAACGGCTGAATGGAATGCTGAGACTCAGAGCGTTGTTATTACAGGTGCTGAGGATAAGGGCGATGCAAATACTATTCTCGTTCTTGCAACGAATGAGGATGGTTCCGTGCTTACGGAAGTTACTGAAAGCGACATTAAGCAGATTAATGAACAATCTGATGCATATACAACAGTTAAGGTAGGAGATCTTCCCGCAGGTACATATGAGGTGCGTGTAGGAGGTGACGGCACCGTTGACTCTGCTCTATTCAATGTAGGCAGTGGTGATAGTCCTTACTATGATGATGGTACAAGAAAAGTTGGAGATGCAAATACAGACGGAGGTATATCGATTACTGATGTGTCTGCAATATCAACAATGATTTCTACTAATACTTATGAAAGCAAAGATGCGATGGAAGCTGCTGATGCTAACGATGATGGTGGTGTATCTGTTACAGATGCTACAGCTATTGCAAATTATTTAGCAGGTAATGTTGATGAGGAACTTCAGCTCGGAACAAAGACGTTGGCAGATAAGACCAATTATGTTGGAGCTAATCTGGAATAAATAGAGGAGGAAGCAACGTGAAATTAAGTAAAAAAATAATTTCCGCTGTATGTGCCTTGGGCATGATAGCTACAATGACATCTTCTATGTTAGTAGCTCAAGCAGCTGATGTGCCAACACTTGAGCTTAATGTAGCATGGACTGATGAAGAAGCGGGAACAGGTACGATTACAGCGGTTCTTACAGATATGCAGTTACCTGAGAATACTACAGGTATGGAGTACGCGCATCTGTCCGCTTGGCAGATGTTTGTGGGCGTAGATTCTAATGTATTTGATACTTCATTGTATTCAAATGCTATTAATACAAGAAGAAACCAGACACCTTTAACGGTATCGACAATCGGTAGTCTTACGAGGGGTAATTATTTGCCGGATACTAGTGATATGAGACCGAACTGGGTATCTGGAGAGGATTGGGTTGCATTACTTGATGTTGATGAAAAGTATGTTAACCCTGCGAATATTGGTGATGAGACTGAGTTGCTTTCCATTAACTTCACTCTTAATAAAGAAAATCTTCCTACAACAATTACGTTGGATGGTGTTGAAGTGGAATCAACAGCAAGAGATGGCGAAGGTACTCTTATTGATACCATTGCTTTCGGTAATGCAGCACCCAGTGACAAAGAGATGAATATTGTTGCTAATTGCACAATTCCTGGCCTTTCGATAGTAATTCCTGAAAACGATGGAACAACAGCTTCGGATGATACACTCGTTTCTCTTTCGCCTGAGGATATAGGCGGCGAAGGTACTGTATGGACTGACGATGAAGGCAATGGCGAAGCTGCCGTAGCATCGGTTGCTAACTTTACAAGCAATAATGCTGGATCGGTTACATGGTCGATCACGGCTACTCCGGCTGAAGGTGAAGCAGTTACAAAGTCACATGCGTTTGAAATTCCTGCGGTTGAAGGACAGATGACACTTGGTCTTATTGTAGGCTACGATACAGCTGAGTGGAGCTCGGTAGCAATCACCGGCGGAGCAATAGAATAATAGGAGGTATTTAGAATATGAAATATGAAGTTCCTGAGATAAATATCTCCAAGTTTTCAATAGAAAATATAGTAACGGCGAGTGCAGTGTCTGTAGCTGAAGATGCTATCAATCAGGCTGTCACAGACGGAACTATAACCGGTACGGCTGGCAGTGTTGTATTCCAGAAAACAACAATGGACGAATGGGTTAACTGGTAATAATTCTATTTGGAGATATTAAAAATTAAGAATAAAAAAGCGTCGGCAATCTCCCTTTCCCGACGCTTTTTTGATGCGAAATAAAAAAGTCTTCTGCATTAGGACTGATTTATGAGAGAATATAAGCAAGAGGATAACTAAAGGTTATTCTGCAAAACTTTTGGTTTATATTATAAAGCCGTCTGCTTTGCCGAGCGGGCGGCTATTTTTTATGTAGATAATTAATTATTGTATGACGAAATTTATCAATACTCGGCATTTGACAAAACATCAACTATAACATTCGATATATACATTATTTGCTCCTCAAACAAAATCGTTAAATAAAGTACAGTCAAAAAGGTTGAATTTTAATCTGTGATATAGTAAAATGCTATACGGGCGATAAGGAAGGCATAATAAGAGGTGTGAAAAACAGCGGAACCCATGAAGCCTTAGGGACGTACGAGTAGATAATACGCGTTGGTGGTCTTGATGGCAGCAGAGATGCTAACATAGAAGTAAAAGAGTTCAAAAACGGCAAGGTAATAATAAGAGAGGAGTATGCGTAAAATGAATTATAAGGAAACGATAGAAGCCAATAAGGAATGGATAGACGCAGTATGGGAGAAGATCGACAAAAAAATGAGTGAGATAACTCCGACTGCTTTGGATAAGATTCCGTACACAACTGGCAAAAACGGAAAGTTTGATAACTGCGTCGAGGGCGAATGCCCGTATGATATAGCGTGGTGGTGCAATGGCTTCTGGCCCGGTTATATGTGGCTGTTATATGTAGGGACGAAACGCGCAATATACAAGGAGGCGGCGGTGAACGCTGAAAAGCTCCTTGACGGAGCGTTCAGGGAATATGATAAGCTGCATCATGACGTAGGCTTTATGTGGCATATCTCCGCAGGAGTGAATTATAGGCTTACAGGTGACAAAGACGCGCGGCTGCGTGCGCTGTATGCGGGAGATTTTCTTGCGTCGCGGTATAATCCGAACGGCGGCTATATACGATCATGGAACAATGACAGTGATACGGACGGTTATCAGAAGCTGATAGTAGATTCTATGATGAATATAACGATGCTGTACTGGATGGCGGAGGAAAAGCAGGATATACGCTATAAGCAAATGGCAGTAAACCATGCAGATACGATAATCAGAACGCATATCCGTCCCGACGGAACGGCGCACCATATAGTTGAGGTCGACCCTAAGACGGGAGAACCGGTAAAGGCTTTAGGAGGACAGGGCTATGAGCTTGGCTCAACGTGGACCCGCGGTCAGGCATGGGCGATATACGGCTTTGCGCTGAGCTATATACATACAGGCGATGAGAAATATCTTAATGTTGCAAAGCGCGTTGCAAATGCGTTTATAGCGTGCGCGGCAGTGAATAACTGGATAGTACCGCTTGATTTCAGACAGCCCGACGAGCCGAAATATTATGATTCGACAGCAGCGGCGTGCGCTGCCTGCGGTATGATAGAGATCGCTAAGCATGTTTCGGAATATGACCAGAAAAATTATATCGGCGCTGCGATAAAACTTTTGAAGTCTCTTGATAAAAAGGCTGTCGATTACAGTACCGATAAAGACAATTTGCTCGATTACGGCTCGGAGGCGTATTATCCGGGTCGCGGCGAGGATGGCATAAATACAGCGATAATCTACGGAGATTATTATTATACCGAGGCGATATATAAGCTTAAGGGCTTTGGGCCGCTGTTCTGGTAATTTTATTCTTTGCATAAACAATATTTTATAGGCATAAAAAAGCTTCCGAGCCATTGCGGCTCAGAAGCTTTTTGTTATCTTATGGGAATTTGTCCGCAGCCTAAAACTTTGCTGAAATGGCGAAGCGGCTGTAGCATTAAGAATTGCATGGGGCTGCTTGATTTTAGATGCAGAACGAACGAAACGCGCCCGATGGCGTACTTTGTGTACTCCGAGTGGTGCGTTTTGTTCGTAGCAACATAGTTTTTATGCTATGTTGTGGTCTGCGCTAAAAGCAATAGCCCCCCTATTTGATATACGGCAAATGTTACGACCCATGCCACTGCCAGCTGAAAAAATGCCGTAAACAGCATCCATGCCCAGCTGCCTGATTCCTTTCGTATCATCGCAAGCGTAGCGGCGCAAGGGATATAGAGCAGGCAGAATACCATCAGGCAAAAGGCATTCAGCGGACCGAAGCCAATTCCCTGCAGCGCAGATGAAAACGCCGTCATACCCTCTGGAGAGCTTGCGTTTACAACGCCGAACAGCACTGCGCAGCTTGATACAACAACCTCCTTGGCTGATATACCGGCGATGAGCGCTACGGCTATTTGCCAGAAGCCGAGACCTATCGGCACAAACAGCGGAGCTATCCATTTCCCGATGACTGCACCGAAGCTGTCGGCCATATCTGTGGCAAGGCCGTGCGGGCCGAAGTTCAGGATTATCCATATTATAAGCGTGGCAAGGAATATAGTCGTTCCCGCCTTCTCAAGATATTCCTTTACCTTTTCCCAAACATATATCGCTACAGTTCTTGAGTCCGGCATTTTATATTCCGGCAGCTCGATTATCAGATAATTGACGCTCTTTTTTCGGTCGAACAGATGAATGACCGCCGAGACGATTATCGCAACGACTATGCCGATCAGATACATTGAATACGCCACGAGCATTGCGTGATTTCCGAAGAACATCTCGGCAAACAGAATGTATATCGTAAGCCGTGCGTTGCAGCTCATGAACGGAGTGACGAGCATGATCTTGTAGCGGTCGCGTTTGTTTTCAAGAGCACGCGACGCCATTATTGCGGGGACGGTGCAGCCGAAACCGAGCAGCATCGGGATAAATGCTTTTCCGGAAAGCCCGAGCCTGCTCATTATACCCTCCATAACGTACGCCACACGTGCCATATAGCCGCTGTCTTCAAGCAGCGCAAGACAGACAAACAGTATGAGTATATTCGGCAGGAATGTGACTATCGTACCGACGCCGCCGATTATCCCGTCAACTATAAGCGAAACGGCAACGCTGCTTGCGTTTACCGCGGCAAGTCCAGATTCCGCCACGTTAGAGATCCAGCCGATGCCGGCCTCGAAATATCCCTTTATCCAGTCGCCGACGGTGAAGGTCAAAAAGAACGTCACTGCCATTATTGCGAGGAAAACCGGGATACCGAGTACGTTGTGAGTAAGTATCTTGTCCACATTCTCTGTAAATACGTCCTGCTTCTGCTTATGCAGCAGTACCTCTGAGATTATCTCGCTTATAAAGTCATACTTCTGGTTTATTATATCCGATTCGTAGCTGCGGTCGAGCACATCGGGCAGATCCACGGGATATTTTTTTGTTATCTCCTTGTCGCCCTCGAGCAGCTTCAGCGCATGCCAGCGGTAGTTTTTAAGGCTCGGATATTTGCTCTTGAGCTTGGGAATTATCTGGTCTATCTTGTCCTCTATCGCATCCGAATAGACCATCGCATACTCTGAATGGTGGTCGTGCTTATGTACGGAGCGGACTCGATGACTGTGTATGAGCCTGTCAGGATCGGGATTTCCTTTGTGGTGCGCTGCGGCATGCAACAGCACGTCGAGCCCCCTGCGCTTTCTGGCTGACACGGGTATGACCGGTATACCGAGCATCTCCGGCAAGCGGTGCATATCGAGCTCCATGCCGCGTTTTTCGATTATATCCATCATATTAAGAGCCAGCACAACAGGCTTGCCGAGCTCAAGAAGCTGCAGCGTAAGATATAAACTGCGCTCAAGAGACGATGCGTCCGCAACGTTTATTATAACGTCCACGTCGTCGCTTAAAATAAACTGCCGCGCTACAGTTTCTTCCATCGTGTAAGATGTAAGGCTGTATGTTCCGGGCAGGTCTACAAGATGTATGTTAAGGTCATGATCCTTTATTGCGCCCTCGACCTTTTCGACCGTAACGCCCGGCCAGTTTGCGACCTTGAGATTTGCGCCAGTGTAGGCGTTAAAAAGAGTCGTTTTTCCACAGTTCGGATTTCCAATAAATCCTATCGTCATTTCATTGCTCATTTTTTTCGCCGTCCTTTACTTCGATGTTTTTGGTTATATTATATCCCAAAGCAAAACGCGTTTCCCTGAGCTTGATGATTAAAATACCTTTCCCCTTGCGGTTCAATACGGAGATCGGAGTTTCCTTTGTCATTCCCAATGCCTCCAGCCTGCGCTCAAGCTGAAAAGGCAGATGTATCTGCTCTACGATATATGTATCACCTATTTTAGCGTCCTTAAGCAGCATAAATGTACCTCCTGAATATGTGTCTGTTCTTTTGCATATTGCATAACTATCCTATTCTATTGTATATTCAGCTTTGCTCAGCGTCAACGTATTAATAGGAATGTTTCCGTTTGGGAAAGAAAAGCTTCTGAATGGACAAAAAGAAGCTGCCGCATAGATACGGCAGCCCCATAAATATATCATTGAATATCCAATATATTTGTTTGATCTGCAAACAGATCATAGCATGTTGAGCTCAGTAGCTCCTTGCTTCTGTCGAAGTCAGGTATCGCGCAGGTGTATATCTTTATATTTGTGTAGTCGCTTTCCGGCGCGCTTACCTTTATATTGAGCGTATGACTGTCCCATGTTACTGTCGGGATAAAGTAATACCGCGTTTTGCCCAGACCTCCGAGTACAGTTGCCCACGGCTCATAAGGCTTTACGGTCGAGCCGTCCTGGGACAGTACGCTGTACTGCCGGAGCCCATTGGGGGAATATATCGTGAAATTCAAGGTCGGCATCGTGCCGGTCATATCTCCCGTCTCAACGATGACGAATTCGCCCGGGTTCACCTCTATATCGCAGTCAAGCTCCATGCCCTGATTACCGTCTATGTTTTTGGGTATAAGCGTCCTTTGGTCATAAAAGGTCTGCGCCTTATACTGCTCCAAAAGGCGCGTATTTATGTTGTCCTCGATGACGGGCTCTATCATCCATTCTCCGTAGGGATTGCCTATACTGCCGAATGTCTTGATATTTTCGGGCTCAGTGATGCCATATATCAGATAGATTCCCTCGTCGATTATCCTGCTTATATATTCCGAGTGGTCATAGTCGAAATATGGACTGTCGTATGAGAGCTCAAAACTTATCTGATTTCTTATCATTTTATCTATGATGCTGTCATTTATATAATTTTTTGCCGTCCCCACAAAGCCGACGGTCACGTCCTTACCGGCAATGTTAACAGTCTTATATTCGATAGAATCGTATGCAGCATAAAGGTTGATCCAATCGTCTCTGTCTTTTGAACGCCAGCATTTGTGAACGGCATAATACGGCTCTGTTTGATTATAAATATCGATTATTTTTCCGTTCTCGTCTATCACGCAGTAATCAAAGAAATGTGCTGCACCGACAGGCCTCCATGAGAATGTATAGAAAATGTCGCCGTATCTGTACGGAGATGTATCCATTATTGCACTGCCGGTATAACTGTCCGATTTTTCGATTGCCCGGTTGACGTTATATTCCATGCTTTCTGCCGGATATTGATACGGCGTGATCATAGCTCCGCCGTCTTCAAACAGCTCTGTGTTCCCGTCGGCAAAGGCAAAGGCGCTCGCCGCCGCTATACCTATAACTGCGAGCGCCGCCGCAATTGTGCCTCTTGCCGTTATTTTCTTTACCCTTTTATCCATAATAAGCTCAAACCTCCTTAAAAGCTGCGACTTGCTCCTTGCAATGCTGCTGCTCAGCGCCGGAGACGACTGGCACGCAACGTTCAGGATCATTTCGCTGTAGCGTTTCCTTTCGTCCGCATCCATTGAGCGGACTACCTCTTCATCGCATGCGTATTCGCACGCCTCGCCGATAACGTTCACCATTATATACGATACCGGATTGAACCAATGAACGGAATTTACAAATACCGCAAACAGCTTGAGCCATGAATCACGGCGGCGGTAATGCACCATTTCATGCTTAAGCGCCATATTGTAATCCTCTTCCGCCATAGGGGCTTCAGGTATCAGCAGTCTTGGGCGGAAAAAGCCTATGAGCATCGGCGAATATATCATAGAGCTTTTTATTATCTCCGGCTTTTCGCTGCTGCGGCGCGTATAACGCGGAACGAATTTATGCAAAAACCTAAGATATGAGACCAGATACCGTGCCAGCACTGCCGCCGCTCCCGCAATCCATATACAGATCAAAACAGTCTCTGTATCTGGCAGTGATATCAGTGAGCTGCCGTCGGATGACGGTATCACTTCCGGAGGTGTATATTCGTTCTGAGGAGTAAGCAATGCCTCTGACGGCGGGGTATACTGCGCTGTGCTCATATCTTCCACTGTGCCGCTCATATACGTTCTTGTTCTGTCGGTGATTATCCTCACCGGTAAAATATCGCTTTTGTTCAGCTTTACCGGAATGAGAAACAGAAGCAGCGAGAACAGACATATAAAATAATACCACCGTCCGCCAAAGATTTTGACAAGCCTGCGTTTGAAGGCTATAAGCAAAAGTCCTGCCGCACCACCCGCGGTGGTCGCCGTCAGCAGCAGCCTAAGCATCATCTTCGCCTCCTTTGTTTATAAAGCTTCTCAGCTCATCGATGTCCTCTTTTGTAAGATCCTCGTCCCTGAACAGGGCGGAGATAAGGCTCTTTACGCTGCCGCGATGTATAGACCTAAGAAAGCTCCGCGTCTCCATAGCCTTGTATTCGTCCTCGGTGATAAGCGCACGGTATTTGTGCGCGTGCGACCTTCCTATCTTTTCGGAGGTCAGCGCGCCCTTGCTTATCAGCCTTCCCGCAAGTGTTGAAATAGTAGTAAGCTTTTTTTCGGGCAGGAGCTCCGTCAGCTCCTTTGTGGTGACCTCGCGGTCAAGCTCCCAGATAATGCGCATTATCTCCATCTCCGCGTCCGATATATGCATTTTCCTCACTCCTTTCTTATTCGCTTCAACATCTTGTTTTTATTATACAGCGTGTTGAAGCGAAAGTCAATAGTTTTTTAAAAATATTTTATTTATTTTTCCGGAACTGATTTATTTATGTTTGCAGGTGCGGTTGAAATAAATAAAACCGCGCCGAATGCGGCAT
>CALXRY010000153.1 GCA_944390955.1 uncultured Clostridia bacterium | reverse complement strand
GATGAAGTTTTAGCCACTTAGCACCATTACCTAATATTGTAATTCAGGCTGCTTTATGCAGTCTGTTTGCCACGCTCTTTTTTTATTTACTACGTTTTAGCCCTAACTTTTATTTGTTTCAAACTTATTCCTCCATTCCGCCGCTCACGGCGGTATAATTTATAACGTGGAAAAGAAGCAAGCAGGTCATTACTCGAAAGGACGCAGACGTATTCCTACGGTTTTGCTTTGCAAAACTTGCCTTTGGCAACTTCCGCCCCGCGGAAGCGTAAGTACTTCAAGTCCTTGAGAGTGATGAGATGCGCCGCTTATTTTCCTACGCAGAAATTGTGAAATATCTCATTCACTATATCCTCCGACACCGTTTCGCCCGTTATCTCACCGAGCGCATTTATGGATTCATTTATGTCTATAGACGCTATGTCCGATGGCATTCCGGAACGTATAGCCTCCGCAGCACGCTTCAGGGCGTCCTCCGCAAGGATAAGCGCCTTTTTATGACGCATATTCGTTATAACAGCTCCGCTGCCGGCGGACACTGCGCCAAAATGATACATGCGCTTTATCTCGTCCGCCAGCGCATCAAGCCCCTGTCCCGTAACGGCGCTGACCTCAAGCACGGGAGCTCCGTTCGCTTTTGCTCTTACGGCCTCGGTATATTTCGGGCGTCCAAGGTCCGTCTTGTTTATCACTATTATCCGCTTTTTCTGCCGTGTTTCCCTAAGCACCTCACGGTCCTCGTCGGTCAGGAGCTCGCTTCCGTCGAGCATTACGATAACAAGGTCAGCCTCGTCTATTGATCTTCTTGAGCGTTCAACGCCTATTTTCTCAACGGTATCGTCGGTTTCGCGTATCCCCGCCGTATCGGTAAGTATTATCGGCACTCCGTTAAGGTTCACATACTCCTCTATCACGTCGCGCGTCGTTCCGGCTATATCGGTCACTATTGCCCTGTCGGCTCTTGCAAGACTGTTCAGGAGCGAGGATTTTCCGACGTTGGGCTTGCCTGCGATCGCGGTCCTCAGTCCGTCTCGCAGGATTTTTCCGCTGTCGGCCGTGTCAAGCAGTTTCTTTATACGTTCGGCACACTCAGATGCAGTGTCGTATATATCCTGCTCCGTTACGTCCTCCAAATCCTCGTCGGGATAATCGATTATGACCTGCATACCGGCGGCAAGGCTCACGAGTCTCTGTCTGACGTCCCTTATCTCTCTTGAAAGTCCGCCTTCAAGCTGCGACAATGCGCTCCTGCGCGACAGCTCATTCTTTGAATTTATAATATCTATAACGGCCTCGGCCTGAGAAAGGTCGATCCTGCCGTTAAGGAATGCGCGCTTTGTAAATTCCCCCGGCTCCGCCGCAGACGCCCCCGCCTTAATCACCGCATCAAGCACACCCTGCACACTCATGATACCACCGTGAGTGCTTATTTCTACCGTATCCTCCGCCGTAAACGTTCTCGGCGCACGCATGACTGTGACGAGCACCTCATCTATCTTTTCGCCCTTACTGTTTACGACAAACCCGTAATGCACCGTATGGCTCTCTGCATCGGCAAGCCCATCCTTTCCGCGGAATACCGTGTCGCCTATTTCTACAGCCCGGCTGCCGCTTATGCGTATCACGGCGATACCTCCAGCTCCCGGCGGAGTCGACACGGCCGCTATCGTTCTTTCCATTATACCATCCCCCGCAGTCTTTTCTTTAAATTTTCTACGACCTCATACGGCATGACGCTTCCTCCGTTCACTATCCCTATCGGGATATGCGGCTTGTTCCCGGCATGAAAATCACTTCCGCCCGACGGCAGCAAGTCGAGCCTTTTGCATATCCTGAGACACATATCGGAAAACGCCTTGTCGTACTGGCTGTAATAGCACTCTATGCCGTCAAGACCGTAGCCCTTGAGCTCTGTGAGCAAAGTCTCAAGCTCGGCTTCATCCTTTGAGATATATATCGGATGCGCAAGCACCGCAAGCCCTCCGGCATTTTTTATTATCTCTATCGTTTCCTTCGGCGGATACGTCCTTCTTGCCGCATAAAACGGCTTTCCCCTGTCGATATATTTTGCAAACGCATCGTCGGTATCCTCTGCATAGCCCTTCTTCACAAGAGCCGCCGCAAAGTGCGCCCTTCCGCAAAGGTTCATGTCCCTGTCCTGCTTCTGAGACAGGATATCCTCCTCTGTTATATCAAAGCCGCCGTCTCTGAGCATATCAAGCATTTTATAATTTCTTTCGGCGCGCGACCTTGAAAGCCCGCCGAGAATTTCCGCAAACTCCCTATCCTCATAATTAACGAACAAGCCCAGTATATGCATCTCGCACCTGTATTTTGCGCTTATCTCCACTCCGGGTATGCCCTCTATTCCTATCTTTCCGCACTCAAAACAAAACTCCCTCAGTCCAGAGAGAGTATCGTGGTCAGTGAGCGCCGCGGCACGCAGCCCTGCGTTTTTTGCGTGCAGAGCAAGCTCCGCCGGAGTCATCGTTCCGTCGGATGCCGTAGAGTGCATATGAAGATCTGCTCCGCCCTCACAAATATTCTTATTTTTCATCTATTAATCCCTTCAGCTCATCCATGAACGTATGGATATCGTCAAACCTCTTGTATACCGACGCAAAACGAACATATGCCACCTCGTCAAGCACCTTGAGCTTTTCCATAACCTTTTCGCCTATCTTTGCACTGTCTATCTCACGCTCCATCGACTGATAAAGCTCACCTTCTATATCGTCGGCGATCTTTTCCATCTGTGCAAGAGAGATCGGGCGCTTTTCGCATGCCGTTATGATGCCCTTTAATATCTTATTGCGGTCATATTGCTGTCTTGACTGATCTTTTTTTATCACAACGAGAGATATTGCCTCGAGCTTTTCGTATGTTGTAAACCTTTTCTGACATTTAAGGCATTCGCGCCGGCGTCTTATGGCGTTGCTTTCCTCGGTCGGGCGCGAATCGATAACCTTGCTTTCGGTAAAACCGCAGTAGGGGCATCTCATATGTATTCTCTCCTTTTTAATAAGTATTCTATACATATAATATACTATATTTTTTGCTTTTTTTCAAGCATTTTTTGCATATTATCCGCATTTTTTTATTAAGGGAACCTCTAAAAATTGATTCCCAATCATAATATTTTGCTATTTCGATTAATTTTTCAAAAATCAAGGCAAGAAATAGCCAATTGCCATTGATTTTCGCTAAATATTCAGGGAGAATAAGCC
>CALXRY010000152.1 GCA_944390955.1 uncultured Clostridia bacterium | reverse complement strand
TTGAATGTTTAAAGTTCTTCATAATTCAAATAAAACCTCCCGATAATATCAGACCGGCGAATTTGGTTTCAAAAATATTTCACCGGTTACGTTTTGATTTCTGTTCTATTACAATTCGATTACAAGTGGCATTATACACCATAATCCGCGCTTTGTCAACACCTTTTTTCTCTCAGAGAAATATTTTTGTAACAAATGCGTAATAAAAGCGGCCGTTTTGTAACAAAAACGACATGGTTTTTTATGATGTTTAGCTATCAGATATATTTGCCAATATAATAAATTGTATACATTCAACAAAAATAAAGTTTTTTAATATTACAGAGAGATTTCAATATTTCAGTTGTATTACAAAGAAAACCGCCCAGCGGGGCGGTTTTCCTCAATTATAATAATTACTCTGTTGTTTTAAATATAGACTGATATGTGACTTCCTGTACCTCGATGCCTTCGCCTACAAACGTGGAAAGGCTGCTCGTAACGACTGAATCCGTTACGATATTTTCGCAGCTGAATTCCGAAATTTTTATTTCAGGCTCAATATATTTTTTCATTCTGCCTTCCTCCTTAATTACTCTGCTATGCTTACGGAAACTGTCTGTTCCGCAGGGATACCCGTAATGATAAGTCCTATTGTTATTTGACTGCCTTCTACTGTTGCAGTATTATAATCCAATGTTGTAGATTCTGTACTATTGTTGTTTGTTACATTAAATCTAATACTGCCCGATGTCAAGCCTGATGTTGTCATTATATCCATCTGGTCATAATAGCCGTCTGCATTTGTTGCCGACTTGTATGTTCCCGCGGTGTCTATACTTGCAGTATGGTTGTCCGGATTCAGTACCGAATATGAATTTGTTCCCGTTGATATTGCACAGCCGTCAGCAAGGTATTCCGATACGTCTGTATCAAAAGTACCGCCGGATACATCAGTAACAGGAGTCTGTCCATCAGCGACTTCTCTTATACCACCTGTAAATTTCCCTCCTGTAATCGTAACTATACCCTGGTCCATTGTATTGTTTATTGCCCAATTATATACGGCACCTTCGCCATCGTTACCATTAAACGTTCCATCGTTTATGGTAGTAACATTTACATTGTAAACAGGGTATTGCTTCACATTACTAAAAGTACCACCATTTATGGTCAAAATGCCCCAGTCATCGTTTTTAATAGTGTTTATACCACCGCTAAACGTACCATTGTTTATTGTCATAGTTGCAACGGCGCCATCCGGATGATCCTTAGTACCATCATACCAGCCGTTCTCTATCAGGCTTGAGTAAGAACCACTGCTGATAACATTAATATTACCCAAGGTCATTGTTCCATGATTAACTATATAATAATATGAATTTCCGCCGTTGTTATCAGGGCTACTTCCGGCTTCCTTACTCCTTGTATACGTACCGGCATTCAGTGTTGCCGTTGCGCCGGCTTCATTATATATGGCCGCCTTCTGGTGTGAAACGTTGTCTATTGTACCATTTTTTTCGGCACTGGTATCTCTTATTGTCAATGTACCATTGTTTGTTATAGTATTACATAACGGAATTGACGTGTCGTCATTTGTTATTTTATATGAGTTAAGGTCAATCTGTATTTTGTGCCCTTCCGGTATCACAACATTTTCGCTTATATCTCTGAGCAGGTAAATATTTTGAGGCAGCGTGTCAGAACGATTATCGTTGATTGCTTCATTTATGCTGTTATATCGCACTCCGGCGTATCTTGCTGCATAGCTTTTGTTATCATTCTCCACTACATACGAATTTTCTTCTTTTACAATCACATTACCTGTGTCCAACAAATTGGTCGAAATCGTACCAGAAAAGGTTCCGCCTGACACCGATACACCTTTATTATCCATTGTCGTATTACCCGGAGCATAAATAAGAGTTGTGTTTGTTCCTGTTGCATTAAACGTTCCGGTTGTTATCGTTGTTGTGCTGTTTTCCCGTTCCGAGCTCTCCTTATTCGGGTGTCCCTGTGTAACGTTGATAACACAAGCGCCGCTGCCGTTAAACGTTCCGCCGTTTATGTTTGCAGTGGCTGCATTAAGTATAACAGCGCCATCTAAGGCGGAATTTGTAAAAGTTCCCGAGGTTATCGTAAGAGTACTTCCGTACTCATCATTTTTTATTGCATTAATACCGCCGGTAACCGTTGCTCCATCTATTGTGAGCTTTGCACCGTCTTCAAATCCGCCATTGATAATGCAGCTCGAATATGTACCCTTATTATTTATAACAGCATTACTTATCTCCATATTTCCTTGATTGTAGATCGTATAATAACTGTTCCCGTTGTTGCCGTTTGTATCTCCTGCTTCTAAACTTCTTTCATACGTACCAGCATTCAGCATTGCTGTCGCTCCTGATTCGTTATATACGGCGGCTTTTTGATGAGTTACATTGTCGACAGTACCGGCATGGCTGCTGCTACTGTCGTTGATGGTCAGTGTTCCGTTATTTGTGATTGTGTGACCTGTGATGTTCGTTATCTTGTATCCGCTAAGGTCGATCGTTACAGTTTTACCCGAAGGTATTGATACATCTTCTGCTGTATTTGACATAAGATCAATCTCGGTGTCTCCGGTGGCCACATTGATTGCATCTTGAAGCGTTGAATATTCTTGTTCGCCTATTTTGGCGACATTGTCCCCCTCTGCTCCTGCGGCTATCCCGAATACAGCAGTCAGCGAAACAGCTGCCAGAACAGATAAAATTTTTGTTCCCATATGTCTTTCCTCCTTAATTATTAAGATACATATATTTGCGTATTTTAATTATATAATATTGGAATAAAAAAGTCAAGGCAGTGTCAGAATTTTTTACATATTTTTTTTTAAATTTGAAAAAATCTACTCGCTCCCTATGCCCATAAGCAAAAAATCCGCAAATACCCCTTGACAACCGCGCGGAAATATGATATATATTAATGTAATTGAATAAACAAAGGCGATGAAAAAATCAAGTAGCTGTCATTCCGCCACAGAGAGAGCAGGGGTTATTGAGCTGGGAGCCGCTGCGGTAAGGGTGATGTGTGAAATTTCGTTTTGGAGCTGCGCTTATGAACATAATCAAGTAGTTTGCGACGGGTGACGCCGTTATACGTCCTTTGAGTGCCGCTGATATCAGCGGAAGTCGGGTGGTATCGCGGAGCTGACACGCTTCGTCCCAATAAGGACGAAGTGTTTTTTATTTATTGAAAATATCTATCGAAAGGAAGAGGAAAATGAAGCAGAAGCTTGAGGAGATCAGAGCTGCCGTTCAGGGAGCGCTTGCCGAGGCGAAGGACATGGACGCGCTTGAGCAGATCCGTATCAAATACCTTGGAAAAAAGGGTGAGCTTACGGCAGTGCTGAAGGGCATGGGAAAGCTTTCAAAGGAGGAGCGTCCGGTTATAGGCGCGCTTGCCAATGAGATACGCTCAAAGCTCGAAAATGCTATCGACACAAAGAAGGCGCAGCTTGAGTCTGCATTGGAGGAGCTGAGGCTCGCTGCGGAGGTAGTCGATGTTACAATGCCGGGTAAAAAGAAGGAGCTCGGCGGGTTGCACCCACTGACGCAGGTAATGAATACGATAAAGGATACGTTCATCGGCATGGGCTTTGAGATCGCCGAGGGGCCGGAGGTGGAGCTCGACTACTATAATTTTGAAGCTCTCAACATACCGAAGAACCATCCCGCTCGCGACACTCAGGATACGTTCTATATAGATGACGACGTAGTTCTGAGGACACAGACGTCTCCGATGCAGATAAGGGTCATGGAGCAGACAAAGCCGCCGATAAGGGTCATAGCACCGGGCAGGGTCTACAGAAGCGATAGCGTTGACGCAACGCACTCTCCGGTATTCCATCAGATAGAGGGGCTAGTTGTTGACAAGGGCGTTACGATGGCTGACTTAAAGGGTACTCTCGAGACCTTTATACATGAGCTTTACGGAAATGATACGAAGGTACGTTTCAGACCGCACCACTTCCCGTTTACGGAGCCGTCGGCAGAGGTCGATGTTTCGTGCTTTGTATGCGGAGGAGAAGGCTGCAGCGTCTGCAAGGGAGAGGGCTGGATAGAGAGTCTCGGCTGTGGGATGGTACATCCCAAGGTGCTCGAAAACTGCGGCATAGACCCCGAGGTATATTCGGGCTTTGCGTTCGGACTCGGTCTTGAGCGAATAGCTATGAGGAAGTACGATATAAACGACCTCAGACTGTTCACCGAAAATGATCTGAGGTTCCTTAAACAATTCTAAGTGATATGGATAGGATAATGATATTTGGATTTTCCGGCGGAGGAAAATCCACGCTTGCGCGAAAGCTCGGCGAAAAGCTCGGCATCGAGCCGGTCCATATGGACAGGCTCCACTGGCTGCCGGGATGGGTCGAATCATCAAGAGAATATAAGATAAGCAGGCTGGCTCCCGTTCTGGAGCGGGACAGGTGGATAATAGAAGGCAATTACCGTAACGTGCTCTGGAAAGAAAGAACAGAGCGCGCCGACACGATCATATTTGTCGATGTGAACAGGTTCACATGCTTTAAAAACGCGTTTTTGCGCAGTCTTAAATATAAAAATCAAACGCGCCCCGATATGGGCGAGGGCTGTAATGAGAAGTTCGACTTTGAATTTGCAAAATGGATACTTTTTGACGGCCGCAAAAAACACCGCCGTAACATCAGTTTTATCGATGCCGTAAAAGCGGCCGGAAAGGAAACCCATATATTTAAAAGCATAAGGCAAATGAACAGGTGGCTCGACAATTTAGAAACCGAAAGGAATGATAATAAATGAAACTCCCAATGAGCTGGCTGTCCGATTATATGGACGCCGAGGGAATAACTCCGAAGGAATACGCCGATAGGCTTACTATGACCGGTTCAAAGGTCGAGGGTGTAGAGAATCTCGGAAGTGAAATAGATAAGGTCGTAGCAGGAAGGGTGCTCACATGCGAGGATCATCCCGACAGCGATCATCTCCATGTCTGCACTGTTGACGCGGGCACGGGTGAGGAGCTGCAGATAGTCTGCGGCGCACCGAACGTAAAGGCAGGGATAACAGTCCCCGTCGCTCTCCACGGATCAACGCTGCCCGGCGGAGTAAAGATCAAAAAGGGCAAGCTGAGAGGCGTTGTATCGAACGGAATGATATGCTCGCACGATGAGCTTGGTATAAGCGAGGGACTCCTCGGCTATGAGCCTGAGTACGGCATACTCATACTGCCCGATGATATAAAGCCGGGCACAGATATAAAGGATGTATTCGGTCTGAATGAAAACATCGTTGAGTTTGAGATCACCTCAAACCGTCCCGACTGCTTCTCAATAATAGGGCTTGCAAGGGAATCGGCGCTGACCTTTGGACGTGAATTCAGCGTTCCAAAGCCGGAATTTACCGAGGCACAGGACAATATCGCCGACCATCTGAGCGTTGAGGTGCTCGATAAGGACAAGTGCCTGCGTTACTGCGCAAGAATGGTAAAGAATGTAAAGATAGGCCCGTCGCCGGCATGGATGCGCGAGCGTCTCCACGCCTGCGGAGTGAGGTCTATAAATAATATAGTGGATATAACAAACTATGTGCTGCTCGAATACGGTCAGCCGATGCACGCGTTCGACCTCAGAGACCTTGAGGACAATAAGATCATCGTGCGCCGCGCCGCTGACGGCGAGGTCATAAAGACGCTCGACGAGCAGGACAGAAAGCTCACAAACGACGACCTTGTTATAGCCGACGGCAAGCGCGCAGTCGCTATCGCAGGCGTTATGGGCGGCTTCAACAGTGAGGTAAAGGACGATACGACCACAGTTATATTTGAATCGGCCACATTCGACGCTGCAAGCGTAAGGCTCACGGCCCAGAGAGTAGGTCTGCGTACAGAGGCTTCGTCAAGATATGAAAAGGGCCTCGATTACAACAACACCGTTCCGGCAGTCGAAAGAGCCTGCCAGCTCGTTGAGCAGCTCTGCTGCGGCGAGGTATGCAGCGGGATGCTGGATGTTGTCGGGAACGTGAAGGAAAGGATAACGATACCGTTCAGACCGGACAAAATAAATAAATTCCTCGGGACCGATATAGATGAAAGCGAGATGCTGAGATATTTCAAGGCGCTCGGCATAGAGGTCGATAATATGACGCTTATTCCTCCGACCTTCAGACCCGATCTTGAGGGCGAGGCGGATATTGCTGAGGAGGTAGCACGCTTCCACGGCTATGATAAGATACCGACGACGCTCCTGAGCGGCGAAGCCACATGCGGCGGAAAAACTCCGGAGCAGAAGCTTGCAGACAAAATAGGCGAGCTGCTCTGCGCACAGGGCATGAACGAGATATACACGATGACGTTCATAAGCCCCTCGAATTTTGATAAGATAGGACTTTCTGCGGACAGCCCGCTGAGGAACACTGTAAAAATAAAGAACCCTCTCGGCGAGGATACTTCTGTCATGAGGACGAGCACCATCCCGAGTATGCTCGATATTCTTTCGAGGAACTATAATTACAGGAACGCGTCTGCAAGGCTGTTTGAGCAGGGCAAGATATTCCTTCCCAAGGAAGGCGAAAAGCTCCCCGACGAGCCGGTTGTCGTAACGCTCGGAATGTACGGCGCGGACGAGGACTTCTTCACATTAAAGGGCGTCGTTGAGGAGCTGCTTGAGCAGCTGCATATAAATAATGCTTCGTTCACGGCCGTAAAGGACAACCCGACGTATCATCCGGGAAGGGCCGCCAAGGTCACCGCAAACGGTACGGAGCTTGGGATTATCGGGCAGATACACCCGTCGGTAAGCAAAAAATACGGCATAGACGTTCCGTGCTACGCGGCAGAGCTTTCGTTCGATGCGCTGAAAGCAGCTATCGATTACGATATAAAATACAGTCCGCTTCCCAAATTCCCGGCTGTAACGCGCGATATTGCGATGCTCGTAGACAGAGAGACGCCCGTTGCGGAAATAGAGGCGGTAATAAGAAAATCGGCAGGCAAGCTGCTTGAGGATATAAAGCTGTTCGATGTATATGAGGGTGAGCAGATACCCGAGGGCAAAAAGAGCGTGGCTTATTCCGCTGTGTTCAGGGCTGCCGACAGGAGCCTTACAGGCGACGAGGTACAGGAGGTATTCGATAAGGTATTGAAGAATCTTGCAAGTGAATTGGATGCTCAGCTGAGATAAAAATATTTGGCTGTACGCGCCTTCTTGCGCGGTGCGAGTACGCAGTTTGGACAACAAAAATGCAGCCTGTGTGCTGCATTTTTGTGCGTTTCGGTCGTTCTGTATCTAAAATCGAGCCGCCATATGCGATTGTTAATGCTGCAGACCCCTGCTTTTTGCATAGCCGTGCACAGCAGCGGGCATATAAGCTTTCTAAGCATTTTTATCTTCCTTTCATCATAAAAATATACTATATAAAGTATAGCATATTTAAATAATGTTGTTAAATAAAAGGTTCGGCGGCCGCCGTATATTTTTGAGGTAAGCGAGGCACAGCCGGAAATAGCTTCACGGCTGTACCTCTGATGGGTTTAGCGATTTAAAATTATTTAGAAATCAAGCGCAACCGTATTTGCTGCTACATATTTTATTGAACCATTATCCGCCGGCGCTATACAGAATTATCGTAAACGTCCGCCGGACATAGTTCATTTTTTTAAGCCGCCGTATTCTATTCGGATACGTTGTCTTCAAAATAGTAGCTATCCAGATATACAGGACCGCTGTCCATACTCCAAACCGATGCGCCGTACAGTTTGGCTATCTTTGCTTCTTCATCCCAGACAACATCGTAGCCGAGTATGTTTGCAAGATGCCGTATTGGAACATACATTACGCCGTCAATCACAATCGGCGTACAATCCATATGGAGATGCCCTATCCTGAACGTGGCCCCGCCAAAGACATTGCATAATACAACATCGTTATCGGGAGAAAAAACATACCATATCTCGCTCGAATTACTGCATACAGCTGCTTGTCCCGTTTCAGCATACCATGTTACACTATAGTCAAGCTGAGTGGAAAAATCTCTGAGCGGCACTCTCATGCGCTGATCCTCATCAATGTAAGGCGTTCCGGAGGTAAATGTTATTTCAGTTTCGGCATGATCGTCCCACCCATGGGCAACATGATATATTTTTACATCCTTTACAGTGTTATCGTCAAGAAAATCCTGCCTGTCAATCTTGAAATTTTCATCAACTACTATCGGAGGCGGTATACGATCTTCTTCGCTTACTTCGCCGTTGCCGTCTATAATGGAATTATCAGGATATTCTCCTGAGTTTGTGTCTGTATTTTCAGCATATACAGTCATTATAGAAGCTGCTATGCATAGGATAAAAATAACAGATAATTTCTTGAACATCTTACTCCCTCCTTTCAGAATAATGGGCTGTTAACAATCCCTGCAAATCATAAAATCAATATATAACTATATATCCCTCTGCAGTTGTATCTGCCGTTCTATAAATTTTGAAATAATAGTTTTTGCTATAATCCGGACTGGTAATATTTATGGGCATCCTTGCTGATGTGTTATTTAAGTCCGCATATGCAACTAACTCAGTATCTGATGAATTATTTGGGTTTTGCGCAAATACTTCTACAGATACGGATTGTGTATATTCGGGAACAACAACCGGTCTTGCCATCCTTCCGGAAGCATATCTATATTTTTTTGGTGAAAATAGAGGGTTGTTATTATTAAGCTCGTATGTGTCATTAAATTGAATGGTGCCATTTACATTCATAACCATACTTCCTAAAGTCGAACGCATACTGTCAACATATATACTATCAATTAACGGCATTACTAATTCATTTTCACTCAATAATTCAACCTCATATTTGGGATTATATGTAATTGTTATACTGCCTCCGTCTGATGTTTGCTGTGTTATAACCTTTGCATTCTCTATTGCCGGTCTTTCATACTCCGCAAAAGCGCTCATACTCATTGCCGAAACTGCTGCCATCACAGCCAAACCCATTGCTAAAAGCTTTCTGAATTTTTTCATTGTATTTTCCTCCTAAAGATTTTGATTTTTTATCATTACCGCACCGCTCAACGTGTGAGCACCGCCGCGGAGGAACTCCCGGAAAGCTTGACAAAGCGCGCAGCTTGATGTATACTTATTCCCGAGAGATCCCCTACGGAGCGCATGTCCGCATAATTCTCTTCAAAACTTTTCTGCGGTCATGCGCAGGGTCTCTTGCTTTTTTATTGTATTTTTGCCTATATCCTATACAAGCGTAAGCTTCACCCCTTTCTCTTTTTATTTCTTAAAAGCAAGCCGCCCGCTCCCGCGTAAAAACGCCGCGGTCATAACCGTTGTTTTGCCCGGCCTGTACCGGAATGATTAATAATCGTATGTAACCAATGAATCGACTACATTCCAGCTGCCGTCGTATGCGTAGTGCTGCGTCACAAGCCTGTATTCGTAGCTGCTGCTGATATACCAGTTCTGGCTCACGCTGACATCGCCCCATGCTGTCCCCGAACGGCTGTCCGCAGTGATCCAGTTGCCGCCCTCCTTGTACTGCAGCTCCATTATCACTCCGGCTATGTAGCCGCTCTGCACCTTTGTGGTTGCACTGCAGTAAGCTATGCCGCCGCTGATATAAAGATCGGAGTAGTAATCTGTAAGAGCCGTAAACATAGGCATTACGGTTTCCGTTTCTCCGGCGGCCGCCATAGCCGGCGGTGTGCTTGTAATTCCGAATGTTCCGGCAAGCGCCGCGGCTGTGCAAAGAATCGCTGTAGTTTTTTGTAAATTTTTCATAGTAATCCTCCTTTGAAATTTCCGGTAGTGTAAAGTTTACACCCTGTTTTTTTATTTTAATTTTCATTAAAACCTTGATTTTATGGGATTTTGAATATTTTTTAATAAAAATATAGCAATAACCCCCTTTTTGCTGTATAATTGAGTTGC
>CALXRY010000151.1 GCA_944390955.1 uncultured Clostridia bacterium | reverse complement strand
TATGAGCTTTACCTCGTCGGGTGACGCCTTATAAAGAATACTCGTTATTATCGTATTTATGCAGACCGATTTACCGCTTCCGGTGGCTCCGGCGATGAGCACGTGCGGCATCTTTGCGATGTCGCCGATAACGACATTGCCGCCTATATCCTTTCCGAGTGCAACGGGGGGCTTTGATTTTGCATTCCTGAACTTGTCCGATTCAAGCATCTCGCGTATCGAAACTGTTGAGATATTGTTGTTCGGTATCTCTACGCCTATCGCCGCCTTGCCGCGGACTGGCGCAACCAGAACGGTCGATACGGCAAGATTAAGAGCTATATCGTCGGCCAGTCCGACTATCTTTGAAAGCTTTATCCCAGTATCGGGCTGAATCTCAAAGCGCGTTACCGTCGGGCCCTGCGTGACCTGCAGAAGCTTTGCCTTTACGCCGAAATCATCAAGCACTCGTATAAGCTTTTCAGCAGTATTGCGGAGCTCCTCACGCAAATCTCCCGACACCTTCTTGGGCGGATCTAGCAGGTCGAGCGTCGGATATACGTATTCCTTGACAGGCATGACCATCGCATTGTCAAATTCCTCGTGGAAGTCCTGCCTTTCAGTTTCGGTCATGCTTTTTGCTTTCCGGGAAGGCTTTTCTTCAACGCTTTCTCTCTTGGTCTCAGGCTGATTTTCCGCCTTTTTCGTCTCAGTCTCCTGAACATCGTCCTTCTCGAAGCCAGACTGCTTTGCCTGCTTGTTTGACAGATCGGCAAATACCTCGTCTATGCCATTTGAATAATCCTCCTCCGGCTCGTTTTCGTAAGCGTTCTTTTTCTTTTTTGGAGACGGCAGCTCCGCCTCCTCGGGCGACTCGAATTTAAGCCCCGACGGCGTGCGGTTCATCTCCGCCGCAAACTCATTAGCGACCGATACCGCCTCAGGCGTCCGCTCCTTTTCTTCCTTTTGATTTTCGTATTTTTCTTTCAGCTCGCCGTATTTTGCGCTTGCGTTCCCGGCTGCCTTTTGCAGTCCATGACCCATGAGCCTAAACAGCGATACTCCGCTTATACAGCTTGCAAGGATCACAAGCGTGATGATAAGTATTATGTATGACGCGGCCTGCTGAAAAAGCGACGTCATAAATACGGACACCGCGGTACCGAGCAGCCCTCCGCCGGAAAATTCATATGCGCCCATTGCGTAGGCAGTCTCGATAACTCCTCTGTTGTACAGCCCCGAAATCGCGCTGATATTTACCATTGCCAGCAGAATGAGAGCTGTCTTTATCCAGAATTTCTTTACGTCGCGGTACTTTGACATATATATCATCATTCCGAAGCATACAAACGGAAACAGCAAGCCTGTCCGTCCGAACATCCCGCAGAAGAAAGAGCGCACCGCCTCGTTGATGATCCCGCCGGCTCCCGTATCGACATACATAAATATCCCCAGGAACAGGGCAAGCAGCCCCGACGTTATTATATATATGGGAAGCGTATTTACCGGCGTCCTTTTTGCGGCGGATCGTTTGGAAGCGGCTTTCTTTGACGATGTCTTAGCCGCAGCCTTTTTTTTAGTCTGTGCCATTATTAAGGTAATCTCTCCTTATATAAATTAAATTATTTTTTTGCATACATATTATATTATAGCATATTTTTTTCGAATAAACAATAGCGCAGCCCGAAGTGTTATATAAATTTAATATTTTACATATTATACCAGTTCAATGAGTCTAAATATATTTTTGTTGGGCTGATGTATATCGTCATGGTACAGGAAGCCTGTTTCACGCGGAGGGACGGGCGTGGGCAGCGTTATTTCGGTAAGCATCCCGTTTTCAAGCTCGCTCTGCACAAACTGCTTTACAACACATGAAACGCCTATGCCCATTTTGGCAAACTCTATGAGCAGGTCCATGTCGTTGACCTCAAGTATATGCGCGGGGTTTATTTTATTTTCGGTGTAATAATCGTCTATATGCGTTCTTGAGACGTTTGATTTGTTGAGCAGCATAATATTGCCGTGCTCAAAAATATCGCTTCCGCCGCAGCCGAGCTTTTCAATGTAAAGAGGTGTGCATACAAAGATATATTCGATGTCTCCGAGCGCATGATAAGCAAGCCCGTGAATGGACGCAGGTTTTGCGGCAAGGGCGATATCTACCTTCCCACCCTCGAGCAGCGCCGTAGCCTGTGCTGAAGATGTACACGTTATCGATACATCGGCGTTCGGATATTTTTCGGTAAAGCGCTTTAGATACGGCATAAGCATATGCTTGCAGAGCACATTGCTCGCAGCTATCCTGAGGCGGCTCGCTCCCGAAAGACTCCTAACGCGCTCCTCGGAGCCTGATATCATCGCCATCGCCTTTGTGATCCCGTCGTACAGTATTCTTCCGCTGTCTGTGAGCGCCACGCCCCGTGGCTTTCTTATGAACAGCGCGGTGTTCATGCTCTCCTCGAGCTTTTTTATGCTTGCGCTGACAGCCGGCTGGGAGATATAGAGCATATCCGCGGCACACGATATGCTCCCGTATTCCGATACGGCAAGGAACGCTCTGTACCTGCCGAGGTTGTCAAAGTTCGTCATATTTCTTACTCCTATAATTTTATTTTATATATATTATAAATATTATATATTTGTATTATATCATATCATGTGATATAATACAATAGCAGCGGGAAATAAAAAAATAATAGGTCATGACTATTTACAAACCGCGCAAAATGTAATATAATATACAATGGTTTTATACAACTATTAACGGAAAGGATTGATTTATTATGTCAATGACAATGACGCAGAAGATCCTTGCCCGCGCGGCGGGACTGCCGTCGGTCAAGGCAGGGGATCTGATCATGGCGGATCTGAATCTTGTTCTCGGAAACGACATAACCTCGCCCGTGGCAATAAACGAATTTGCCAAGATAGGGACCGAATCGGTATTTGATAAGGCAAAGATCGCACTCGTGCCAGATCATTTTACTCCGAACAAGGATATAAAGTCGGCTCAGCAGGCCTTGAAGGTGCGTAATTTTGCAAAGGAAATGGACATCGATAATTATTTTGAGGTCGGAGAGGTCGGCATCGAGCATGCGCTGCTCCCCGAAAAAGGACTCGTCGTAGCTGGAGACGTAGTCATAGGCGCCGATTCGCATACATGTACATACGGTGCGCTCGGAGCGTTCTCGACCGGCGTAGGCTCTACAGATATGGCTGCGGGCATGGCCACCGGCAAGGCTTGGTTCAAGGTGC
>CALXRY010000150.1 GCA_944390955.1 uncultured Clostridia bacterium | reverse complement strand
ATTTTCATATACCTCCTGACCGTGGCTTATAAAATAATTTTTAAAATCATTTATGAGCCTTACGGTCTTGTCGAACGTCTCTCTGTCGGGACAGCGCTCCATAAGTATCGTTTCCGCACCAAACATCTCCGGCACCTCGGTGAGCACCGTGCTTGCGCCCGCTCCGACAAGCATATCGGAAACTCTCCCTATAAGCGGATTTGCGGTAATGCCCGAAAAGCCGTCAGAGCCGCCGCACTTCAAGCCGACAACAAGCTTTGACGCATCACATTCCGTCCTTTTGAATGTGCGCGCATATTCCGCAAGCTCCTCTATAAGCTTCAGTCCGTCGCCTATCTCGTCGTCATGCTCCTGCGTCGACATGAATTTCACCCTTTTGTGATTTACCTCACCGAGCACTTCCCTGAACGCCTGAATATTATTATTTTCGCAGCCGAGCCCAAGCACGAGCACTCCCGCCGCGTTCGGATGGTTTACGAGCCCCTTTAGGACCTTCTGCGTCATCTTGTAGTCGTCGCCGAGCTGCGAGCAGCCGAACGGATGAACAAAATTATACACGCCGCCCTCATATATCTTCGAGCCCTCACGCGCAAGTATCTCCGAAGTCTTATTCACACAGCCCACGGTATTTATTATCCATATCTCGTTTCTTATCCCGACGCTTCCGTCCTCGCGCACATAGCCCATAAACTTAAAGCCGCCGTTCTTTTTTATCTCTGTCTTGACCGGAGCATATGTATATTCCATAGTCCCCGAAAGATTTGTTTTAAGGTTGTGAGTATGTATATGCTCTCCAGCCTTTATATCGGCCGTGGCGTGGCCTATAGGATAGCCGTATTTTATTACATTTTCGCCGGCCTTTATATCGCGCAGAGCGACCTTGTGACCTCTCAGCTCACCCTCAAGCATGACCGCCGCATTGTCGCGCTCGTTTATTTTTATCTGCTTCATGCGATTACCTCTTTTATTGCCGCCTCTGAGCCCTTTTCGTTTATCATATCAAAATACTTCTTTACCGAGCCGCAGAGCATCGATAAGTCCTGTCCCCAGTATTCTTCCTTTGCCAGTATCTCCTCGACCGATGCGTTTTTCATAAACTCTATAATATCCTCGCCGTCGTTCGCATCGTCCGTTTTATAGAACGCAATAAGCGCTGCAAGCGAAAATACGAGACGCTTAGGCTCTGTACCCATTTTTTCCATATAACCGAGCAAACTCGGGAGCACGCGTACCTTGAACTTTGATACGGAATTAAGCGCTATGCTTATCAGATAATGCTCGATAAACGGGTTCCTGAACCTTTCTATAACGTCGTTTGCGAACTGCACAAGCTCATCCTTCGGCATATCGATAGTAGGTATTACCTCCTCGAAAATCCCCTGCTTCATAAACTCAAATACCGTCTCGTTGTCCATTGCCTCCTTGACAGTCCTGATACCTGCCAGATACGCCGCAGGCACCATCATCGTATGAGCACCGTTCAGTATCCTTACCTTGCGCTTTTTGTACGGCGTAACATCGTCCGTCCAGAGCACGTTTAGCCCTATCTTATGGAACGGTATCTCCTCCGCTAATTTCTTATCTCCCTCTATTACCCACAGATGGAATATCTCCGCCGTATCTATGATGTTATCCTGCACGCCGTACTGCCTGCACATTTCCTCAGCCTTATCCCTCGGATAGCCAGTTACTATCCTGTCAACAAGCGTATTTGTAAAGTGGTTTTCGCTGTTTACCCAAGCGATAAAATCACTTCCGTAGCCCCAGTCCTCGGCGTATTTCAAAATGCACTCCTTAAGGCAGTCGCCGTTTCTGTCTATAAGCTCGCACGGCAGCAGTATAAAGCCGGGCAGTCCCGCGTCAAAACGCTTCTTCATAAACATCGTGAGCCTTCCGGGGAAGGTCGTCCCCGCAAAGTCACTCTCGCTCTGACCGCTCTTATACTCTATGCCCGCCTCCGTCGTATTTGAAACGATGAACCTCAAATCGGGATTCAGTGCGCACTCAAAAAATTTATCCGCATCACTGTACGGGTTCACAGCATTGGTAATACATTCGACGACACGCGTCTCCTCAACGCGCTCTCCGTTAAGCAGCCCTCTAAGATAAAGATGATACAGTCCGTCCTGTGCGGCTATCTTATCCACAAGTCCTCCGGGCAGCGGCTGCACTACCGTAACTCCGCCGTTCCATACGTATTCCTTGTTCAGCCTGTCTATCATCCAGTCGACAAAGCCCCTCAGAAAATTCCCCTCACCAAACTGAAGCACCTTTGTTTTTAAGCCGCTTTTTTCCGCTCTCTTCAATAATTCCATTTCGATCCTCCTGATCTTATATACACGTATTAATTATGAATTATATAGTATAACAAAATCCTTTGAATTTCTATATGAATATTGACCTTTATCGCACTTTTTTATAAATATATTGACTTTTTAAAAAAATCCAAAAAAATTTTCCGAAAATGCTTGACAAATTAACTCTACAGGTGTAGAATATAATTAAACTACAGCTGTAGATAAAGGAGGAATAATAATGAGGTCGAATATAACGGACGCGGAATATGAGATCATGAAGGTCCTTTGGGAGGAGAGCGAGCCAATAACGGCGAATACCGTATGCGAGCGGCTTGCAGAGAGGCACTGGGCGTATACAACGGTCGCAACGCTTCTTTCGCGGCTCACAGACAAGAGCGCCGTCGCGTTTGAGAAGCGCGGCAAATCAAAATACTACACGCCGCTCATCTCCGAGGACGAATACAGAGAGGAGCAGACGAAAAGCCTTATAGGAAAGCTTTACGGCGGCTCGGTGAAGAAGCTTGTGGCATCGCTGTTTGAAAACAAGCAGATGTCTGAGAGCGATATAAACGAACTGAAAAAAATGTTTGAGCTGGAGGGATAAATGTATTCTGTGATTTTGAAAACGCTTGCGGTCATGTCTGCTGCCGGAGGTCTGACGGCGCTGCTGCTTATCGCATTCAAGCGTCTAAATAAACGCCTGTTCGGCGCAAAGTGGCAGTATTATGCGTATGCCGCGGCTGTTATCATAATGCTTGTGCCGCTGCACATATCTCTGCCGGAGACTTATGATGCGCCCACTTCCGCACCGGAGACTGCGGCTTCGGTGCAGGATATTTATTCTGCGGCATCATCAGTCGACGCACCCGAACCGGCAGTACCGGCTGAGGCTCCCGTACTCGAGCGGACGCTCATAGCCCGCGGCAGGATGCGGATAGGAACGGCTCAGCTGCTCGTGTATATCTGGCTTGCGGGAGCTGTTATATTCATAGGCGGCGGGATCGTAAGCTATATACGCTTCCTTGCCGCAATAAGGCGCAGCTCGCACGAGATCCCTTGTCCGGAGCTTGAGACTGCGAAAGCCGCTCTCGGAGTAAAACGAAAAATACAAGTCAGGCAGACAACGCTCTTAAACGCGCCGATGCTTGTCGGGATCATCCGTCCAATCATGCTGCTTCCTTGCAAGGAGATATCAAAGCGAGAGCTCGGCTATATCCTGCTTCACGAGCTTACGCATTACAAAAGGCATGATCTTCTGTACAAGTGGATCGTGATGGCAGCAAACGGCATACACTGGTTCAATCCGATAGCTTATCTGCTTTCGGCGCAGATAAACGAGGAATGCGAGATCTCCTGCGACCTTGATGCGGTAAATGATATGACCGGGCAGGAGAAAAAGGAATATATGAATACGATACTCAAGCTCACTCAAAAGGGATAAAGGAGGAAACACGCTATGAAGACAAAGCTATTATGCACAGCGGCGGCTCTGTTTATTGCCGCAGGGATAACATGCCATGCCGAGGACTATGTTATGACGTTCACCAAGTCTGACACCGAATATGATTTTGGGGACCACTACAGCGTCGTAGGAGTTGACAAGGCTACAGGAAAGCCAATACCCATGAGTCATTATGCAGATGGCTATTTGTATGCATTCGCGCCCGAGGGTACCGGGGTCGAATTTGAGCAGCGCGAAAAACTCACCTTTGCCGACCTTGATTCAAATTCAGAGCCGGAGGGACTTGATGAGCTTTCTGTTCGCGGAGTGTTCACCGGTGACGAAAACGGGAATTTTAACGGCGATGAGATCCTTACAAGGGCGCAGATGACCGTTCTGCTTGCGAGGATAATCGGCGCTGAAGGAGAAGCTGTAGGTGAAATGCCGTTTAAGGACGTTGACCCTTCAAGCTGGTATGCGTCTGCCGTATATGCGCTCTACAGCAGAGGGATAATCGCCGGAGACGATTATTTTAATCCAGACAGGAACGTTACACGCGAGGAGCTTATCACTATGGAATACAGGCTAATAGACAGCATCGGCGGCAAGCCCCCGAAAACCAGAATTCCGGAGCAATATCTGCTCGACCTTGACACGGTATCGGAATATGCACGGGACGCATATATTTGCCTGATCGGCAGTGGCTACGGCCTGTACCCTCTTGTCGAGGATTCCTATGACGGCGTTGACGATTACTCACATTATACATATTATCTTAAGCCGCAGAGCGTCATAACACGCAGCGAGGCCTGCGAAAATCTGGCCTACTATAACAGCGGCCTGATCGCCGAGAATGAACCTGCGATCCCGACAGAGACCGCCATAGAATACGGCTTTGATAAGGAAATGCCTGTGATTACCGGCTCGACATCAACTTATCCGATGACCCAAGCCATCTATCGCGATATGTTCATCAACTACAGCAACCACCCGATATATCCCGAAGCGCATGATAAAACGATACGATCGTATGAGCTGCTAATAGACGGCGAAGCGAATATCATCCTCGTTCCCGACCCAAGCGAGGAAGTACGCAGCCTTGCCGAGGAAAGAGACGTTGAGCTCGAATATATCCCGATATCAAATGAAGCTCTGATATTCTTCACAAGCTCGGATAACACAGCAAAAAACCTTACAATAGAAGATATCGCAAAGATATATGTAGATAACTCGGTCACCGTATGGCGCGAGGTCGGAGGTCCTGATGCAAAGATCACGCCGTTTTGCCGCAACACTAATAGCGGCAGTCATGCTCAGCTGGAAAAATTCATCCTTAACGGCAAAGAGCTGAATCCCGAGCTTCTTGAAAATAACATGATATCGGAAATGTTCAATATTCTCTCAGCAGTGGCTTATTTCAGTGAAGAGCACCCGAATAATTATGCGCTCGGCTATAATATGTATTATTTTTACAAGAAGTACGAGAAATCCATAGGAGATAGAATAAAGCTGCTCTCAATAGACGGCATTGCCCCGAGTGACGCAACACTTGCCGACGGTACATATCCGCTCACAACAAATTACTATGCTGTGCTGCGCGCCGATGAGCCGGAGGGCTCTCCGGCAAGGAAAATGGCGGAATATCTTATAAGCGAACAGGGTCAAAGGTCTATCTCCGACGCAGGCTTCGGAGCACTTGCCAAGGCAGAGGAGGAGTGACCTGCAAAAAAAGCGGAAAGGAGTTTGTTACTATGTATAGGAAATTTTACACTACGGCCATGTGCCCGCAGAGGCGGCAGCTTGAACGGCGGTTCAGGAGCATCGCTTCGGCACGGCCCGTAAGACGGATCACAGCGTTTGCTTCGGCTGTTCTGGTGTTCATCATCACTGCCGCCGGAGTATTCGCAAGCGGAGCCGTAAGCGGCTACGCAAACAGGCAAAACAAGGTTGAAATATTCAGAGAAGGCTCAAATATAACGGCGCTTATGGAAAACAAGCCGTTCTGGGAAAACAATTCGCCGTATCTCCCGCTCAGAGAAACGTGGAATATGCTCGGCATACAGAATCAGGACGTTATAATATGGGGCTATGATGCGGGATATAACGCAAATTACGTTGATATGCTGTTTGACAGGCTTGACCCGTACATGGGCGAGCAGCTGTGGTGCAGGGTCTACATAGATAACGCAGCCTGCATAATAGACGGAGTCGAACATATATTGAACGCGCCTCCGATACTTAGGGACGGCGTCACATATGTCCCATACGATTTCTTTATGCTCGTTGCGGATGCAGAGCGCACAGGCATAGAGAGCAGCGCGTCTTGCATAAATGACCTTACGGTATACTGCTATGACAGGAACGGCGATCCTATAGATATAAGCCCGCCAATGGGCGATATTGAGAGCGGAATGCTGTTCCTCAGCGCAGAAAACACCTTGCGCGCATTCTTTGACGAATGGGCAAACGGCAGGAGCAGCTACTATACAATGCAGAGGTACTGCACCGGCGAGGCACTCAGTTATTTCCATGAAGACGACGTCTACGGCTTCAGATATGCGGTGCTTCATAAAATAGCTCCGCTCTCCGAGGAGGAGCAGCTTCGGCTTGACGATAACGAATACGGCTTCAGCGTTACGTTTACCGCAGAGCCTACGGAAAATTCAGTCTACAGCGGGCTCGGAGCATCGGAATTTACGTACTATGCCGTAATGCGCAGCGACTCACAGGGGTATTGGAAGCTTGAGCGTTTTGCAACGGGGTTATAAAAATGAAAAGGAGAAAATATTATGTATAGGAATTTTTACACTACATTCATGTGCCCTCAGGGGCGGCAGCTTAAAAAGCGCTTTGACAGTATAGTAAATGCAAAAGCAAAAAAGCGCGGTATAATAATCGTATCGTCGATCGTGCTTGCGGCGGGGGCAGTTACGGGGCTTCTGGCAAGCGGAGCCGTATCGGGAATGGTCAATAAGCAAAGCGAGGCGCATGCGGCGGCCGATCCGCTTCCCGTTACCGGAGTTGTAACGAACGTATCGTCAGGCTCGGGAGATGATATAAGCATAAAAAAGGGTTCGGGAAACGTCTATTACGCATACCGCGGCTCGCGCGATATCGATTTTGAGCTCAGCTTTTCCGACAACAGCGGCAGCGAATACGAAATAGAGCTGACCGCGGTGTCCGGCTGGTATTCCGACAAGCTTGAAGGTCTGTACACGATAAAAAAGGACGGAGCGATTGCCGCTGAAAATTCAACCGGTGTGCTGAGCGGAGTGCCCGGAGGATCTTCGGGTGAAATAGATCCATCGGCAAGCCTCGGTGCAGCGCTTAACTTCACTGAGGCTGGCGGCGGTAACGGTCTTATAAATGGCATAGCCATTCATTTCGGTCAGAACCCCGATTCGATATGGAATGCCTATGACACGGTACATATGACTGCTCAAATGGACAGCGCAGTCATAAACGGTACAGAATACCCTAAGCTTGCGTCAGAGAACTGCGTCATGCTCTATAACGAGCGGCTCGGCGAGCTGAGAGTTTTTGCCATGGGAGAGGTAGCTGTCGGAGAGCAGGAAGGAACGCGCATCTCGGTAGAGGGCATGGCGTATAACAATAATGGCAGCTTTTCGGGAGCGCTCACGGTAACCACGGGCAAGTCGGACGGCTTTGATGCGCTCGAAGAAGTGTACTCTAATGAGACCGTTCAGATGAACATCGAGCATGCCGGAGAATATATACAGGCAGTCTCGGAGGACGGGAGCCGGCGCTTCAGTATCCACCTTGAGCAGGCAGATTCTGAATTTTGATCTGATAAAATTCTAATCTGATAAATAAGAGCTGTCACATTAAGAATCGCACAGGGATGTCGCTTTTAGCGACATCCCCATTATTTTAATTTAGCGAAATATAATTCTCTATACTCTGCTTTAATTGCCGGCATTCTGGATAATCTCCTTCAAGATCAAAGCCGCAGAACAACAGCTCTGCCTTCCCTATCCTCACCTCAAAAAGCGGCGACGACTGTGTATTGTCAAAGAAATTCGGAACGGTCTCTATTATCGTTTCAACGCCGTCCCCGAACTTGCTTATATCCATCCCGACTGATCCGTCAAGCAGCCGCTTCCACTGATAATCGGGATACCGGCCTGTCGGGAAGCCCGCAAGAGCCCGATGCAACTCGTTTATTATCGCACCACACGGCTTCTGAGACGGGAAGTGCACCGGCGACCAGAACACAGGTATAAAGCTTCCCTGTATCGGCTCATCGAAGCATTCTTTCATGACAACGGCGCGCCCTCCTTCTTCGACCGCTGCCTCAAGCTCCTCTTTGGTTCTTATATATCTGACGGTCTTTCCGTTGTTTTTGCACTGTGCAAACACAAATATTCGCCACGTATTTTTGTGTCCCCCTACTTCAACAGTAACAGAGAGCTCCGATGATTCCTCTATACCGTTAAGAGGCATGCTTATTTTAGTGTCCCTTGTTTTGCATTCGTAGATTTTAGTCTCTCCGTTATAAACGGAAACTTCATATTCGGGAGCCGTTATCCTCTGCTCTCCAAAATCATACAGTGCAAGCTCCGCTTCAAACTTTTCGTCATTTGTATAAATTCTTTTTGACTTAAGCAGCGGAACTACACTGCCTGCAAATTCGCTGAATTTTTCGGGAGATATAAGTCCCTTGCTGTTAAAGAACACGTCGAGTATACCGACAGTCGCTGTGCTCTGGCCCGTATAATCGCAGAGCGAAAGCAGCTCAAACCCACCGAAGCCATCGGTTCTCAGCGCTGCTTCAATATCCTCCTTATACAGCTTTACCGCCAGATCTCCGGACGCCTTTATATAGTCTCTCAGCCTGCTGTATACGCCCTTTTCCTTCATATATTTTTTTATCGAATCAAGATTTACCGGCATCATATTTCCCGTGTAGCTGTCGATAAGGTCAACATCGGGATAAACGCAGTACTGCCCCACCTCAAACGATATTACAGGCACAGGCGTATCGGTAACGGCCTTTTTATAATCAAAATATGTGTCCCTTGCCGCGTCGTCGTGGAGATTTTGCAGCCGCACCGGATTGCCGTACGCCTCGTATGCACATAGATAATCTTCGCACGGCATAACGGGATGGTCAAAATTCGTTGTGAGCGTATACAGCCGACGCGGGTCATACGATCTTATACATTTCGTTATATCGTTCAGCAGCGCAAAATCACCCATATTCTCATTGCCGTTCGAGAACATGATAAACGACGGATGGCTGCCGTATGTCCTCGATATCGTCATGGCCTCCTGCATAAAATACTGCCTGTGCACTGTATCTTCGCCAAGCTCCAGCGCGCATACGTCCTTGTTCAGCCACAGCGGCATCTCCACCGAAACATAAACGCCGAGCTCATCCGCCGCCATGAACGCACATTCCGGCGGACACCATGCATGGAAGCGCACGTGGTTCAATCCGTAGCTCTTCACTGTTTTGAAATTTCTGCGCCACAGCTCTATATCGGTCGGCGGGTAGCCGGTAAGCGGATAAATGGCACAATCCGTCGTACCGCGCAGAGAAAGCTGTCTGCCGTTTATGAGCATTTTCTTATTTTCTGTTTTTACGGTCCTCATGCCGAATCTCACTGACTTTTCATCAGTATGACCTCCGAATGTATATCTTACGGTCAGTATGTACAGGAATGGATGAAACTCATCCCAGCATCTTATATCGCCGATATCGTAGCGGAAATAATCCTGTTGTCTGGAATTATAGACTTTTATATCAAACGTCTTTTTCCCGAGCTCCCTGCCCTCAGGATCCGATACATCAAGCTCTATTACCGCATCCTTATGCACGAACGGCGAATACACATCGGACGTTTCAGTCACCTTCACGCTTATCCCGTCTTCATCGGGATATACCTGAATATCGTCGATATGGTATATGTCCTCATACTGGAGCTCTATTCTTCCGATAATCCCGTTCCATATTCCCTGCGTATCTATGCTGTAGCCGCTCGCCATGCCGTCAATATTAAGAAGATCTCTGTTGTCGATCCTCAGCGTCAGCATATGCCTGCCCGGCGCTGCCCTGCCGGTCAGCTCATATATATGTGGCGCGGACAGCTCTATCGTCTGCCTGCCTATCTTTGTACCGTCTATCCACAGCTCC
>CALXRY010000149.1 GCA_944390955.1 uncultured Clostridia bacterium | reverse complement strand
TACAGGAATTGCAGCCGTTCAGGGAACGGAAAAAATAAGTATAAAAAAACGTGCGCTTGCTGTGGTCTGCGCAGATAACGGAGTTGTTGACGAGGGCGTTACACAGACGGGCAGAGAGGTTACAAAGATAGTTGCCGAGAATTTTGCAAAAGGCGATACAAGCGCATGCAAAATGGCGTCAACAACCGGCTTTGATGTTTTTGCATATGATGCGGGAGTGACCGGCGGAGCTGCGGGGACACTAAATATACGTGTTGCGGACGGCACAAAAAATATTGCTCATGGTCCGGCGATGAGCCGCAGTGATGCGCTCAAGGCTATAGACAACGGAGTAAAAATTGCCGGATATTTAAACGCAGAAGGATACAGGCTTATAGCGACCGGAGAAATGGGGATCGGGAACACTACTACCTCGTCGGCAGTCGTTTCCGTGCTGCTCGGAAAATCTCCGTTGGAGGTGACGGGACGCGGCGCTGGACTGAGCACTGACGGACTAATAAAAAAAATAAATGTTATAGAACGCGCAATTACCGTAAATCATCCTGATGCAGACGACGCAGTTGATGTTCTTGCAAAAGTCGGAGGCTTTGATATATGCACCCTTGCAGGAATATTTATCGGCGGAGCGGTATACGGAGTGAGTGTGATAATCGATGGCTTTATAAGCGCGGCAGCTGCGCTTTGTGCCGAGAGAATACTTCCCGGGGCAGGCGATTTTATGATAGCGTCGCATTCTTCCAAGGAAAGCGCGATGGAAGCGGTATTGAATACCATTGGTAAAAGAGCTGTGATACATGCCGATATGTGTCTCGGAGAAGGCACGGGAGCGGTTCTAATGGGACCGCTGCTTGACGCCGCCGTCGCTGTTTATGATGAAATGGCAACGTTCGGAGATATCGATGTGGAGGAGTATAAGGAACAATGCTGATACTTGTTGCCGGAGGTTCGGGGAGCGGAAAGTCAGAATTTGCGGAGAATATGGCTGCTTCTGCAATAGGGCGGCTGATATATGTCGCAACTATGAAGCCATGGGGCGAAGAAGGCATAAAAAGAATAGAAAAGCACAGAAAACAACGTGAAGGCAAGGGCTTTGAAACTATCGAACGCTGTACGGATATAGGCAGTCTGGACGCGGAGGGGACCGTCCTGCTTGAGGATTTAGGAAACCTTGCGGCAAATGAGATGTTTGAAGGAGACACTAAACGTGTGTTTGACGGTATTTTAGAGCTCAATAAAAAGTGTTCCGATCTTATAATAGTGACAGACAATGTCTTTGAGGACGGAAATATATATGATGGGGACACTGAAAGGTATATAGAATTTATGGGTATGCTTAACTGCAGAATTGCGGCAGAGGCCGATCGTGTTTATGAGGTGATATTCGGAATACCGGCGCTTATATACAGTGGGGAGGGAAAAAAGTGATAATTATACAGGCCGTCAGAGCGGCTTTTTCAATGTATTCGCGGCTCCCTGTTGGAGGACGCTATTTTGACGAAAGGTCAATAAAATACGCGTTCTGCTTCTTTCCGCTTATAGGATGCGTGATAGCTGCCGCCGAGCTTTTGTGGTATTATATATATGAACTTCTGAGCTTCGGTGTTATTTTATATGCGGCGGTCGCTGCGGCGATTCCTGTGCTTATAAGCGGCGGGATACATATCGACGGATTCCTTGACACATGCGATGCGTTAAGCTCATATGGGGACACTGAAAAAAAGCTTGCGATATTAAAGGATCCAAACAGCGGCGCGTTTGCTGTTATAAGCGGAATAATTTATTTTATGCTGACGTTTGCGATGTTTACGGAAATAGGGACACTAAAACAGCTGACAGCGGCGGTATCCGGCTTTGTGATCTCGCGTGCTTTGAGCGCCGCAGGCGGTGTGTGCTTTAAAAGTGCAAGATCGGACGGGCTTTTGAGAACGTTTAAAGATGCTTCAAGAAAACGGGCAGTTATAATATCGTCATGCATTTATATTATAGCTGCTGCGGCAGTGGCTGTATTTGCGGAGCCTGTATGCGGAGCGTTTGTGCTGCCTGCCGCGGCGCTTGCATTTATCAATTACAGATTTAAGGCGTATAAGGAATTTGGCGGCGTGACCGGCGATCTGGCAGGATGGTTTCTTGTCAGATGCGAGCTTGCCGTTCTTGCGGCAGTTGTATTTTCAGGGACGCTGATATAAAAATTTTAGGCGGATATGCGAAAGAGGGGACACTAAAATCATCATGTATTTTATCATAGGCGGCAGATGCAGCGGGAAGCGTGATTATGTGAGAAAGAATTTCGGACTTGAACCGAAAAGTGCGCTCGAGGGCGATTTTTCCGGAGCGATTTATGATTTTCATTTATATATACGCAGGCTTATGGAAAATGGCGGAGACGTTGAGGCATGTGTAAATAAGATCCTTGATTCGGATATAAGAGTTATCATTTCCGATGAGATAGGATGCGGGATCGTGCCTGCTGATGAATTTGAAAGGCGTTATAGGGATTGTGTCGGACAAGTTCATCAGCTGCTTGCGGAGCATGCCGAGAGTGTTGTAAGAGTAGTATGCGGCATAGGGGTGAGACTGAAATGATATGCCTTATAAGACACGCAAAAACAAATGGCAATGCAGAAGGACGCTATATCGGCAGGACGGATGAGGGTATTGCGGAATCAGAATCGCTTAAGCGCAGCTATCCGAAAGCGGACATAGTGATAACGAGCGGAATGAAACGCACTGAAGAAACTGCACAGATGATTTATCCCGATGCCATGCGCATTGCCGATAAGAGCCTCAGGGAATGCGATTTCGGAGCTTTTGAAGGATATAATTACGAAGAGCTGAAAGATAATATTTACTATAAAAAATGGCTGGAAAGCGGAGGAGTGCTGCCGTTCCCGGGTGGTGAAAGTCACGAGGGATTTATAGCTCGCTGCATTGATGGTTTTTTTGCAAACATCAAAAGATACCGAGGGAAAAACATTGCATTCGTCGTTCACGGAGGAACGATAATGGCTGTTATGGAAAGACTTTTCGGCGGCGGATTTTATGATTACCGGATAGAAAACGGCGGTGGATTTATTGTAACAGAGGAGAACGGAAAATGGCTGTCATATACCATGCTGTAGGCTTTGTGCTTGGGTTTATCGCAGATCGTTTGTTTGGCGAAATAAACAGCAGATTTCACCCGATATGCTTAATAGGCAAGCTCATTTCTTTTCTTGAACAGATGATCAGAAAGGTGTTTCCAAAAACGGTACTCGGCGAAAAATACGGCGGTGCTGTTCTTGTTATTCTTGTATGTATTCTTGTTACGGCGGTGCCGCTGCTTATAACTCTTGCTGCATATAAATATTGTCCTGTACTGATTATTTTTACCGAGGGCTTGTTTGTTTATTTTGTGACCGCAGCGAGGTCACTGCATGATGAGAGCATGAAGGTCTATTATCCTCTTAAGCAGGGTGATACGGAGACTGCACGGCAGGCGGTGTCAATGATAGTGGGAAGGGACACTAAATCTCTTGATGAGAATGGGATCATACGTGCAGCCGTGGAAACCGTTGCGGAAAATACGTCTGACGGAGTGACCGCACCGCTTTTATGGAGCGCGGTTTTCGGAGGTGCAGGAGGATTTTTTTATAAGGCTGTGAATACTATGGATTCAATGGTAGGCTATAAAAATGACAAATACATAAATTTCGGAACGACGGCGGCAAGACTTGATGACCTTGTCAATTTTATTCCTTCACGGATATGCGCTCGTATGATGACAGCGGCGGCCTTTGTAACGGGAATGGACGGGCGATCCGCGTATAGAATATGGCGTCGTGACAGAAAAAAGCATAAGAGTCCGAATGCTGCGCAGACCGAGAGCGTATGCGCCGGGGCGCTCAATATACGCCTTGCCGGGGACGCATATTATTTTGGAAAGCTGTACA
>CALXRY010000148.1 GCA_944390955.1 uncultured Clostridia bacterium | reverse complement strand
TGCTGAAAAACCCGTTACGATAGCCGTAAACGAAATTGCAAAGGGCAAGGTCGGATATGTAAGGAGCGAATCGATAAAGAAGGCAAGGGAATGGGAAAAGGAAAAGGCAGAGGCGATGAGCAATCTTGCTGAGTCCGACAGCAATCCGTTTTATTTTACCGCCGCAGATGAGGTGGAGGCGGTTGCCGAGGAGCTTGAGGATATAAAGCTTGACGATACCTCAGAGGATGAAAGCACTGAAGAAGCACCGGAGGACGGCGAGCAGACACCGGAGCAGGGTGAATAACGGACAGGTGAGGCTTTTTGATTGCTAAGGTTATAGTGGACCACCGTTCAAAGGCGGTCGACCGCCCTTTTGACTATATAGTCCCGCCCGATCTTGAGGGCAGGCTCACGATCGGCTCGAGAGTGCTTGTGCCGTTTTCGGCGGGGAATGCCGAGGTAGAGGGCTTCTGCATCGGCTTTTCCGAAACGAGCGGTGTAAAGCGGCTGAAAAAGATACTGCGCATTGCAAATGAGCTTACCGCGTTTGACGAGGATATGCTTGCGGTGATAGAATTTATGCGTGAAAAGTATCTGGCGTCGTATCTTGATATAATACATGCCATCCTGCCGGGAGGCACGAATCTCAGAAGCGAGGAATGGATAATACTGAGCGAGCCGTCACCGCAGAAATCCGAGGTGCGCGGCAGGATAATATCAGTGCTTCTTGACAACGGCGGCGCGATGGAAGCGGGAATGCTCTATTCGATGTTTGAAACGGACATAAAGGCAAGAGTGCGCGACATGATAAAAAAGAATATTCTTTCCAGGGAGTACAGGACCTCAAGGAGTGTCGGCGACAGAAAGATACGCGCCGTAAGGCTCAGGATAACGCCCGAAGAGGCGGCCGAAACCGCCGCGCAGCTTGAAAAAAAGGCTCCCGTTCAGGCAAGGATGCTCGAGATATTGAGCGTGAATAATTTTATGTCAACCGCAGACCTGTCGAGATTTGCCGAGGGCAGTGCATCAGCAGTAACCGCTCTTTACAAAAAAGGCTGCATAGAGCTGTTTGACCTTGTTATTGAAAGGCGTGCATTCAAAAAAAGCAAAAGCATTGAAACGCCTCCCGAAATGACAGACGAGCAGGCGGCGGCGGTGTTTACGATAAGCACAGCGATAAACGAGGGAGCACAAAAGACATTTCTGCTTCACGGAGTGACCGGCAGCGGAAAGACCGAGGTCTTTATGCGGAGCATACAGGCGGCTTTGGAGCTCGGAAAAGGCGCGGTGGTGCTCGTACCGGAAATATCGCTCACGCCGCAGATGGTGTCGAGGTTTTTGGCAAGATTCGGCGAACGGATAGCGGTGTTCCACAGCCATCTTTCACAGGGTGAGAGGTACGACCAGTGGAAGCGGATAAAAAACGGAGAAGCCGATATAGTCATAGGCGCAAGGAGCGCCGTGTTTGCGCCTCTTAAAAATATAGGCGTAATAATAATGGACGAGGAGCACTCCGATACGTATAAATCGGAGATGTCGCCGAGGTATCATGCGCGCGAGGTCGCGTTTTTCAGAGCGGAAAAGCATGGCAGCACGGTGATCTTAGCGTCGGCGACGCCGTCGGTCGAGAGCTATTTTATGGCGAGGACCGGAGAATATGAGCTCATCGAGATGAAAAAGCGCTATAATAAATCAAGCCTGCCCGACATAAGTATAATAGATATGCGAGGCGAGCTTGCACGGGGTAACAGGAGCATGTTCTCCGGTGCGCTTATGCGCGAGCTTGAAAAAAATATAGAAAACGGTGAGCAGACAATACTGCTTATGAACAGGCGCGGCTTTTCGACGTTCGTGTCGTGCCGCAGCTGCGGCTATGTGGCCGAATGCCCGAACTGCAGCATATCGCTCACCTATCATAAATACGAAAACAACCTGAAATGCCACTACTGCGGGCACACACAGGAAAATTATACGATATGCCCCGCTTGCGGGAGCAGGTATATACGCTATTTCGGCGGCGGGACGCAGCGCGTAGAGGAAGAAACGCGAAGGCTCTTCCCGGCCGCGTCGATCTTGAGAATGGACGTCGATACGACATCCAGAAAGCACGGACACGAGAAGATATTAAAGCAGTTTGCAGAGGAAAAGACAGATATTCTGATAGGGACGCAGATGGTCGCGAAGGGTCTGGACTTTGAAAACGTCACGCTCGTCGGTGTTGTGAGCGCAGACACTATGCTCCATATAAACGACTACAGGAGCGCCGAGAGGACGTTTGATATCCTCGAGCAGGTGTGCGGCAGAGCCGGACGCGGACGCAAAATGGGCAGGGCGGTCATTCAGACCTACAGCCCGGAAAACGAGGCCGTCAAGCTCGTGAAGACCCATGATTACAAGGGCTTTTATCAAGGCGAGATAACAGAGCGCAAGATGATGTGGTATCCGCCGTTCTCAAGGATAATAGCGGTGCTGTTCAGCGGCGAAAACGAGGAGGCCGTGAGCGGCGCGTCAAGGTTCTTCTTGAAGGCGATGGGCGACATAACGCTCATACGGCAGAATATCCAGATACTCGGCCCGATACCGTCCGCGCTTTCAAAGATAAAGAACAAATACCGCTGGCAGCTGCTCATAAAATGCACCGACGACGACAGCCTGAACGGGATACTGAGAAACGCCGAGACGGCGTGCCGGAACGATGCAAGGTTTGACGGCGTGGCGGTGGTCATAGACAAGAGCCCGAATATGCTGTATTGACAGAACGGCTCAGCGAAAGGAGTAATTGTAACAGAGATGGCGATACGTGAAATAAGAACCAAAGACGATGAAATTCTTCATAAGAAGTGCAAGCAGGTAACGAATTTTGACAGCAGGCTCTGGATACTGCTTGACGATATGTACGACACAATGAAGCTTCATGACGGCGTGGGGCTTGCCGCTCCGCAGGTCGGGATATTGAAAAGGGCGATAGTCATAGACGTTGGCGGCGGCAGGATAGAGCTTGTCAATCCTGAGATAATCGAGGAAAGCGGAAGCCAGAACGGAGCTGAGGGATGTCTCAGCGTACCGGGAGTATGGGGCGAGGTCGAAAGACCGAATAAAGTAAAGATAAAGGCTCAGGATAGAGACGGAAAGTGGTTTATAATGGAGGGCGAGGAGCTTCTTGCACGTGCATTTTGCCATGAGTGCGAGCACCTTGAGGGGAAATTATTTCTTGATAGGGTGACAAAATTTATAGATCAGTAAGAGGTAAATTATGAAAATTCTTTTTATGGGAACTCCCGATTTTGCGGCGGAAACGCTCGAGGCGATGGTGAACGCCGATCTTGACGTTGCCGGAGCCGTTTCACAGCCGGATAAGCCGAAGGGCAGAGGGCATAAGCTTGCTCCAACGGCCGTAAAGACTGCTGCCGAAAAGCACGGCATAAAGGTGTATCAGCCGGAAAAGCTCAGAAACGGAGAGCTTATGCCGGTGCTTGATGAAATAAAACCGGAGCTTATAGTCGTTGCGGCATACGGTAAGATACTGCCGCCGTATATAATCAATTATCCGAAATACGGCTGTATAAACGTCCATGCGTCTCTGCTGCCGAAATACCGCGGCGCGGCCCCAATACAGTGGGCGATAATAAACGGTGAGCGAGAAACGGGCGTGACGATAATGAAGATGGACGAGGGGCTCGACACGGGCGATATGCTTTATACCGTAAAAACGGAGATAGGCGAATACGAAACGGCGGAGGAGCTTTTTGACAGGCTCGCAAGGCTCGGCGGAGAGGCGCTCGTCGAAACGATAAAAAACATCGATAATATCACACCCGTGCCGCAGGATGATGAAAAGCACACGTATGCGCCTATGATAAGCCGCGAAACGGGAAGGATCGACTGGACAAAAAGCGCGGCTGAAATTTCAAAGCTGATATGCGGCTTAAATTCGTGGCCGCTTGCGTATACTACGTATAAGGGCGAAACGCTCAAGATCGTTACAGCAAGGGTCACTGACGGGAGAGGCGTGCCCGGAACTGTACTTTCGCTTGACAAGGGAAAGGGCCTTAAGGTCGCCGCGGGCAGCGGAGCGCTCTATATAGAGACGGCGCAGTTTGCCGGCAGCCGCAAGATGAACGTGGAGGACTATGCGAGAGGTCATGAAATAGAAACGGGCGTTGTTCTCGGCGCCTGATATGGCTTTTTGAAAGGAGCTGACGTTAATATATGTATGGAATGGGAATGGGCTACGGAATGTTTTTTGATCCGACCTATGTGCTGGTGATAATTGCATTTTTGCTGACGCTTTTTGCGTCGTTCGGCGTAAAGGCGACGTTCAGGAGATATGATAAGATAAGGAGCTCGCGCGGTATAACCGGCTCGATGGCCGCAAGGCGGATACTCGACGCCAACGGGCTGCAGCATATACGGATAGAGCGCGTGAGCGGAAATCTAACGGACCACTACAGTCCGAAGGAAAATGTTATCCGTCTGTCGGATTCGACTTACAACTCCGATTCCGTTGCGGCGATAGGTGTCGCGGCGCATGAGTGCGGACACGCCGTGCAGTATAAGGTCGGATACGCTCCGATAAAGATAAGAAATTCGATAGTCCCGATAGTCAACATAGGCAGCAGCCTGTCGATGCCGCTGTTTATCATAGGATTGATATTCCAGCTGACAAATCTTGCGTATATCGGAGCACTGTTGTTCGGGCTGGTGCTCGTATTTCAGGTGATTACACTGCCTGTTGAGATAAACGCCTCGCGCAGGGCGATGAAAACGCTTGACGGAATGATGCTGCTCGAGGGCGACGAGCTTTCAGGAGCGAGAAAGACGCTTACGGCTGCTGCGATGACGTACGTCGCATCGGCGGCGTCTACGGCGCTGCAGCTTCTGAGGCTGCTGCTGATACTGAACAACAGAAGAAGAGACTAAATTATTGGAAAGGACAGTTTACTATTGGCAAAAACTCCGAGGGAAACGGCGCTTCTTATTCTCTGCAAAACGGAATATGATGGTGCATACCCCAATCTTGAGCTTAAGAAAATGCCGAGGGATATGGACAGGCGCGACAAGGCGCTTGTAACGAGCCTTGTTTACGGTGTGATAAGCAAAAAGCTTACCTTAGACTATGTGATAAAGAGCCTAAGCAGGATAAAGATAAAAAAGCTTTCAAAATATATACATCAGATATTGAGGCTCGGCATATACCAGATAATGTTCATGGATAAGATACCGGACGGCGCGGCCGTGAATGAGAGCGTAAAGCTTGCAAAGCGCTACGGGCACGCCGCGTCTGCGGGCTATGTGAACGGTATTTTAAGGGCCGCCGTACGGGGCGGCATAGAATATCCGAAGGATGGGATACAGCGGCTATCGGTAATGTATTCGTTCCCAGGATGGCTCTGTGAAAGATGGATAGAGGAATTTGGCTCCGATTTTGCGGAGGAGCTGATGAGGGCTCTTGACGGAGAGCCGCGGCTCACGCTAAGACCGAACAGGCTTAAAACCACTTCGGAGGAGTTGGCGCGGATGCTCAGTGAAAAGGGGACAGAAGCCGAGGTATGCGGCAATGCCGTAATATGCGGCAGCCTTGACGTCGGCAGCGACGAGCTCTATAAAAAGGGCATGTACACCGTTCAGGACAGGGCGGCTATGGCGGCAGTCGAGACGCTTGCGCCGGAGCCGGGGGAAAATGTGATAGATATGTGCGCAGCTCCCGGAGGAAAGACGACGTATATGGCGGAGCTGATGAAAAACACCGGAACGATAACGGCGTTAGATATACACGAGCACAAGATAAGGCTTATCGAGGAGAATGCGAAGCGACTCGGGATAAGCATAATAAAAGCAAGAGCCGCTGACGCGCTTGTAAACGATATGGCGCTTATTGAAACAGCAGATAAAATATTATGCGACGTCCCGTGCTCGGGACTCGGAATATTAAGGCGCAAGCCGGACATAAAATGGAACAGGAGTCCGGACGACAGCTTCCGGGAGGTACAGCTCGGGATACTGAGCAATGCCGCGGGATATTTAAAGCCCGGCGGGCAGATCGTATATTCGACCTGCACCGTGGAGCGCAGCGAAAACGAGGAGATCACGGATGCATTCCTTGAGCGCGGCGGCTTTAAAAAGCTGTATGAAAAAACCTTTTATCCGCATATCGACGGAACAGACGGATTTTATATTTGTAAATTGGAGAAAAATGATTGACTTAAAGGATTTGGAATTTGATGAGCTGCAGGCATTTCTCAAAGAGCTGGGCGAGCCTAAATTCAGGGCGGGACAGATCTTTGAATGGCTGCACAAGGGTGCGGAAAGCTATGACGATATGACGAATATCTCAAAGGCTACCCGTGCAAAGCTGTCGGAGACTACATATGTTTCGACGCTCAAAATACGCGAAAAATACGTTTCAAAGCTCGACGGAACGGTAAAATATCTCTTTGAGCTTCCTGACGGGAACTGTATAGAGAGCGTTGTGATGCGCTATCATCACGGCATAACGATATGCATATCTAGCCAGGTCGGCTGCCGTATGGGCTGCAGGTTCTGCGCCTCTACCATAGGCGGGCTCTACAGGAGCCTTACGCCCGGAGAGATGCTCAATCAGGTGATATTCGCGCAGAAGGATCTCGGCGAGAGGATATCCAATATAGTTATGATGGGCATAGGCGAGCCGCTCGATAATTATGATAACGTAATAAAATTCCTTCATAATGTAAACCGCGAGGGTGGGCTCAATATCGGCTTCCGCCATATAACGCTGTCAAGCTGCGGGCTTGCTCCGGAGATAAAACGGCTTGCAGGGGAAAAGCTGCCGATAACGCTTACGATATCGCTCCATGCGCCGAACGACGAGATACGCGATACGATAATGCCTGTGAACAAGAGGTACAAAATAGCGGAGCTTATGGAGGCGTGCGGGGAATACGCCGAAATATCGGGGCGCAGGCTGAGCTTTGAATATTCTCTCATACACGGAGTGAACGACAGCCTTGAAAACGCGAAGGAGCTGGCGGAGCTTGTAAGACCGCTCCATGCTCATGTGAACCTCATACCGGTAAATAAGGTCGAGGAGCGCGAATATAAAAAGGGAACAGATTTGGAAATAAACGCATTCAGAGGAATGCTTGAGAAGCTGGGCATAAACGCCACAGTAAGGCGCGAGCTCGGTTCGGATATATCCGCTTCGTGCGGGCAGTTAAGGAAAAAGACGATATCCGCATAGCCCGATAAATAACGCGGCTTTATAAGCCCGTGGATATTTTGCGGGAATATAATCCATAAAGGGGTGAACAGTATATGCAGACCGGCTTGATCACTGATATAGGCAAGGTCCGGAAAATAAACGAGGACAGCTGTGCGGTGCACGGCGAGGGAGAATTCCCGTACGGCGTTGTAGCCGACGGTATGGGAGGTCATGAGGCAGGCGAGGTTGCGAGCCGGATGGCTGTTGACATAATTGAAAATCATTTGGGACATAATCTTGAAGAGGGAATGAGCTTTGCCGAGACAGGCGAGGTAATACGGCAGGCGTTTATATGCGCCAACAACATAATATATACCTATGCCAAAAATCATTATAAGATAATGGGTATGGGAACTACCGCTACGCTTGCGATGATCTACAAGGATAACATAATAACGGCCCACGTCGGCGATTCGCGCGCGTATAAGATAGATTCATCGGGAATAAAGCAGATAACGCGCGATCATTCATACGTTCAGGAGCTGGTAATGCGCGGCGAGCTTACGCCGCAGGCGGCAAAAAATCATCCCAAGAAAAATTTCATAACAAGAGCAATGGGCGCGGAGGACGTCGTCAAGGTAGACATTACTATACAGGATTACGAGGGAGAAACTATCCTCCTGTGCAGTGACGGTTTGACTAATTTTGTGGACGACGATGAAATATTTGAGAATATAAGCGGAAGCGCGAGCCTTGATGAAGCTCTTGGCAAGCTTGTGGAGCTTGCAAATGAACGAGGCGGCCGCGATAATATAACTATTGTAGCATTGGGAAGGGAGTAATTTGGTGATGAATACTGAAAATCTCGTAGGCAGCACCCTCAGCGGAAGATACGATATAATTGAAAAGATAGGCAGCGGCGGTATGGCGAGTGTGTTTAAGGCTAAGGATACGCTTTTGAACAGATATGTTGCCATAAAAATACTGCGCGACGCGCTCGAGGGCGAGGAGCAGGTGGTCTCGAACTTTATCAAGGAGGCTCAGTCGTCCGCATCCCTTTCGCATAACAATGTCGTATCGGTTTTTGACGTTGGTGAGGATCAGGGCATAAATTATATGGTAATGGAGCTTGTCGACGGTATTACCTTAAAGGAATACATAAAGGAAAACGGCGCGCTCCCGTGGCAGGAGGCGTGCGACTATGCGATCCAGATAGGACAGGGAATAGGCGAGGCGCATTCAAGGAATATCATACACCGAGATATAAAGCCGCAGAATATAATCATGACTGCCGACAAGACCCTGAAGGTAACGGATTTTGGCATAGCAAGGGCCATGGCGGCGGATACGACGATAGTCGGCGGTACGGCTCTCGGCTCGGTGCATTATATATCTCCGGAGCAGGCGAGGGGCGGCTACACAGATGTAAGGAGCGACATATATTCTCTCGGTATAGTGCTGTATGAAATGCTGACAGGAAAGGTGCCGTTTGACGGCGACACTCCCGTTTCCGTTGCGCTGATGCACCTTGAAAAGGAGCCGGTGAATGTTAAATGCGTCAATATGGATATCCCGGCAGATCTTGCGTATGTCGTGATGAAGGCGATCGCAAAGGAGCAGAGCGCACGCTACCAGAACGTAAACGAAATGCTCGAGGATCTTCATGCGGTGCTTGCGGAGGAGCCGCTCCCGTCGAAGGAATCGGCAGGGTCAAGCGGAGTTGTACACGCTCCGGCTGAGCCCGAGGATGATTTTACCGATGCTCCGGAAGCTGACAGCGAAGAGGAATTCGAAGAGATAGATGACGAGACGCTTATAGAGGAGGAGACGGGCGGCCGTGGACGAAAACGCAAGAAGGTAAGAAAGCAGAAGACAGCGGCACAGAAAAAAGAGGACAGGCTTGCGGTGCTTTTGGCAATCGGCACAGTTGTGGCGATATTGCTCATAGCGCTGGGAGCGTATAAGATAATAAGCGGAACAAGGGGCTCTACCGTTCCGGATCTTACGAATATGACTGTTGAGGAGGCTACTCAGGCGCTTCAGGCTTTGGAGCTGAGAGTAGATGATGAGATCGAATATTCGCTCTCCGATGATATAGAAGAGGGAAGAATAGTAACACAGGATCCTGAGCAGGGCGAATTTGTTTCAAAAAATTCAACGGTAAAGCTCGTCGTTTCAATAGGTTCGTCTGGTGGTAATATCCCCGTGCCGAACGTAGTAGGAAGGTCATTCGATGATGCGATCTCACAGATCATGGCGGCGGGACTTACCTATAGGGTAGTGGAAAACCCCTCTGAGACAGTAGAATCGGGCAATATAATACGTCAGATACCAATGGCAGGAACAAAGCTCAATGAAAATGATATAGTAACGCTTCATGTGAGCACAGGAAAGAGTGTAACAGCAACGCAGGCTCCGGCGACGGTGCAAAAAGTAGAGGTACCGAATCTGATAGGTATGGGACGCGAGCAGGCAGAGATAGAGCTGAACAACATGGGGCTGAGGCTCGGGACCGTTACAAGAAAAGCTTCAAGCGCACCGGAGGGCACAATAATCTCGCAGAGCCCGGAAAGCGGCAGGACCGCGGCAAAGGACTCATACGTGACTGTTATCCTTTCGAGCGGGAATGAATCGAGCACGCAGACCGTAACTGAGGGGTCAGGGAGCTATGAGGAAACAGGCGGCGAAGATGAAGAGTCGGCAACCGTGACCGATGAGCCGGTATATGAGGAGGATCCGTACGAGCCGGAGCCGACAGACGTTCCGTCAAGCGGAATGGATGATGGAGAAGGCGGATATGAAGGAAGCAATGAAAGCAGCGGTGAAAGCTCCGGCGGCGGAACGTCGGTAAAGACGTATACGGTGAGGATCCCGGAGAGTGCGAATGATGTTGTGCAGGTAGAGATAATAGCAAACGGACAGACCGTTCATTCGGGCACTCATTCGAAGAGCGAGCAGTATGTATCGGTCGAGATCGAGGGCAGCGGGACGATCGAGGTGCAGGCGCTTATAGACGGCGCGCTTGCAGATCAGAAGCAGCTGACATTTTAAACGGAAGTATGAAGGGAATTATAGTTAAGGGCATAGGCGGCTTTTATTACGTCAGAACCGCCGAAGGAGCCGAATACGAATGCAGAGCGCGCGGAATATTCCGTAAGGAGCATATAACTCCGATGATAGGAGACCGCGTTGAGATAGAGGAAAGCGGCGGCGGAAGGGGCTCGGTCGTAAAAATATATGAACGGAGGTCGAGCCTTGTACGCCCGCCCGTTGCCAATGTAGATACGATGATACTCGTTGCTGTGGCAGCGGAGCCTGATCCTAATATCTTTCTTATAGATAAGATGCTCGTAAATGCCGAAATAGCCGGTATACAGCCTGTTATATGCATAAATAAATCTGACATCGCCTGCCGCGAGGATATAGAAAAGCTATATAAAACGGCAGGCTACAGCGTCATCGTTGCCTCGGCCGAGGAGGGCGAGGGCATAGACGAACTCAGAGCCTTCCTCAAGGATAAGGTAACGGCGTTTGCGGGTCTGAGCGGAGTTGGAAAGTCAAGTCTTCTCGGGCTTATCACAAATGAAAGCCTTGAAACGGGGACGGTAAGCGAAAAAATAGGGCGCGGCAGGCATACTACGCGCCATGTCGAGCTTTTTGAGCTTCCGGAGGGCGGCTACGTGCTCGATACTCCGGGCTTCAGCTCTCTTGAGATAGAGGGCATAAGCGCCGGGGAGCTGTGGCAGTACTTTCCCGAAATGACAGAGGCGGCTCATGAATGCAGATTCAGGGGCTGCTCGCATATAAACGAGCCGGGCTGCGCCGTCAAGAAGCTGATTGAAAACGGAAAAATGGCAGGATCGAGATACGAAAGCTATAAGGAAATATATAATAAATTAAAGCAGATAAAAGAATGGGAAAAATAAAGTCTGCTCATTGAAAGGGGCTAATTGCCATAAAGATGATATTGTCTCCGTCGATATTGGCGGCGGATTTCGGAATACTTGCTGAGCAGGTGCGTGAGGCTGAGAGCGCGGGAGCTGAGTGGCTGCATCTTGACGTGATGGACGGACATTTTGTGCCGAACATAAGCTTTGCGATGCCTGTTATAAAATCACTTAGAAAATATACCAAGATGTTTTTTGACGTTCATCTGATGATAGAAAATCCGGAAAAATACATAAAGGCTTTTGCCGAGGCGGGAGCTGACGGGATAACAGTACATGCCGAGGCGGCGAAGGATATGCCTGAGTGCATAAGGCTCATACGAGAAAACGGCTGCATTCCGGCGATTGCGATAAATCCCGATACTCCGGCTGATGCAGTTATGCCGTATCTTAATGATGTTGAGATGGTGCTGTGTATGACGGTGTTCCCGGGCTACGGAGGTCAGGAATACATCTCAGATGTGGAGGAAAAGATCTCATCATTAAGAGCCGCGGCGGGACCGGATCTCCATATCGAGGTCGACGGGGGGATATACGATTATAACGTGGACAGACCTCTTGCGGCGGGAGCCGATGTGATAGTTGCAGGCACTGCGATATTCAACGGAGATATAGCAGGCTCTGTAAAGAGGATACTCAGATGAGAGCTGTAATAATAGGAAACGGCAGCATATACGATTATGAGTATATAAAGAGCTGCCTTAGAGATGATGATCATATAATATGCGCCGACGGCGGCGCATGTCATGCGCAGGCTATGGGAATAACGGCTGATGTGCTGATCGGCGACTTCGACAGCCTGCCGCACGGAGCGGAGAGCGCCGCAAGGGTCATTGAATATCCGTCGCGAAAGGATTTTACCGACGGCGAGCTGTGCGTGGATTATGCCGTTGAGCACGGCTTTTCGGACGTGCTGCTTATCGGCATGACGGGCAGCAGGCTCGACCATACGATAAACAATATTTTTTTGCTGTTTAAATGTAAAAGCGGACAGCTTATTGATGAGCATAACGAGATATTCGCATTTGATGGCAGGCTCGAAATAAAAAACAGGCGCGGAAAAACGCTTTCGATAATTCCGGTCGACGGCGATATCGAGGGCATAACGACGAGCGGACTCGAATATCCGCTTGATAACGAAACGCTTTATTTCGGCCGTGCAAGAGGAAACAGCAACGTCATTGTATCTGACGGCGCGCTTATAACCGCGGAAAAGGGCAGGGGGATAGTAATAGTCGGAAATGGAGAATAGATTCATATATCTTGACAATGCGGCGACTACAAAGCCGTGCAAGGAGGCGGTGAGCGCATTCCTGAAAGCGGCGGAAACATTCGGGAATCCGTCGTCGCTGTACAGGCTCGGAATAGATGCGGAGAAGCTGATAAACGCTGCTGGGAATGTAATAACCTCAAAGCTTGGTGTTGAGCGCAGGAGCGTGTACTTTACCTCCGGCGGCACCGAGTCTAACAACACGGCGATATTCGGAGCGGCGCATGGGCACAGAAAACTCGGGAACCGCGTTATAACCTCAAGGATAGAGCATCCGTCGGTGCTCGAGAGTTTCAAGCAGCTTGAAAAAGACGGCTTTGACGTTAAATACGTGTGCGCCGGTGAAGACGGTATCATCGATATAGATGAGCTCAATGGATATTTGACCGAGGACACAACTCTCGTCAGCATAATGCATGTCAACAATGAAACAGGAGCGGTGCAGCCCGTCGATAGGCTGAAGGCTCTTATGAGCAAAAAGTCGCCGAAAGCTTTACTTCACTGCGACTGCGTTCAATCGTTCGGGAAGCTTCCGGTAGAGCCAAAAAAATGGGGTGCGGACATGATAAGCATATCGGCGCATAAGATACACGGCTTTAAGGGCACGGGCGCGCTCTACATAAGGGAAGGCGCAAATATAAAGCCGCTGCTTTATGGCGGTGAGCAGCAGCGTGAGTTCCGTCCCGGGACGGAGAACGTAGGCGGGATAGCCGCGTTCGGAGCCGCTGCCGGGGCGTACAGATATAACGATGAGGAAATGAGAGGTTTCAGGAGCCGCCTTGCGGAGCGCCTTGCCGAAAAGGCTGATATAGTGATAAACGGCTCGGCGGAGCATAATTCAGGCTCGGTCATGAATATATCCTTCCCCGGGATAAAGGCGGAGATCCTGCTCCATGCGCTCGAGGCAAAGGGGATTTACGTTTCGACCGGCTCGGCGTGCTCGTCGCACGATCCGTCGCCGTCGCATGTTCTGTCTGCTATGGGAAAGACGAAAAGGGAGATAGAGGGCGCGATACGTTTGAGCTTTTCCGGACCGCTCGATCCTGAGGACGAGGAATATGCCGTGAGCACGATAGCCTCGGAGGCGGCAAAGATACGAAAATATATGTGATACGACTGAAAGGATATAAGCGATATGAAGGAGATACTGCTTGCAAAATACGGGGAGATAATCCTCAAGGGCGGAAACAGGCACCGTTTTGAAAGCATTCTTATGAATAATATAATAAACGCCACGCGGAACGTCGCAAAGATAAAGGCGCGGCTCATACAGGCGACAATATATGTCGAGGTGCTTGAGGAAGGAAAGACCGATCTTGTGCTTGAGCGCATGACAAAGATATTCGGTATAGTATCGATAACAAAGGCCGCCGTCTGCGGAAAGACCATCGATGAAATAGAGCAGACGGCAAAGGAGTATCTTAAAAATGACCTGACTCCCGGGAAGCGTTTCAAGGTCGAGTCAAAGCGCGCGGACAAGAGCTTTCCGCTTAATTCCATTGAGATAAGCCGTGAGGTCGGGGGCTATCTGCACGACGAGTATCCGGAGCTGATAGTTGACGTTCATGAGCCGGAGGCGACCGTAAGAGTCGAGGTGCGTGAGCTTGGCGCGTATGTATACTGCGAGGAAAACAGAGTGAAGGGTCAGGGCGGAATGCCGATCGGCACAGGCTCAAGAGCCACGCTGCTGCTTTCGGGCGGGATAGACAGCCCCGTTGCCGGACATATGATAGCGAAGCGCGGAGTTGAGATAAACGCCGTGAATTTCTTTTCGTTTCCGTATACGTCGGAGCGTGCAAAGGAAAAGGTCATAGAGCTTGCGTCTATAATCGCAAGATATACATCGAAAATAAATCTGTATATAGTGCCGTTTACCGATATACAGCTTGAGATACGCGAGCACTGCCCCGAGGAACACATGACGCTGCTGATGAGGCGGTTCATGATGCGGATCGCCGAGCGCATAGCGCGCCAAACAAAATCGCTTGCTCTGATAACTGGCGAGAGCGTAGGACAGGTAGCGTCACAGACGCTTTCAGCGCTCGACGTTACGAACGCCGTTGTCGATATGCCGGTGCTCCAGCCGCTTATAGGAATGGATAAGATAGAGGTCATAGACCGCGCAAGGGAGATAGGGACGTTCGATACGTCGATACTTCCGTATGAGGACTGCTGCACGGTATTCACGCCTAAGCATCCGACCGTTAATCCCAAGCGCTCCAATATCGAAAAGAGCGAAAGCCATCTTGATGTGGAGCGGCTCATAGACGAGGCATTTGCCGGAGTGGAGCTTATAGAGGTGTTCCCATCGTAACTCTGAAATATTGCGGGAAAGGATACTGAGATGAAATATACTTCGATAAATTCTAAAAAACCGTCAAAGCTGCGCAGGATTCTTATCGTGCTTGCTGTTCTTGCAGTGCTTGCACTCGTGTTTTTGTGGGTTGTGGGAGCCATAGCAGGCTCCGACAGCGCGGAAAATCAGAATATTTCGGCGGCCGTTGCCGAGAATGTACAGCTTAAACAGCAGGTGGCTGAGCTGCAGCAGCAGATAACCGATCTTCAGACGCAGATAGACGGCTTGAACGGTGAGCTTGCGGCACGTCCGACGATAGAGCCGACGCCGTACGCTCCCGTAGGAGCAGCCGCAGCCGACGGAGCGGCAGAGCCTGCCCCGACGGAGACCGTCGTGCCGCGGTGATCTTATATTCTCCGATCGTATAAAAAAGCTTCTGAGCGTTTCATTTACAGCTCAGAAGCTTTTTTGTATCTGATAAAGACCGTTAAGAACTCAAATTTTATATTATCACAATACGGCAACCGCATGTCGCGTTGCATGGCAGTTTACGTTTACGGCAACGGGGAGGCCCGCTATATGCGTCGGGAAGATCTCTATATTAACGCCGAGGCACGTTGTTGTTCCGCCCATTCCCTGAGGCCCTATGCCGAGCTTGTTTATCCGTTCAAGCAGCTTATCCTCAAGCTCCGCATAGAACGGAGACTCATTGCGGGAATCTATATCACGCGTGAGCGCCTTTTTTGCAAGCTGTGCGCATTTGTCCATGGTGCCGCCGATACCGACGCCTATGACCATCGGCGGGCACGGATTTGCGCCTGCCCTTCTGACCGTTTCAATGACAAAATCAATAACTCCGTCGAGACCGTCCGAGGGATTCAGCATTCTGAGCGCGCTCTTGTTTTCACTGCCGAAGCCCTTCGGAGCAAATGTTATTTTGATATTACTGCCCTTTACAAATTCATAATGTATGACTGCCGGAGTGTTGTCGCCGGTATTTTTTCTGTTCAGAGGGTCTGCAACGACAGATTTTCTAAGGTATCCGTCAGTATATCCCTTGGCGACTCCGTCGTTTACGGCTTCTGTAATGGTCTTGCCCTCAACGAGCACCTCATTTCCAACCTCGATAAAAAATACCGCCATGCCCGTGTCCTGACATATGGGAACTTCTTTATTTGCAGCGATATTTGCATTTTTTATGAGGTTTTTGAGCACCGTGCGCGATACGTCCGATTTTTCCGTTTCGGTTCCACGCTCAAGCGCCTCTCTGATGTCGCTGTTCAGATAGCAGTTTGCCTTGACGCAGAGCTCCGCAACTGCTTTTGTTATTTCGTCTGATCGTATTATCCGCATTGTACGGTCATTTCCTTTCGATATAATTTCCTTCGGTATAAAATTATATAACAATAACGCGTCTGTGTCAAGGCGGAAACGGGATTTTTAGATTTATGGACGCGGGCCGGCGTAATATGGGATGATTGGCCTCTTATATACCCCAGTCCTGACTCATCATCTGGAGTTTTACCATGTGCGGATATATTTTTCCGGTTTTCATGAGTTCGTCAGGATTTCCCTGTTCAGCGATGATGCCGCCTGAAAGCACTATCACTTTATCGGCGCCGCTTACAGTCCGCATACGGTGCGCGATAACAAGCACCGTCTTGTCCTTTATGAGCCTTGAAAGCGCCGCTTGTATCAGTGTCTCGTTTTCGATGTCAAGGCTTGCCGTTGCCTCATCCAATAAGATGATCGGCGCCTCTTTTAAGAATGCTCTCGCGATGGAGATGCGCTGGCGTTCGCCGCCGAAAGGATAGCATTTAATGTCGTCTGTTCAGTTTCGCTCATATTGACCTCCGTATAAGGGTGTTATATTACGCTGTTATATTATATACTAAGAAAGAATTTTGTCAAGAGATTATTAAAAATTTTAATATAAAATAACAGCCGCCGCTGCGAGCAGCTCTGCTTGCTTAATACAAAATAACAGATAAACAGAGCTGTGCTGAGAGGATTTTTGTATAAAGTGTCATATGTTTATGATAATTTTTGGTTAGTATTAGCGTTGAACTTTTTTCGCAAATATGATACAATTTAAACGATACGGTATAGACGACAGGACAATATTAAACGGGAGGCTTGGATGTTCAGCATAGAAGCATACATAAATGATTTGATATCAGAGCTTAGGGAGCTGCTCGGAGCAAGACTGCTTTATGTGGGGCTTCAGGGCAGCTATCTTCGCGGAGAGGCGACAGAAAAAAGCGATATCGATATCATGGCTGTAATTGATGATATTACAGTCAGTGATCTGGATGCCTACAGGAATGCCCTTAAAGCGGTCGGGAATTTCGATAGATCCTGCGGCTTTATATGCGGAAGAAGGGAGCTTCTGAATTGGAATCCGCTTGAGATATGCCATCTTTTGCACACGACCAAGGATTATTACGGCGTGCTTGCGGAGCTTGTACCGGAATATACCCGTGATGATGAAAGAAATTATGTGAAGCTGAGCCTGAATAATCTTTATCATGAGCTCTGCCACAGATATGTTCATGCAGACATAGAAAAGAATATCAGGCAATTCCCGATGACATGCAAGTCTGTATTTTTCATAATGCAGGACCTTTATTATCTGGAGAGCGGTATTTTTGCAATGACAAAGAAGGAGCTGCTTGAGCATTTACAAGGAGAGGATAAATATATCCTTGAAATGACACTGTCATTAAAAAACGATATTGATTTTGATGCGGCGTTTGAGGCGATGCTTGAATGGTGCGGAAAACGCCTTTCGATTCTTTAATAAGGAGGAAGCAAAATGACAAGAACGGTAAAGCCGGTAACGGAGGAATACAAGGAAAAGGCACTTGATCTGGTGGAGAAGGTATTTACGAATTTCTACAACCGCCATGAGGGAAAGATCATGCGGGGAGTTGTAAAGGAGATACGCTCAAAGAAATATTATGTGCCTGAGCTTGAGTTTATGGCGGTCGACGAAAACGGCGAGATCATAGGCTATGCTATGTTCTCGCGGTTCCATATCGAAGGACGGTATGACGATGAGCTTCTCATATTGACGCCAGTTGCGGTAAAAACGGAGCTCCAGAGACAGCACATTTCAAAGGATATTATAGAATACGGACTTGCAAAGGCAAAGGAGCTGGGCTATAAGGCCGTGCTTGTCGAGGGGAATCCCGATAATTTCAATGCCCGCGGCTTTGTTACTGCGGCCGATTACGGTATCGTGGAGGGCGATACGATGCAGCTGCCGATGATCGAATGTCTGATGGTCTGTGAGCTTGTACCGGGCGCATTGGAGAACATACACGGCGCAGTTGACTATACGTTCTACAGATCTCTCCACGGCGAGCTTGTCGAATAAAGCGGAAATACATACGCAGATATTTTTTGCCCGTCAAAAAAATATTATAAAAACTATTGACAAAACGAAATTGCGGTAGTATAATAACAGTCAAGTTAATATTGATAAACCGTTGAGGCAGAAAAAAGGCAGAGTCGGTCTTTCCGAGCGAGTGGATTACGGTGTGAGTTCCACAAAGGCTCTCTGAGTAATATGGGCTGCTAAGGGCAGTGTTAAATACACTGACGTAGGACTCGCGTAAGAAGTCGGGGGTATGTAGGTACTCCGCTAAGCGCACAGGTCATGCTGTGAATCAAGGTGGCACCGCGGATATTTGTATATGTTCGTCCTTGACAGATAATCTATTTCTGTCAAGGGCGTTTTTTAATTCCTTTGGCAGAAGCTCAAAGGGATTTTTTATTAGGGAGGTCTGTAAAATGAACTGTTTGCCAAATCCGGAAAAGGTAAAGGAGATCGCCGCAGAGGGTAAATACGATATCCTGCCCGTAAGCTGCGAGATACTTTCCGACATCTGCACGCCGATAGAGGCGCTCAAAATACTGAAAAACGTATCGCGCCACTGCTATATACTTGAATCCGTCGCGGGCAATGAAAAATGGGGACGCTATACATTTTTGGGCTTTGACCCTAAGCTTGAGATCACATGCACTGACGGCAAGATGAAGATAGGCAGCCTGAGCATCACGACCGACGATCCGTCAAAGCAGATACGTGAGATACTGTCGGAATACAAAAGCCCGCGCTTTGATTATCTTCCGTCCTTCACCGGCGGGCTTGTGGGATATTTCTCGTATGATTACCTCGGCTACAGCGAGCCCGCGGTGCGGAGCGACGTAAACGATACGGAAAATTTCAAGGATGTGGATCTGATGCTTTTCGATAAAGTAATCGCGTTCGACAATTACCGCCAGAAGATAATACTTATCGTGAACATGAGCCTTGATGAGCCGGAATACGGCTACAACAAAGCAATATTTGAGCTTGTGAAATTAAAGGAGCTCCTGACCTGCGGAAAGAAGAAGGAGGAGCCGGGCGGACATCTGAAGGGCGAGGTCACGGCGCTGTTTTCAAAAGAGGAATTCTGCTCGATGGTGGAGAAGGCGAAGCATTATATAAAGGAGGGTGATATTTTCCAGATCGTTCTCTCGAACCGCCTTTCCGCTCCGTTTGAGGGGAGCCTGTTAAATACCTACAGAACGCTGAGGACGATAAACCCGTCGCCGTATATGTTTTATTTCTCCGGCACAGATGTGGAGGTCGCGGGGGCGTCTCCGGAAACTCTCGTAAAGCTTGAGAACGGCGTGCTGCACACCTTTCCGCTTGCGGGAACGAGGCCGAGAGGAAAAACGGAAGCCGAGGACGCGCAGCTTGAAAGGGAGCTGCTTGAGGATGAAAAGGAGCTTGCGGAGCATAACATGCTCGTCGACCTCGGCAGGAACGACCTCGGAAAGATAAGCAAATTCGGTACGGTCGAGGTCGAAAAGTACCATTCGATAGAGCGGTATTCGCACGTCATGCACATCGGCTCAACGATACGCGGCGAGATAAAGGACGGCTGCGATGCTCTCGACGCCGTCAGTGCGGTGCTCCCGGCGGGAACACTCTCCGGCGCTCCGAAGATAAGGGCCTGTAATCTTATAGCGGAGCTTGAGAATAACAAGCGCGGCATCTACGGCGGGGCGATAGGCTATATAGATTTTACCGGCAATCTCGATACGTGCATAGCGATACGCATAGCCTACAAGAAAAACGGCAAGGTGTTTGTAAGGAGCGGCGCCGGTATAGTTTACGATTCCGTTCCCGAGAAGGAATATCAGGAATGCATAAATAAGGCTGCGGCAGTTATAAATGCGCTGAAGGCAGCAGAGGAGGCGGGAGCATGATACTTTTGATAGACAGCTACGACAGCTTTTCATATAATCTTTATCAGCTTGCGGGAGCGATAGACCCCGATATAAGGGTCATACGCAACGATGAAATGACCGTTGAGGAGATAAGGGCGCTGAAGCCCAACAGGATAATTTTTTCACCGGGGCCCGGAAGGCCGGAAAACGCCGGAGTGCTGATCGAGGCCGCAAGGACGATATCACGGGAGATACCGACGCTCGGCGTATGCCTCGGTCATCAGGCGATATGCGCGGCATACGGCGCAAAAATAACGTATGCCGGGCGGCTCATGCACGGCAAGCAGTCGGACGTGAGGATAGAAAATAAAAGCCCGATATTCAGGGACTGTCCTGAAACGATAAAGGCGGCGAGGTATCATTCTCTTGCGGCCGACAGGGATACGATGCCCGACTGCCTTGAGATAACGGCTGTCTCGGGCGATGGCGAGATAATGGCCGTAAGCCATAGGGAATACCCGATATACGGCGTCCAGTTCCATCCGGAGTCGATCATGACGCCGTACGGAAAGCAGATACTTAAAAATTTTATCAACGGAGATGTGAGCAATGATTAAGGAAGCAATTGAAAAGATAGTAAACAAGGAGGACCTCACCTATAATGAGGCGTATACTGTGATGAACGAGATAATGAGCGGTGAAACGTCGCCGACGCAGAACGCGGCATTCCTTGCGGCACTGTCGACAAAGAGCGCAAGAGCGGAAACCACCGACGAGATAGCCGGCTGTGCCGCGGCAATGCGCGAGCATGCCGTAAGGGTCGATACGGGAATGGAGGTATTCGAGATCGTCGGCACCGGCGGTGACGGAGCGCACAGCTTTAATATTTCCACCACCGCTGCGCTTGTCGCTGCGGCGGGAGGTATGAAGGTAGCAAAGCACGGCAACAGAGCCGCGTCCTCGCAGTGCGGAACGGCTGACTGCCTTGAGGCTCTCGGCGTCAATATCCGTCAAAGCCCCGAAATGTGCATAAGGCTCCTGAACGACGTCGGCATGTGCTTCTTCTTTGCTCAGGAATACCACACCTCGATGAAGTACGTCGGCGCGATAAGGAAGGAGCTCGGCTTCCGCACCGTATTCAATATCCTCGGACCGCTCACAAACCCGGGAACGCCGTCGCTGCAGCTGCTCGGCGTATACGACGATTATCTGGTCGAGCCGCTTGCACGTGTACTGATTAACCT
>CALXRY010000147.1 GCA_944390955.1 uncultured Clostridia bacterium | reverse complement strand
TTTTGTTCGGTTATGTTAAATTCCTTTGCAACTGTTGAAAAGCTGCTTCTGATTACTTTTACGCATTCCTCAATTTCATCTCTTTTAATCATTCTTATCATTTTATTCCCCTGCCTTTTGTGATATTATTTTTGCAAAGCTGTATCCCTTTTTATAGAACCCTTGTTTCTCATAAAAACTGTGCGCCTTAGTTCTGCGAATACCGCTGTTTACTGCGATCAGCTCCACATGATTTTCTTTTAGATATGACTCCACCGTTTGCAGTAATTTTGTACCGATACCTTGCCGTTGATATTCCTTTTTCACAGCCAATGCAATAATTCGCGCTACTTTCCCCGAATATTCAAATGCAAGACCTATGTGTACCCCTATAAATGCAATGACTTCATTGTTGTTTTCTGCTACGAAAATACAATAATTTTTATCATCCCGCATTTGTTTGATTCTTAGAGCTAAATCATTCTCTGCTACGTTATAGCCTAATTCACAGTTTATCAGTTCGCATATTCCACAAATATCATCACAGTCAAATTCTCTGAAAATCATATTTATCAGCCTCTTTTAACTTATATCTTCTTTAAACTTAATATTGTGACATAATGCGGAATATCAAAGCTTTCCGGCACCGTTTCAAGATATGCCATATGCTCCTTTTCCCATGCTTCTATTTCTTCCGTGCTCAGAGATGACGCGCCAATACCTCGGCAGGCTTTCATTCTTCCGTTCCAGCTTTCGCGCGTGAATATTACGTTGATGTCATATCCCATCTGGACTTCTGCCGTAAACATACCGCCGCACCAATCGGGAGTACGAATACAGTTTGCCCTTTCTCTGTCAGGGCTGTAATTAGCCCCGGTCGAATCCGGATTATATTTCAATATAAGCTCCTCGCTTTTCAATGCGATTTCACTCTCAAAAGGAATCCACGACATAAACAAAATGCAAAAGTGCCCGTCCGGTTTTAATGCTTTATGTATTTTAGGTAATGCGATCTCCTTGTTAAAATACATAAAGCACTGACAAGCCGTCACAACATCAAAGGTATCGTCCGGAAAATCAATCGTTTCTGCGGAAGCGACTATGTATTTTATATCCATTCCGCTTTCCTCTGAAAGGCGGCGCGCTTGAGCAATTTGATTTTCGGATATATCCGCTCCTGTAAAATCTGCACCGTATTTATACATATTTCTCGGCAGGACGCCCGTACCCGTTCCTAAATCAAGGACTTTCTGCCCTTTTGTACATAAGCCCGAATCGATTATTCTTTTATAAAATTCATCGGGATAAATATCTCTATACTTCGCATAATCACTTGAAGCCCTGCCCCAATCAAATATTTTTCCGTTGTCTATAGTTTTTAGTGATGGCATTGGACGTTCTTCCTTTCTTTATAGAGTTGTATAACAAATTTGCCCTAAAATAAACGCAATCAAATACTCGTCCCTGAGGTTTCCTTTTTGTAATCTATCAGCGTTAAATGCTCATTAACAGCCTGCGGTTCTCCGATTTTAACATATCCCAGCTTTTCATACAGATGGCAATTACCTTTCTCCTCAAGAATAGTGTCTAAAATCCAACATTTGCAGCCGCTGTGCATGCGTTCTATCTCTTTTAAAGCGGCTTGCGCGATACCTCGGTTTTGATATTCCGGCAACACTGCTAAAGCTGATACTTTGCAGACATCACCTCTTGCAATTATCCTTACAGCTCCCACGGGTATCTCTTTGTCGAGAAACACATAGCCGCTTGTTCCCGGTCGCATGTATTTCTCCAAAACCTCTTCTTTGCTTTCAAGATATGGGCTCGTATCTGTATCATGATATTTATCGAACAGCGGCTTGTACGCTTTGCGCTGTATGTCAAACACAGCGTCTATAAATTCTTTTTGAAACTCAATTACTTTTATATGTTCCATGTTATCACTCATCCTTTAGTCTCTGCTCCAGTTCTTTGAATTCCGGCATATCACGCATCGTATCAAAGCTCTCGTCTTGGAGCTGCGTATACAGCTTATGACAGTGCGAGCCCTGCCAATGCTTCAGCACGCCCTGCGGGTCAGCCTTGAGCTTGTTTATGAGCAACGATGTGTAATGCTGCTCTTTATGCGTTTTGATAAAATCATCTATCTCTGCGGCAGCTTTTTCCGCAATGAGAAGATTCTTCATTGCTTTATCGGTATCACCGATGAGACAATAATTCTTTGCTATACACCGATAATGCCAATAAAATTTTCCGTTCAAAACAAGATAGCTGCCGTCGTCTGCAATGGTCTCATATATTGTATGTGCGGCTTTATACATGCGTATTTTATCTTCATACGACAATTGTTTTCCGATACCGCGGCTGTCACTTGCAAGATACGTTATCATTTTCCCGGCATTATAAGCTAAGAAAAATATATTTTTCTGTAACTGTTCCGTCCGCTCTTCTCCGGTAAGGATCTCGCTCAGAAAAAATTCTCTGGACGAGGTGATAGACGGCATCTCATAAGCGTACTGCAATGCCGTCTTATACTGCCCTATGTCGTTATATGTCCGCGCTATAGTCTGCAATGCCGAAAAACGAATACTGTCCGTTTTACATTCTTCCAATATCCTATCGCACAGCATAATGATCTCTGTGGAATGCAGGTCAATGTTATAGCAGCGATACAATGAACGCGCAAGATAATTCATAAATTCGTAGTTTCTCGGATATTCCTCAAGCGCGCGCCTCATAAGCTCTACACGCCCTTGATTATCGCCTTTGCTGCAGAGAACATTATATTCCGCTTCATAGGCAGCAATTTTTTCATCACGTGTATGCTTGTCAATGTCGTATAATTCATCAATGCTTACATTAAAAACATTCGCAATGGACGGAAGCAGCGAAATGCTCGGCAGTGAGGTCCCGTTCTCCCATTTTGAAACGGTTTGATACGTAACACCGAGATATTCCGCAAGACGCTCCTGTGTAATGTTATTTCGCTTGCGCAATTCCTTTATATTTGAGCCGATATTGAGTTTCACTATCATCACCTCGCTTGTCTTACTTCTATTATATCACAAAATTTAGATAATGTGTACATACCGTTCGGATAGCTGAACTAACTGAATAGTTGAGAAGTAGAGTATAACTATTGTTTTGTATTATTTTTCTATTTTAAACGTAACTGCGTCATATTTTTTCCCATTAACGAGTCTTGTATTAATTTTCCTGTCGTACTCTCTAAAGCCAAGCTTTTTGGCAAGATGGATCATCCGGTCATTTCCTGACCATGTTTGCGTATATAAAGTATCAAATCCATTATCAAAAAGATATTGCATAAAGCATCTTATAGCATTCTCGCCGCAACCATGACCTCGAAAGTTCGGTGACGGAATGTCAATTCCGATTGCTGTATTATTCCCTGCACGAGACCATGAATAATTTTCATCAATACAATACCTGTTTATCCAGCCTATGTGCGTTCCATCCTCAGTACAGATCTCAAATCGCTTGCGTACATTATCAGGATTATCTGGTACGAGATAGTTGTTTACAAGTCTCTTTGCAAAGGCAACCTGCTCTGTAAATGGAGTACATTTATCGACTTCCCATGGTGCATCCCAATTCTGCCACTCAGTTTCAGTTGTATTCCATCGGATATAATCATCCAAATCCTTTTCTTCCATATCACGAAGAATAATATTTTTATATTTCAGCTTCATATCAGCTAAATCTCCTTTCAATTCAGCATATCCTCCGGCGGGACCTTAACCTTTATCGCGCTATCCTCTGTGTTTGTCTGCCCAACGGCAACTCCCGAATAATATGCAAGCGTCTGATTCTGCCATTTCGCATACTTTTCTTTTGACATCGTCCCTGATCTCAGATCTTCCAACATATCCGCCCAATCTTCAAGGAACAGGCACATATCGGCGTTCAGATCGGCAGACTTGCCGCCGAATTTTATTGAGCATTCCCACTCCGCATTTCTCGGTGGGCGATTCACCTCAATGTCAAATTTCAAGTCCGTTGCCTTTTCTAACTCAAACAGAAAGCCCATCACATCAGCCATACAGTTTAATCCGTTTGGCTCTGTCTTTATGTCATAGCCAAGCAAATATGTCGATGTTGTCCCCAAGACCTTTGCAAGCTCATTTATCATGCTGAGCGAGATCTCTATCTCCCCGGTCTCGTATTTCTGTATTGTGCGCAGCGATTTATTGAGAATATCCGCCAGTTGCTGCTGATTATAGCCTTTTTGTTTCCGCAGCGTTCGTATTCTGTAGCCGATAGTATTTTCATCGATTTTTCTCATTTCAAGTTCACCTCAAATAGATTGTATCATAAACAAAGATGAAATTCAAGTACATATTTAAGTTTTTATAAAAAAGTATTGACATTATATTTTATATGAGTTATAATATATACGTATTATAAATACACTTTATTTTAAATAATAGATGTATTTAATATACTGATTTTAATAGAAACTTTTTTAGCAAGCATAACCTTTTGGTACTCAAAGTACAAAAGGTGTTAAAATTCCTTTAGGAATTTTGGATAAAAAGTTTCTCTTTGGCGAGGAAGGAGGTGAGCGATATTTGAACAAACGCAAGCGTGATATACAGATAAAATTCTACGTTAATGAAAAGGAACTGAACCAAATAAATAAGCGTGCCCGCAAAGCCAATGTGACAAATAGAGGCGCATATCTGCGGAAAATGGCTATAGACGGCTTTATCGTTAATGTCGATACCACAGACATAAAACAGGCCGTTAAGGAAATGAACCTTATCGGAAAGAATATAAATCAAATCGTCCGCAATGCAAACACTTACGGAATAGCGAAAGGAGATGTTGAAGCAATAAGATCAAAGGTGGATGATATATGGCAATTACTAAGATACACCCTATCAAACATACAGTTGGCAAAGCAATAAACTACATATGCGACGATAATAAAACGAACGATAACTTGATCTACAGCTTTAGCTGTGCAAAAGAAACAGCAGAACTTGAATTTGAACTGACCGCGCAGAATGCCCGCTCCGGCGGGCAAAATCAAGCGTATCATATGATACAGTCATTCTCACCTGATGAGGTCACACCCGAAAGGGCGCACCTCATCGCAAGAGAATGGGCAGACAAGGTTCTGCAAGGGAAATATGAATACGTGCTTGCAACTCATACCGACAAAGCACATATCCACACGCATATCATCTATAATGCAGTCAGCTTTAAAGATCACAGGAGATATAAATCCGACAAGCGGTCTTATTACCGGCTGAGAGAACTCAGCGATGAGATCTGCGGTGAGTATGGCTTGAATATCGTTGAGCCGAGCAGCGTTAAAAGAAAATATGAACGGAAGAAAACATACGTATCTAACAAATACAGGATCAAAAAAACGATAGATGAATGTATCCTATATGCCACAGATTACGAGGACTTTATAAGACGCATGAGAGCAAATAATTTTATTGACCGTCAAAATGAATATTTGTGGTTCCGTGAAAACGGTAATAAACGCTTTACAAAGACCGATACCATCGGCAGAGCATATACAGCCGACAATATCAAGAAACGCATAAGCGGCATA
>CALXRY010000146.1 GCA_944390955.1 uncultured Clostridia bacterium | reverse complement strand
GTAACTGGACCGCTGACATAACCTCCCGTGCATACTATACAGTCGGGCTTAAAGTCCTTTATCAATCTTTTCACTCTTGAGCGCGCCGATACGAGCTTTGCCGCTATCTTTACGTTCTTGAGCATATTCTTGCGGCTGAAGCCCTCTATGTCGATAAACTCAAGTCTGTAACCGGCCTTCGGTACAAGCTTCGTCTCAAGCCCGTTTTTCGTTCCGATAAACACAGCCTCAAAGCTTTTGTCCCTTGCTTTTACATAATCGGCTATCGAGATCGCCGGATTAATGTGTCCGCCTGTCCCTCCGCCTGCAAATATCACTCTCATAAGCGTCTGTGTTCCTTTCTTACTTTTTATGCGAATACCGCGAAATATTGAGCAGTACTCCCATTTCAAACAAAAGCGTCATTATCGATGTTCCGCCGTAACTGAAAAACGGCAGAGCCACTCCGGTGTTTGGCACGCTTGAGGTCGCCACAGCAATATTCAGAAGCGTTTGTATCGCCAGCTGGGCAACTATTCCCGTCGCCGTGAGCGTTCCGTATATATCCGGCGCATTTATCGCGATCCTTATGCCTCTCAGTATCAGAGCAGCGAACAAAGCCATAACTGCAACCGCACCGAAAAATCCCATCTCCTCACAGATTATCGCAAATATAAAATCATTATATGGCTCGGGAAGATACGAATACTTCTGCACACTCTGACCAAGACCGAGGCCGAAAAGTTTTCCTGAGCCGATCGCATATATTCCCTGCGCCACCTGATAGCCTGTATCCTGCATATCCTCAAACGGATTCAGGAAGCTGATTATTCGTTCCCATCTTACCTCACTAAACAGGCGTATGGCGATCAGACCTATCGGAAGGATTATCACCGCTCCTATTATGATCGGCTTTACTGGCGTTCCTCCGGCTATCATGACCGTTATGGCTATGCCGGCTATTACTATGGCGCCGCTCAGGTGAGTTTCACACAGCATCAGTGCAACGACTATAAGAAGTATCCCTATATACGGAGCGTTTCCGCTTATCGTTTTGAGATCAGTCCTGCCCTTTTCTATCATATATGCAAAATACATCGCTATTACCGGCTTGACAAATTCGGACGGCTGTATAGGCACTATAGGCGTATTGAGCCAGCGCCTTGAACCGTTTATCCTTCGTCCGAGACCCGGTATCAACACAAGCACAAGCAGTATCATGCATATCGCCATCATCTTGGGCAGAAGCTCCTTATAAGAATTATAGTTTATCCTTGAGATAAACCACATGCCCACAAAGCCTATCACAGCGCACAGAAGCTGCCTTCCGAAGAAGTAATACGAGCTTCCGTGTATTTCCTTGCTGTCCGGTGCAGATGCCGACAGCAGCACAACGAGCCCTACCGCAACGACGCAGATGACTATAACAAGGAACGTATAATCTATCTCTCCCGCCTGCTTTAGGTTCCAGGCATGTATCTTTTTTGTTTTATTGCAGCTTTGAGCCGCATTTTTTCCGGAGTTGTGAGCTACAGTGCTTTTCAAAGCCATTATCCAAAGCCTCTCCTTAATTCTATTTATATCATCAAGCTTATACCGTCATCCCGAACCACGATACTACGCAGAGCGCAGCTGTTATAAGCGAGAATATCCTGACTATTTTTTTCTCATTCCAGCCGCACATCTCAAAGTGATGATGTATCGGCGTCATCTTGAATACGCGTCGTCCCTCGCCGTATTTCTTTTTTGTATATTTAAAATATGTCGTCTGTATAATAACGGAAAACGTTTCCGCAAAATATATAAATCCTACAAGTATAAGATATATCTCGATCTTAAGATCTATCGCCATGATCGCAACAGACGCTCCGAGAAACAGCGAGCCGGTATCACCCATGAATACCTTTGCCGGATATCTGTTGAATATCAGGAAACCTATCATGCCGCCGAGAATGGCTATAGAAAATACCGAAAGCCCCTGCGAGCCGAATATGATATATGCCGTGAGTGACATAAACAGGGCAACAACTGCCGTCACTGTCGCCGCAAGTCCGTCAAGTCCGTCCGTCAGGTTTACGGCGTTTACCACACCGACTATCACAAACAGCACAAACGGTATGTAGAGCCATACAGGCAACGTGAACGCGCCCCTTACAAACGGTATATATATATCTGTCTCGAGCGCTCCGAGCAGATACAGCGCTCCTACATAAACTACCGCAAGCCCCAGCTGCATCAGGAATTTCTGGATAGCGGTCAGCCCGAGATTTCTTTTCTTTACAACCTTGATATAATCATCGACAAAGCCTATTATCCCAAAGCCGAGAGCTATGAGATACGGCAGAAGGCAGGTCTTTATAAAGTCGGAATCGAGGTTTCCCTTTACGGCCGTCAGTATCACGGTAGCGATCACGGCTGCACCTATGCCGGCTATGAACATTATTCCGCCCATCGTAGGAGTTCCCGATTTTTTTTGATGCCATTTTGGGCCTTCCTCCCTAATCTCCTGACCGAATTTCAGCTTGTGCAGCCACGGTATGAAAAACGGTCCGAGCACGGCCGTCACCGCAAAGCCGACAAGCAGCGGGAATATATTGAGCAGTGAAAAGTCCTTTAAAATCATTAACCAGTTCATCGAAATTCTCCTTAAATCTCATTTATTGCCGCAACGATCTCCTCAAAGCGCATTCCGTGCGACGCCTTCACCAGCACACAGTCTCCGTCCTTTACGGCTTCTTTTGCGTAATTTGCAGCTTCGAGAGTTTTGTCAAAGCATTTATAATTCGTAAAACCCTTGTCTGCCGCACCCTTTGCGATCATGCGCGCGTTTTCTCCTGCCGTTATTAGCATATCCACATTATTCTTTATGATCTCCGCACCTAGCCTGTAGTGAGCCTCCGGCGCAAATTCTCCCATCTCCTGCATGTCGCCGAGTATCGCCACCCTGCGCTTCTTAAGAGAATACGGCATTATTGACAGCGCAGCCCTGATAGAATCAGGAGACGCGTTATAGCAGTCGTTTATTATCTCTATTCCCTTATGATGCTCTATCTCAAGGCGCTGCGAGGTATATTCACAGTTCGCTATACCCTTTATGCTCTCCTCGGGACTCACTCCGAATACAAGTCCTGCGCATATCGCCGCAAGTGCGTTATATACGTTATGCTGCCCCGGCAGCTTTACGGAAGCGGGATATTCTTTTCCGTCTGCACAGACAGTAAATTCAATACCGTCAAGACCTTTATTAACAATATCCTTCGCAGTCACGTCATTTGAAGGGTCTTTCATGCCGTAGCGTATTATTTTATATTTCCCCGTATTCTTAACAGTCGAAAGATATTCGTCGTCGCCGTTTATTATAAGCGTATTGTTCTCATCAAAATACGAGGTGACCTCAAGCTTTGCCTTTAATATCCCCTCTCTTGAGCCTAGGTTCTCGATATGCGACATTCCGATATTCGTGATGACCGCAGCATCGGGACGGATTATCTCAACAAGCCTCTCTATCTCCCCGAAATGATTCATGCCGACCTCTACGACGGCCGCCTCATGCTCCTTTTCCTGCATAAGCACGGTTATGGGGACACCTATATCATTATTGAAGTTATTCGGCGTTTTTAATGTATTGTATTTTTGTCCGAGAGCCGCCGCCAGCATATCCTTTGTCGTCGTTTTTCCGACGCTCCCAGTAACGGCAACGGTCGGTATCCTGTACTTTGCTTTGTAATACGCCGCAATATCGCCAAACGCTCTGCGTGTATCCTCAACACGTATTATCGTCTTGTCTATCAAAAGTTCCGTTTCCTTCTGCGTCAGCGCAGCTGCCGCTCCCATGTCGAACGCAGCCTTTATAAATTCGTGCGCGTCAAATTTTTCGCCTATAATAGGAACAAACAGCGCTCCCTCCTCCGCGGCTCCCGAATTTGTCACAACGGAGGTTATCTCCGTTTCGGGGCTGCCGCTTAGCAGCATACCCCCCGTTGCATCAAGTATATCCTGTATCGTCAGCTTCTGCATATTATATTTATCCTTTCATTGTAATATTCCTGTCTGCCGCGGTTCCGGCAATATTAAAGGGTTCAGGGATACGGAGTTCCCCAAACCCCTTGGTACGGCACAAGCCGCTTATATTACTGCTTTTTGTCCAAATACTTCCAAACCTCGATCCTCTCGTCGAAGTCCACCTTTTCCTTGCCTATTATCTGATATGTTTCTTGACCCTTGCCGGCAAGGATTATAACATCGTCCTTTTTTGCATGGTCAAGAGCCCAGCCTATCGCCTCACGGCGGTCGACTATAACGGTATACTTCCCATCTGTCCTCTTCATACCCTCGACTATCTGGTCGACTATCGCCTGCGGATCCTCCGTCCTCGGATTATCCGAGGTGATTATACTGAAATCCGAATACCTGCCGGCGATCTCGCCCATTACGGCGCGCTTTGTATTGTCTCTGTCCCCGCCGCAGCCGAACAGCGTTATAACTTCGCCCTCGGCAAATTCCTTCACGGCCTTTATTATGTTTTCAAGACCGTCGGGTGTATGGGCATAATCTATTATTACTGTATAATCGGTATCGGTAGGCACTACCTCTACTCTTCCTATTACACCCTTTGCATGCTCAAGACCGCGTTTTACGTCCTCGATGCTCACTCCGAGCTGAAGAGCCGCGCCTGCTGCGCATATAGCGTTATATACGCTGAATTTCCCCGGTATGCCTATCGTCATATGATGCTTCTGGCCCTGATAATTCACATCGAACTCATCGCCGCGTGCGGTGATTTTAATATTTTCGGCCCAAAAGTCGCAGTCGGGATTCAGACCGACCTTTAATATATCACAGTCCTTTTCTGCGGCTATCTTCCTTCCGCTTTTGTCATCGGTATTTATAACACCCTTATCGCTTATATCAAACAGCTTTGCCTTTGCCTTCATATAATTTTCCATAGTCTTATGGAAGTCAAGGTGATCCTGCGTAAGATTCGTAAACACGCCTACGTCAAAATGGCAGCCGCGCACGCGTTCAAGCTCAAGCGCATGGCTCGATACCTCCATGACAACGCAGTCAGCGCTGCTTTCTGCCATCTCGTTAAAAAGCTGCTGCAGCTCGAGAGCGTTCGGCGTAGTAGGCGTCGTGCTCTGAGTAACGAGCACCTTGTCGCCTATTATATTTTGATTGGTACCGATGATGCCGACGCACATACCCGCTTCCTCAAGGATACTGCGAATGAGATACGTCGTCGTTGTTTTTCCGTTTGTACCCGTAACGCCTATAAGCTTGAATTTTTCCGACGGATGCCCGTAAAAGGTGCATGCAAGATCGGCGATCGCTTTTCTTGAATTTTCAACATACCACACCGGAACGTTTACGTCTATTTTATCCTCGGCAACTATAACTGCCGCCCCATTTTTTTCGGCCATTTTGGCAAATTTATGACCGTCGGTCTCAAACCCCTTTATGCATACAAACACATTGCCTTCAATAACGTTGCGCGAATCGTACGCAATACCCGTTATTTCTGTATTATCAAATTTATCAAGCCAAGCCTTACCGAAAAGTATGTCAGCTTTCATTGTAAATACCCCCACCTGCTTTAAGTTTTTAATCGATAGCTGTCTGTCTGAATTCTACGCCGATGACCGTTCCCGGCGGAACCTCCTCGCCTGCCTCGACGCTTTGGCTGACTCCGTATGCCAGCGATGTTTCGCTGTGGCCAGCGCCCACGACCTCAAAATTCAGATGCAGTGAATTAAGAGTTGATTCAGCCACTCCGACAGACATTCCCGACAGATCCGGAACCGTCACGAGCTCCTCCTCCGTCTGACGCTCCGTATATAGTATTACAAGTGAATCCTCATTGAGCATCGTTCCCGCACTCGGTAGCTGATCAACAATCCTGTCGCCTTCGCCCCTTATCACGTAATTGAGACCTGCCTCCTCAAGCATCGTCTCGGCATCGGCAAGAGCCGTTTCATTTACATTCGGGACCTCTGCCTTTACTATCGGCTCCTCGTCCTCACTGTACTGCTTATCAACTCCGAGATAATTGAGCACATCCTCGATTATCTCGCCCGCCAGCGGTGCGGCTATCGTGCCGCCGTAGCGGTTATCGACCTGAGGCTCATCAAGAACTATGAGGCATATAATCTCAGGGTCGTTTGCCGGAGCAAAGCCCACAAACGAGGCTATACGCTTATCGGAGCCTCTTGGGTTTTTCTCCGACGTTCCTGTTTTTCCACCTATGCGGCAGCCCTTCACGTAGGCATTTTTACCGGTCGCTCCCGAATCCGAGACCACCTGCTCCAGTATATCGCGCATCTTTTCCGACGTTTCCTCGGAAATGACGCGGTTCACAACCTCCGTGTCATAGCTTTTTATTATTCCGTTTTCATCTCTGATCTCCTTAACGATCTGCGGCTGCATTCTCTGGCCGCCGTTTATAACAGCTGATATTGCCGTTATAAGCTGTATCGGCGTTACCTGAAAGCCCTGACCGAATGAGCTTGTAGCAAGGTCGACCTCGTTCATCCCGTTCTGGTAATATATACTTGAGCTTTCGCCGACAAGCTCTATCCCCGTTTTTTCCGTCAGTCCGAACGCAGTAAAATATTCCATGAACTTTTCCGCTCCGAGCCGCGCGCCGATGTCCATAAACACAGGGTTGCAGGAATTTTTAACTCCCTCCACAAACGTCTCAGCGCCGTGTCCGTTCGTATTTGAGCAACCTATCTGCCTGTCGGCAACCACCCTGAAGCCAGGGCAGTAAAATTCCGAATCAAGATCGACGACATGCTCCTCAAGAGCCGCCGCCGCGGTTATTATCTTGAAGGTCGAGCCAGGCTCATACGAGTCGGAGATCGCCTTGTTTCTCCACATTCTGTTTCTGAGCGCTGCAATACGTTCGTCACTCAGATTGTTCGGATCCTCGGTCGGCTCCGGCGACGCTTCCGGGTCGTTGGCCGCCTCGTCCTCCTCATAATCATACTGCATCGCGTATTCGTTGAATGCCGTTATATCATACGGATTATTCGCGTCAAAATCGGGCTTTGTGGACATCGCAAGGATCTCTCCCGTCTTAGGATTCATTATGATCCCCGCAGCTCCGTATTTCAGCTTATCCTCCTCGACTGCCTCCTCAAGGTGCTTTTCAAGGAAATGCTGTATTGTCTCGTCTATGGTGAGCACCACATCCGCACCCTGCTGCTGAGCCGTAAGATATTCCTCCTGCTGCTCCTCGAGAGTCGTTCCGGATGCCGTCTGATTCTGCTCAATACTCCCCGCCTTTCCAGAAAGCTCGTCGTCAAACGTCAGCTCTATCCCTTGGAGGCCGTTATTGTCATATCCGGTAAACCCAAGGATATGGGGTGCTATGCTGAACGGATAATATCTTTTTGAGTCATCCTCAAAATAAACTCCCGAAAAAGCCTCGGCCATTTCCGCATTTGCTTCCGCATCCATAAGCTGTGTTACCGCTTCGGTCTCCTCAACAGAAATACGTTTTTTTATCACCTGATAGCGGTTGTCTTTATTAAGATCGTCAAGCAATGTCTGATATTCGATGTCAAGAATACCCGAAAGCTCTCTTGCGATCGTTTCAGCATTGCCTTTATCCCTTACATCCTTTGGATTACATACGAGTGTATTTGCGGAAACACTCTCCGCGAGAGCCTTGCCGTTCCTGTCATATATCTTCCCGCGCGAGGCGGTTATTGTGCTCGAGCCTGTCTGCTGGCTTTTTGCTCTGGCGGACAGCTCCTCTCCCCTGATGATCTGCCAATAGGCGAGTCTGGCTACCAGTGCGGCCATACATATCAAAACTATTATGACCATCGGGAGAATCCGTTTTTTTATACCGTTAAGCGATGGCGCTGCCATTTATGCTCCCTTCCAATCATTGCGGATAAACCGCCCTATAATGCTACTACGCAGCTTCCTGTGCGCTGTACTATTTTATGCTGAAAAATTCAACTATATTACCAATAACGCTCTTAAACGCTCCTATAATTTTCCCACCGGCGTTTTCTACCTCATTTGCCGTTTTCTCGGTCATGTCATCCATATTTACATTTACATATATCGTCTGGTATTTTTCCGGCCGCTGCATGCCGAGTCTCGATGTAGCTTCTTCCTCAATCGTTGCCAGATCGACACTGTGGTCAAGGTCAAATGCCTTCTGACTCGTTATTGCTTCCATTTCCGCAAGCTCTTCCTCAAGTGCCGCAACGGAGTCCCTCGTTTCGTGGACCGTAACGAACGTTGAGATCATAAAGCCTGCCGAAAGCGCCATCACGATTATGGCGCATATGTATCTTATATATCTCAGCCTGTCATTCCTCGGACGTCTGACAGGTGCGGATTTATGCTGCTTTTGTGGCTTTTTTCTGCGCGGCGGGGCGTCGTATTCCTCGTCATACGCTAAATTTCCATATTCCACATTTAACTCCTAACTCTATCTAATGCCTGATCAATCTTACAATTTTTCGACAACGCGCAGCTTGGCGCTCTTTGAACGGGGGTTTTCCTGTTCCTCCTGCTCCGACGGAAGCACCGGCTTTCTTGAAATTATCCTGACCGACGGCTTCCTTCCACATACGCATACGGGAAAGTCCTTTGGACATATGCATCCCTTTGCAAGCTCCGCAAATGTCTTTTTGACTATCCTGTCCTCAAGCGAATGGAATGTTATCACGGCAAGCCTTCCTCCGGGCTTCAGGCATGACACAAAATCCCTCACGGCCTGCTCAAGTATGCGCAGCTCGCCGTTCACCTCGATCCTCACCGCCTGAAAAACGCGCTTGGCGGGATGTCCGCCCTCAAGCCTCGCCTTTTTCGGTATTGCCGCCTTGATTATGTCAACCAGCTCACCAGTTGTTTTTATAGGCGCTGTTCTGCGGCGTTCCTCAATAAATTCCGCTATGCGCTTTGACCATTTCTCCTCGCCGTATTCAAAAAACACACGTGCAAGCCTTTCGGCAGGATACGAGTTTATCACGTCGTATGCGCTCAGCTCCGCCTGCCTGTCCATGCGCATGTCCAATGGCGCGTCCTTCATATACGAAAAACCACGCTCCGCATTGTCGAGCTGATACGAACTCACACCAAGATCGAGTATGGCTCCGTCCAGCCCATCTATTCCAAGTTTATCTAATATACCTTTTATCTCGCAAAAGTTGGCTTTTACAGCGGTAAATCTACTGCCGAAGGGCTTGAGCCGCTCTGACGCCGCAGCTATCGCATCACTGTCACGGTCTATACCGATAAGGCGGCACGAAGAGTTCTGTCTGAGTATTCCCTCCGAGTGGCCTCCGCCGCCGAGGGTTCCGTCGGCGTACACAGTGTTTTCCTTTATGCCGAGCGCCTTTATGCTTTCCTCAAACAATACCGAAATATGACTGAATTCCATGGTTTTTCCGTTATCCACAGTCATCCACCTCCACATTCCGATCGAAGCTTACACACCCGTATGCCTTATCCTAGGTCAAGTCCCGACACGGTCCGGGCAGGCATACAAAGCCATACTTTTATTTTACTCCGTTTACATAAAAAAGGCAAGCTTTTTCTTTCATAAAATTCGTTTCGGGTACAAAAAACCAAACCCTCATCGCAAAATTTAAGATTGGGTCTTGTAAATTCCCCCGAAATAGGTTATAATCTCTTTTATCAGGGTGTATTTTTATAGTAATTTCTTGTGCTTTTTATAATTGCAGACACTATATCTTGTGTACCATGATATTGTATCACATTTTCTTTAATTTGTGAATACTTTTTTTAAAATTTATTTACCGCTGTATTACAAAATTTATTTTTTTGTTACACGCTTTTTGGGAGGATTGTACATATGGAGCCACAGAATAAAATATCTGCCCAGCTTGCGAAGGAGCTTTCCATCGCAGGATGGCAGGCAGAAAACGCGATTGAGCTCATAGACGAAGGAAATACCATTCCGTTTATTGCCAGATACAGAAAGGAGCGCACAGGCTCTTTGAGCGATGACATATTAAGGGAACTTTTTGACCGGCTCAATTATCTGCGCTCGCTCGAATCACGCAAGGAGGAGATCATACGCCTTATCGACGAGCAGGATAAGCTAACAGACGAAATTTCCAAGTTAGTTTCAGCCGCGATAACGCTGTCCGAGCTTGAAGACATATACCGTCCCTACAGGCCGAAGCGCAGGACGCGCGCCACCATTGCAAAGGAAAAAGGCCTCGAACCGCTTGCGGAGCTTATCATGGCGCAGAACGGCACGGATATATCAAAAACCGCCGAGGAATATATAAATCCGGAAGGCGGAGCGGCAGATGCGGACGAGGCGATACACGGGGCTATGGATATAATAGCCGAAAATATAAGTGACAGCGCGGAATTCAGGGGAAAGATCAGAAGTATGACCTTTGAAAATGGCATGGTAGAAACAAAGGCAGCAAAGGACGAGGACAGCGTTTACAGCCAGTATTACGACTATGCCGAGCCTGTATCGAAGATACCTCCCCATCGCCTGCTTGCAGTGAACCGCGGCGAAAAGGAAGGGTATCTTTCGGTAAAGCTTGATGTTGATCCGGAACAGATAATAAAATATCTTTGCAGGAAGCTCGTTTCAAAAAAGCCATCCCCCGCGGCCGAATATATAAAGCTTGCCGCTGAGGACTCCTACAAGCGGCTCATCGCACCGTCAATAGAAACGGAAATACGGAATTCTCTGACCGAAAGTGCTCAGGAAGCTTCAATAAAAATATTCGGAAAGAATCTTTCTGGGTTGCTGCTCCAGCCGCCCATAAAAGGGCGCATCGTTCTCGGGCTCGACCCGGGCTACAGAACAGGCTGCAAGATTGCCGTAGTGGACGAAACTGGAAAGGTCCTTGATACAGGGATCATTTACTGTACACTTCCGAACCATGATAAGGAAAAAGCAAAGAAAATACTTAATGATATGATAAAGAGAAATCATGTCGAGGTCATTTCGATAGGCAACGGAACGGCGTCAAAGGAAAGCGAGATATTCGTTGCCGAGCTCATAGGAGAGCTTGACGAAAAGGTCTATTACGTCATGACAAACGAAGCCGGCGCATCGGTCTACAGCGCATCAAAGCTTGCCGCGGAGGAATTCCCGCAATATGATGTGGCTCTTAGAAGCGCAGTTTCTATAGCAAGAAGGCTTCAAGACCCGCTTGCGGAGCTTGTAAAGATAGACCCGAAATCGATAGGCGTTGGTCAGTACCAGCACGACATGAATCAAAAAAGACTCGGCGAGGCCCTCGGCGGCGTTGTCGAAAGCTGCGTGAACAGCGTCGGCGTGGACCTTAACACTGCATCACCTTCGCTGCTCTCATACGTTGCCGGAATAAATAAAACGGTCGCCAAAAATATAACCGCCTACCGTGAGGCAAACGGTAAATTCAAAACACGCCGCGAGCTGTTAAAAGTACCGAAGCTTGGCGCAAAGGCGTTTGAGCAGTGCGCGGGCTTCCTGCGAATACCCGACGGAGACAACGTACTCGACAACACCTCGGTGCACCCAGAAAGCTATAAGGCAACGGAAGAGCTCTTAAAGATACTCGGATATACAAAGGACGATGTTGCCGACGGCGCAGTAAGCGATATAAAAACAAGGCTAAAGGACATGAGCGTAAGGGAGCTTTCGGATAAGCTTGGAGTCGGCGGGATCACGATAGTTGATATAGCGGACAGCCTTCTGAAGCGAGGGCGCGACCCGCGAGAGGAGCTTCCGCAGCCGGTGCTCAGAACGGACGTACTTTCGATGGAGGACCTGAAGCCGGGTATGACGCTCAAGGGGACGGTCAGGAACGTAATAGATTTCGGAGCGTTTGTCGATATAGGCGTTCATCAGGACGGGCTTGTTCATATATCGCAGATATGCGACAGGTACATAAAGCACCCAACAGATGTGCTTTCCGTCGGCGACCAGATAACGGTGCGCGTGCTTGATGTGGACGTCAGCAAAAAGAGGATATCGCTCACGATGAAGGGCATTTAAAAATCTAAATATGAAGGAGCGGCATGAACATGAATATAATTTCATTTCCAAAACTGAATATTATACTTAACATAGACCCCGTTGCCTTTTCGATCGGCAGCAAGGATATTTACTGGTACGCGCTTATCATCCTTGCAGGTTTTTTTGCGGGCGGACTGTTTGTATATTTTACCGCAGAAAAGCGCGGTCTGAAAAAGGACGCCGTATGGGATATTGCGCTGTTCGGCTTTATCGTGGGAATAATATGCGCAAGGATCTATTATGTGCTGTTTGCGCTCGACGAGTTCGACAGCTTCTGGGATATTTTCAAGACATGGAACGGCGGGCTGGCGATCTATGGAGGCATCATAGGCGCGGTCATTTCCACAGCCGTCTACTGCAAGGTCAAAAAGATAAACTTCCTTAATGCAGCCGACGTATGCTGTCCGGGGCTGTTTATCGGGCAGGCCATAGGACGCTTCGGAAATTTTGTGAATGCTGAGGTCTACGGTCTTGAAACTGACCTTCCGTGGGGCATGAGCATAAACGGCGCTCCCGCAGTGCATCCCGTATTCCTTTACGAATCGCTGTGGAATATCCTCGGGTTTATACTGCTTATAATATTCCGCGACAAAAAGACGGCCAATGGGCAGGTGTTCTGCTTTTATGTATTCTGGTACTCGCTCGGGCGGCTGTTCCTCGAGGGTATGCGCAATACCGAATATATCCTGTACCTGATACCCGGTGTCCTCGGAATATCGCAGGCCGTTGCGGCATTAGGAATAATTGCCGGGATAGCGGGATTTATCGTGTTTACAAAGAGAGCAAAAAATACCCCAAAAGAAGTTCAATAAATGAAATTTATTTTTAATACGCAAAGGGCAGCCGGAACTTTCGGCTGCCCTTTGCACTCATTATAAAGCCGTTTTGACCGGCCTTGATCTTTATCAAATATTATAAAACTATAATGCGCTGCAATAAAAGATACTTTATCATGCATCTTTTTGTACATCACTTTTATTACACCGGTATGTAACCTATGCGCATACCGATCAAAATCCGCTCAAGCCGAAGCTTATCGACAGAGCGTCGTTCACTCTTGTCATAAGCGTATCGTCAAGGCGGCCTATTTTCTCTCTTAGCCGTTTCTTGTCTATCGTTCTGATTTGCTCAAGTAATATGACAGAATCCTTATTAAGCCCGTACCCGCTGGCGGACAGTTCGATATGCGTGGGCATCTTTGCCTTATTGATCTGACTCGTTATAGCGGCCGCTATAACAGTCGGACTGTATTTATTGCCCACGTCATTCTGAATTATCAGCACAGGACGTATGCCGCCCTGCTCGCTCCCTACCACTGGGCTCAAGTCGGCATAATATATATCTCCTCTTTTCACTATCACTTTTTATTCACACTCTCTTGTCAGATATTCCTCACAAATATGCAGAGCTTCATTGTCCGCATCAATACACATCTCGGCAAGCCCGCTGTTGAGCACGCCCATATCCTTATAGCCGTTTTCAAGAGCTTTGAGCTCCTCGGCGCTCAGTTTGTGTGACAAAGCAACCAGACCCCTTTCGCTTAAATTCAAAACTACAGCAGATAATTTAAGACCTTCACCGCCTTTCCATTACGTGTATATCTCCTCGGGATACGCTTTCCTCTACCGCATGCTACCTCGTAGCTTACGGTCCCCAGCCAGCCGGCAACATCATCTATGGTGATCCCCTCACGGCCGCAA
>CALXRY010000145.1 GCA_944390955.1 uncultured Clostridia bacterium | reverse complement strand
AAGGAAGAGTCGGCAGTCAAAGAGGGTTTTGACAAAACAAAGATCGAGGGGAGTTTTGATGCTGTTGACGAATATCCCGGATGCCCGTATTGCGGCAGCTATGGCTTTATAGTATGCGGCCGATGCGGCAAAATATCCTGCTATTCGGGAGACGGACGTACAGCTGAGTGCGAATGGTGCGGAAACAGAAGCGAAATTACTTTGGCAGAGACACTGACAGCAGACAGCGGACAATTCTGAGAAATAAAATAATGAAAGGATAGGGATAACATGGCGGAATTACCCAAAGGCTTAACGCTGAACACAATTAGCTGCGGGACGGTCAAGATCATAGAACTTTTAGGTTCCGGTGGTCAGGGAGCAGTTTACAGAGTAAACTACAATGGACAGGAAAAAGCGCTTAAATGGTATCATGCTTCGTATTTGAAAAGCATGGATAAGAGCGAGAAACAGACAAACAGAAAAAAGTTTTATGAAAATCTGAAACACAATATTCAAAAGGGAGCACCGGATAAAGCATTCTTATGGCCGCAGGATCTGACGGAAGAGTCGAATGGCTCATTTGGTTATATTATGGATTTACGTCCGGGCGAATATAAAGAACTGACAGATTTTCTTATGCTGAAAGTTAGATTCACTTCCAATATCACCATGATCAACGCGGCAATCAATATAATACAGGGATTTTATATGCTTCATAATGATGGCTACAGCTATCAGGATTTAAATAACGGTGGTTTTTTTATAAATCCTAAGACAGGAAGTGTCTTGATATGCGATAATGATAATGTTGCCGGACAAGGAATTAACTTTGGTATAAGCGGAAAGCAAAGATACATGGCTCCTGAGGTTGTTCTCGGAGGGACTCCCGACAAATATTCGGACAGGTTTTCTTTAGCAGTGATACTGTTCAGGATGTTGTTCATGGAGCATCCGCTTGAGGGGAAATATTCAACACCGCCATGCATGATACCAGAATTTGAGAGACGATTTTATGGCTCTGACCCCGTTTTTATTTTTGATCCGAAAGATAAGAGAAATGAGGCCAGCCCGAATATGCAGAGAAATGCATACCGCCTGTGGCCGATGTTTCCGGAATATATAAGAGAATTGTTTACTATAACATTTTCGAAGGATACTCCTCCCGAAAAAAGACCTATAGAGAAAAAATGGCTTGATGCATTCATTCGCCTAAGAGGGGAAACTGTACTGTGCGGAAAGTGCCATGAGGAGAATTTTATCGATATTGGCAAAACCAATAAGTGCTGCAGTTGCGGAAATGTTATTGAATGCAGCAGCATCCTTAAGTTTAAGAAATATAGTGTTCCGATCTATTCAGGTGCCATATTAAGCGCAGTACAGACAGGAGATACACAGAACCTAATGGGGATATATGGTTGTGTAATATCAAATCCTAAGAATGCGAAAATGACAGCTATCAAAAACACTTCGGAATTTGTATGGAATGTTTTGACACCATCAGGCAAGGCGGTCCAGGTAAAACAGAATGAGCTTGTTCCGGCGATAAACGGTTTGAAAATAACTATCGGCGGCAATGAGGGTATAATAGAAAATATATAATATCGGAGGTATTGTAATGGCACTGCATGATGATTTAGTAAAACAAAAAAGAAAAAAGATGACCTTATTTTATGTTGTTGACACATCGGGTAGCATGATGATCGACAGCAGAATAGGTAAGGTCAATTCCGCAATTGAAAATGTAATGAATAAGTTGTCTGAAATATCTGACAACAATGAGGATGCCGAAATAAATATTGCTATCCTTGAATTTTCAACAGGAGCACGTTGGGTTACTCCTACACCGGTTTCGCCGAGTGAATATACACATACCGAACTGAAAGCGGGCGGTGTTACCGATCTGGGAGCGGCATGCAAGGCTCTGGAGGAAAAGCTTCACAGGGATAATGGTTTTTTAGACACATCATCCGGCGCATATCCACCGGTTATATTGCTTATGAGTGATGGAGAGCCGAATGACAACTGGGAAAAGCCTCTGTCACACTTAAAGCATAATGGGTGGTTTGAGCGTGCTATAAAAATTGCTTTTGCCATAGCAGACGAGTCAAGCTATGATGTGCTTGCTGAGTTTGTTGGAACAAAAGAAGCCATAATCCAGGTCGATGATATGCAGATGCTTGAAAAGTTTATAGAAAGAGCATCGGAAATAACAAGTGAATTTCAAAGTCGCTCTAAGAGCAGTGAGGATGCAGATAAAAGCACAGAGGACACCTCGGCAGAGTTGGTCAAAAAGATCAAGAAAGAAGTTCGCGATGAGACGAATGCGCCCACACCTGATGGGATAATAGACAGTCATCCGGAGCAAGGAATGAAAGAGGCCTCTCCCGTTGATGACAACAGCAGTGCATGGGATGATCTGTTGAATAAATTCAGTTGATATGCTGAAATGTTTAATATGAATCGATTATCGTGGAGGTTGCTTTTATGTATAAGGTGTATACAAAAACAAGCATAGGTTCGAGGCATATGGAAAAAGGTATTGTGTGTCAGGATTTTTCGGATAGTTATTGCAGTTCTAAAGTTAAAATAGCGGCAGTCTCTGACGGGCATGGAAGTCGTCAATATTTCAGATCGGACAGAGGTGCAAAATTTGCAGTGGAAGCGGCTATCCAATGCCTTTGTGAATTTGCAAATGGTTTTTCCGGAAACACAAAAACCAGAAGAAAAATTCCGCTTACGGATTTATTCGACCAAGACAAACAGTCTGCCTTGATGAAGCAGCTTTATAAAAGTATATTAATAAGATGGTATGAGCTGGTGGAGGATGATTACAAAAAAGATCCATTTTCGGAGGCTGATTTAGCAGAACTGCCGGACAAGTATAAACATAGATATTTATCGGGAAAGTATTTGTCTGCCTATGGAACTACACTGATTGCTGCGCTGGTTACGAAAAAATATTGGTTGGGAATTCATATCGGTGATGGTAAATTCGTGCTTATTAACAGACAGTGCGAGTGTAGCCGGCCGATCCCTTGGGATGATGACTGTACTGGTCCTGTAACAACCTCGATCTGTCAGGATGATGCCGTTGAGCGCTTCAGGTACTATATAAGTGATAATATGCCAATGGCTCTGTGTTTTGGCAGTGATGGTGTTGATGATACATACGGTGATGGTGAAATATTGGATACGTTTTACAAACAGTTGATCATGGAATTTGCTGATGAGGGATTTGCTTACACAGCAAAGGAAATAGAAAAACTTCTGCCGGACATAACCAAGAAAGGGAGTCATGATGATATCTCTATAGGATTGATATTTGATACAGAAATTATAAAATCAAATCACAGGCTGCTGGCTTTTCAGATAAATATAACTAAGTTTAAAGATGAAATCATTAGGCTGCAAGAGAAAATTAATCGTAGTGAACGAAAATTGACAAATATCAGCTTAAATAATGATGAATCGGCAAAAGAAAGCTTAGAGAAAGAAATTAAAGAATTAAAGGATATTTTGGAATATAAAAAATCAGAGCTTGAAAAAGCGGAAACGATGGCTGCGGATATAAATAACTGAAGTCCATCAAAAAGTATAAAGGCCATAATAATGACCTATATTTGCAGAATGAAATATATGCAAATAAAATATAAATTAAAAAGGTTGGGATGATAATGAAGAATATAAAACTAACAGCTTTGATATTGGCTGCTATGTTGACCGTGGGTGTATTTGCCAATATATCCTTTGGGCAATATGCGGAAACAGATATGGAATATGATGATATCATGCTTATGGCAAGAAGTATATTCCCTGAGGGTGAAGGCACAGAAGAGAGTCCGTTTATAATATCTACTGCGGAGCAGTTTGATATTATTGCCGACTTGCCGGATCTTTGTTATGAATTAAAAAATGATATAACACTCCCCTCTGGATGGGTTCCGATAGGAACGAGCGGTGAAAATTTTTCGGGAACATTTAACGGAACTGGCCATACTATAACAATAACCGATTTTTCAAATGAAGGTTACGTAGGAATTTTTGCTGTGAATAACGGCAGCATCAGTAATTTGAAGGTCAATGTTCTTTCATCAGAAAAGCGATATCCCGAACGTATGACCTGGTATGCCGGAATCATTTGCGGCGAAAATTGTGGTACAATAACTAATTGTTCTGTCGCGGGAGAGTGTGTTTATAACGCATACCATTCTTATTCCGGCGGAAGTTACGCTTACACGGCATATATCGGAAGTGTTGCGGGATTGAATTCAGGAACGATCAAAAGCTGCAGTGCAAAGACAGTATGTAGTGTCAGTGCATATTATGATACAGAGTATGTTGGCGGCCTTGCAGGCTATAACAGCGGAATTATCGAGGACAGCTACTACATTGGTGATATTCAAGCATCAGGCAGCCGTTATGTCGGCGGTTTGTTAGGATGCAACAGCGGAACAGTCAACAGAACATACGCAGCGGCCACTGTAGAAGGTGATTATACGGGAGGTATTACAGCCTGTATCAAAAACAATTCAACTGTCGAAAACTCATATTACGACAAGGATGTGTCGGGATTGTCCTCTACAGGCAATGGAGATCCAAAGTCTACACTTGGTATGAAGATGAAAGCTGTATACGAGGATTGGGATTTTTCCTACACATGGGGTATAAGCAGAGATATTAATGACGGTTATCCTTATCTGTTAAGCGAAATAGTTTCCGACGAAGCCGGAGAACTTGAACTAATATTGACCGATATTAACTTTCAAAAAAGCTCCACAGGCGCGAGCGGGAGTATTTCAGCACAAATATATAATTCAGGCAGTCGAAGTATATCACATAAAGTAATAGCAGCTATATACAATCAAGACGGTTCACTGGCGGAAATAAAGATATTTGACGAGATAGCTCGGCCGGGGCTAAACTCATTTATTCTGGATGATATTCGCGTTGAAGCGGGCAATATATACAGCAGCTATACAGCAAAAGTGTTGGTGTGGGATTCCACAGAAGGCATGACATCACTTGCTGAAAGTGTATCATTCACTATATAGTAAATGAGCATTAGAAGAATTCTGTATGGGGTGCTGATACTGATTCTTGTTGTTGGCGGTTCAATAAGTGATTTTGCGGCTGCGGGAGCAATAGTCTGCATGTACGCTACTGCAATTATAACTTCAGGCGGTATCAAAAACAACATCCCATGCATATACATGACATTAGTAATTATATGTCTGTGGATAGCTGCGTTATTAAATGGGTCAGACATTTATGACACATGTATTTCCTGTGTTAAATTATCTGCCTTTGGTGTACCATTTGTGGTCAAAGATGATTCTGCGTCATCTGATATGATTTGGGGAACGTATGCCGCAATATTCATAACGGCAGTCGCAAGCATTATAATATATGCTGTACAAAAAATATTAGGAAGTCTTGCGGATATACGGATGCCGTCTGTAATAGGTTATGCAAATACCGCATCCGTATTGTTTGCGGTAGGAGTATATTTGTCGGCCTATTTCGTTGAGAAAAATAAACTAATATACAAGTATATTATAATAGCCGCAATCGACTTTATAGCCGCGGTTCTTACATTTTCAAGACTTGGACTTATATGCTTTGCTGCTTCGCTGACAGTATATGTGCTGATAAAATATCCAAAGCTTAGAAGGTACATTATTTCAGTGTATATAATATTTATAGCGGCAGGTGTATATCTCTTGAGCAGTGGATACTACAGAATAGTACTGGGATCGACGATGGTCAGCAGAATCGACTGCTGGAAAGATGCGCTGTCTGTATTCATAATAAAACCATTTGGTATAGGTGCCGGAACGTGGAAGGAACTGCAGTACAGTATTCAATCAGCCGATTATTCTGTTTTTCAGATACATAACAGCTTTTTGCAGATAATGCTTGACGGTGGAATAATTGCAATTATAAGTTTCGCCGTCATGATTGTACACATCATGCGAAACAGCATAAAAGATAATACATTAATATCATGTATAATTATGCTCCTATTACATGCTTTTGTGGATATGGATTTTTACTTTGCGTGTATATTATTTATACTTGGAGTTATTTTGCGCGTAGGATATCATAAGAGAATATACAGACTAAGGTGTTTTATATACATATATGCAGTATTTGCTTTGTGCTCGTGTATTGGAGTATATGTGTTTAAACCTGTAACAGAAAGCAGTGTACAAAAAATAAACAGTGAATATCAGGAGGCATATCTGGGGAATGATTTTGGAAGTATGTATGAGCTTTCGGCAAAATGGGTTCAAACTGCACCTAAGCAGCAATCAGCGTATGAGGCCTATAGAACAGTAGTTGATAAAATATATAGTTCAGGCAACAATGAAGATATGTTGAACAAAGTGTGGAATATATATGTTGATGATATCGATATTACTGCTAAAAATCCGCCGATTGAATTAGATAATATCTTGATGATCCCGGTAAAAACAACAGCACAAGCGTTGGGATACAAGATAGAATTTAATAATGCACAGCAAAAAATGCTTATAGAGCAAGATGGCAGAATTATAGATTCAGTTCGATTACAAAATAAGATTTATATAGATGAGAATGACAAGCTAAAGCATAAAATTGAAGATATATTGCTTGTGGGAAATCGTTTGGTGATACGGGCAGATAAAATCAATCGCTATTTCCCGGTTACGGTTTATATTAATGAGGATAAGCACGAGCTGCATATACAGAATAAAATGTAAGCAAATACAAATGGCACTTTATAAAAATATTAATATGTATCAAAACGGAGAAAGAAAAGCTTTATCTACATGCGTACATTTTGAGTCTAAAATATAATTTTTAAGCTATTTTCTTATTCCTGACGTCGATAGTATAAGTCGGCGTCTTTTTTTGTACAAATTCAAATATAATTTAAAAAAAGGGTCCGCGGAAAAAGATGTGTAAGCAATATCTGACAAACCTCGACAAGGTGAAAATTACAGGTATAAGCTTAACATGACTTGTCAATAATACTATTGGCTTTTACCTCTCG
>CALXRY010000144.1 GCA_944390955.1 uncultured Clostridia bacterium | reverse complement strand
GGAGAGAGTTTTAATGTCATTAGGAAATGTTATGGTAGGTCAGTCGGGCGGTCCGACCTCGGTCATCAACGCCAGCCTTGTCGGGGTTTTCAAGACTGCAAAGGATTCCGGCTGCGGGACGGTCTACGGGATGAGGAACGGTATCGAGGGGCTGCTTCATGAGAGGTATGTCGACCTTTCAAATTATATTAGGAACGATCTTGATATAGAGCTTTTGAAGCGTACCCCATCGTCGTTTCTCGGAACGTGCCGGTACAAGCTCCCGCCCGCCGAAAAGGAGCCGGAAGTATATCAGCGGCTTTTTGATATACTAAACAGGCTCGAGGTAAAGTACTTCTTCTACATAGGCGGCAACGATTCGATGGACACGATCATGCAGCTTTCAAATTATGCGGCAGCGATCAATTCCGAGATACGCTTTATGGGAGTACCGAAAACGATCGACAACGATCTTGCCGTTACAGACCACACGCCTGGATACGGCTCCGCGGCAAAGTACATAGCAGCGGCGATGAAGGAGATAATCCGCGACGCGACAACATATTCAACGGACTCGATAACCGTCGTTGAGATAATGGGCAGAAACGCAGGCTGGCTTACGGCTGCGTCCGCGCTCTCAAAATCGGAGGACTGCAACGGACCCGACCTTATCTATCTGCCCGAGGTCGTTTTTGACCACGAAAAATTCCTGAAAAAGATCAAGGAAGTAAAGAAATACAAGAGTGCCGTCATAGTTGCCGTTTCGGAGGGCGTAAAGACCGCCGACGGGAAGTACGTATGCGAGGCTGAAAAGACGAACATGTTCGAGGATTCCTTCGGGCACAAAATGCTTGGCGGAACAGCGCTTTATCTTGCCGATTTCCTTGGTGAGCAGACAGGTATAAAATCAAGGGGCATCGTGTTCTCAACGCTGCAAAGATGCGCGTCACACCTCGTTTCAAGGCGCGACATAACAGAAGCGTTCACCGCCGGAGCCGACGCAGTCGTTGCCGCTCTTAACGGTGAAACAGGAAAGATGATAATCTTCAAGCGTATCTCAAACGCACCGTACGCGATCGTTACAGATTCATATGACATCAATCAGATAGCAAATGCCGAAAAATGCGTTCCGCTCGACTGGATAATCGATGACGGCACGTACGTTTCAAAGGCATTTGACGAATATGCAAGACCGCTCATCATAGGCGAGCTTTCGCCGTTCATGGTCGACGGTCTGCCGAGGCATCTGTTTATAGATAAATAATTCTTAAAAATCAATTGGCGCGGCATTTTGCCGCGCCTTTTCACTGTGCATCATTCCGTATATATTTTATTTAAAATTTAAAATCAAACGTAAATACATTCCCCTCTATCTCTGCAGCGCCGGACATTGCCTGTTCATACGCCGTCGCAACACTCAGCGTCATTATCGTGCTGTGCTCAAACATCGCTATATCGATAATGGGTTCAATATATTCTTTTTTCATTTTATCTTCCCTCCATGCAATTATTCACCTGTATATACATTATGTGTATCGCCGTTTATAAGCGCATCTATTGAGCTTATATCTTCAGAAAGCTTATTAACTACAATACCGAAGATCAGTTCACTGTCTATATTGCCGGTATCAATAGTCTTTGACTGTTCTACGCCGTCAACATTAAGTTTTACTCCAACTTCATTTACAGTTCCGCTTCCTCTCATCACGTTAAGCTGCCACAGCGATGCTTCGCTATCGCTCTCTGTATCGCTTGTGTAATCTTTAACAAACTCTGCCGATACTGATGAATCCCCTGTGCAGATTATTTTTGCATTTTCTAAATTATCATTACCTACTAAACTAATATTAACATCATTCCACTGTTCAGAAGTACCGCTATATATAACAGTTTCAAGAGAGGTACAATTATTAAAAGCATAATCGTCAATACTATTGATGCTATTTGGAATTTCTATTGATTCAAGACCACTACAGCCAGCAAACATACTTTTACTTATATATGTTACTCCATTTGGAATTTCTATTGATATAAGATTTATGCAGTTAATAAATGCCTTCGCACCTATGCTAATAATACTGTTTGGCAATATTATTGATGTGAGCTTGCCACAGTTTGCTAGTGCACTCGGTCTTATAGTTGTCAACCCCATTGGGATTGATATTGATGTAAGATTATCACAATCACGAAAAGCATGATCACCTATGCTTGTTACGCCTTCTTGTATAATAACTGTTGTTATCCTATTTTTATAATAATGCCAAGGAATACTTGCCAAATAAGCCCACCTTGGCATTTCTCTTTCTCCAAAAATAGTAAGTGTACCATCAATCAATGTGTATTTTAGGTCAGAACCGGGTATTCGCGTCCCATCTTCCGCATTTGCCATAGGCACGGCAAAGAACATCGAAGAGATCATCATAATCGCCGCAATTAATCTTATAAATCTTTTTTCCATTGTGAGTCCTCCTTGATTTATCAATGTATATTGTTATATAACAATTATTAAGAATATTTTACAATATATTATCTGTTTTGTCAAGCAACCTTTGATATTTTACACGCCTCTTACAAGTTTCTGTCCCTCAACTATAACGAGCGGCGCGGCGGAAAGCGCGGCGACTATCCCCCACTGCGCGGCTGTGAGCGGCACTACTCCGAACACTCCCGCGAGCGGCGGTATGCTTATAACTCCGATCTCAAGTATCAGTCCCGCAAAAAACGACAGCACAAGATATTTGTTCCTGAATATCCCCGCCTTTATCACCGAGCCCTCGCTGCGCATATTGAACGCATGGACGAGCTGAGATATCGCCAGCACGGCGAACGCCATCGTCTGCCCGGTTATGATATTCCCGAAAACATTTTTTCCGACCGAGTACGCTAACAGCGCAAGTGCGCCGATCATCAGTCCCTCCGCGACTATCGCGCTCCACAGTCCGCCGCTGAACAGCTTCTTTGTTTTTGACTCTCCCTCCATTATTTTTTCATCGGACGGGTCGAGCCCGAGAGCTATTGCAGGCAGAGAGTCCGTCACGAGATTCACCCACAAAAGCTCTATCGCCGAAAGCGGCGGCACTCCAGAGAACAGTATCCCGCAGAACACAGTCAGTATCTCCCCTATGTTGCTTGAAAGCAGGAATTTTACCGCCTTTTTTATGTTGTCAAATATACCGCGTCCCACGCGTACGGCGCTTACTATCGTTGCAAAGTTATCGTCGGCAAGGATTATATCCGATGCGTTCTTCGCCACCTCGGTACCGCTTTTGCCCATGCTGCAGCCTATGTCTGCGGCCGAAAGCGCGGGCGCGTCGTTTACGCCGTCTCCGGTCATCGCAACGGTGTGCCCGCCGGCCTGCCACGCCTTTACTATCCTGACCTTGTGCGCAGGCGTTACCCTTGAAAATACGCGATACTCATGTATTTTTGCGGCAAGCTCCTCGTCGGAGCATTCGTCTATCTCCTGCCCCGACATCACCTTTTCATTTTCAAGGATACCGACGCGCCTTGCGATAGATACCGCCGTTCCCGTATGGTCGCCCGTTATCATGACCGGGATTATCCCGGCTTTTTTGCACGTTTCAACGGCCTGCTTCGCCTCACGCCGCGGCGGATCCTCTATCCCGAGCAGTCCCGTAAATATCAGATCCTCCTCCGAGAGCTTTTCAGAATCGGCATATGCAACGGCAATGACGCGCAAGGCATTGCCTGTCATTTTCTTGTTTTCGTCAAGTATCTTTGCCTTTTCCGAGCGCGAAAGAGCCGTCGTGCCAGACGCTCCCTTTATCCGTGAACAAAGCGGAAGCACGTATTCCACTGCCCCCTTTACAATCACGCGCCCGCCCTTTGCCGATCTTCTAAGGACGCTTATCCGCTTTCTCTGCGAGGAAAACGGTATCTCGCCGACGCGCCTGTACTTTTCCTCAAGCGCACCGAGGTCTATTTTTTCCTCGGAGGCCTTTTTAAGCACAGCGGTATCTGTCGGATTGGGATTTTCGTCGCAGCATAGCGCCGCCAGTCTAAGCGTGAGCATCCTGTCCCTTGAGTATACAGATGTCACCTTCATCTTGTTCTGCGTCAGTGTCCCCGTCTTATCGGAGCATATCACCGTCGCGCCGCCGAGAGTTTCAACTGACGGAAGGTTCCGCACTATCGCGTTTTCCCTCGACATCTTCATGACGCCTATCGCAAGCATTATAGTGACGATGGCCGGAAGCCCCTCTGGTATTGCCGCCACCGCAAGAGAAACGGCCGTCATGAACATATCGAGCGGGTCAAGGTGCGAAAAAAGACCTATCAGAAATACTGCAAAACATATCGAAAGCGCCGCTATCCCCAGCGTTTTCCCAACGTCGGCAAGCTTCTTCTGCAGCGGCGTCTTTGGAGTATCGCCGTCGAGTAGCAGAGCGGCTATCTCGCCGACCTCGGTTTTCATTCCTGTTTTCACGACTATCCCGGAACCCTTGCCGCTCAGCACAGCCGTGGACGAAAACACCATGTTCCGCCTGTCGCCGAGCGGAGTGATATCCGAATATGTCCCGCCGCAGTCCTTTTCAGCCGGCAACGACTCGCCCGTAAGCGGCGATTCGTCCACAAGCAGATTATTTGACGATATGAGCCGGCAGTCTGCACTTATCACGTCACCCGCCGAAAACCGCACTATATCGCCGACGCACAGCTCGCGGCTGTCGATACTTATCTCGTTTCCGCTGCGTATGACGCGCGTGTGCGGAGTTGAAAGCTTTTTCAGCGCGTCAAGGCTCTTCTGGGCGCGGCTTTCCTGGATTATCCCCAGCGCCGCATTGAGTACGACTATCGCCAGGATTATCACAGGCTCCCACAGGTCGCCGCTCCCCTCGA
>CALXRY010000143.1 GCA_944390955.1 uncultured Clostridia bacterium | reverse complement strand
TGCTCTTCATTTTTTCACGCTCTTTCTTATGCTCCTCTGCCACGCTCATAGTCAGCATCTGCTCCGTCAGCGGATCCTCCGAATATACCAGCTCGGCATTTGATACAATATCCATTCTGTCATTAATATTATACTCCATAATATCTACGACTTCCACAGGAATATTGAGGAGCTGCGTCAGTTTTTCGCCAAGCTCAAAAAGTTCCTCATCGGTAATGTCATAGCAGCAGAAGCATATAAATTCTATGCCGTATTCCGTTTCGTTCATATATATAACAGGTGTCAGAATATTGTTTTCAATAATCTGGACCGCATGTGAAATTTCATTTAAATCGATCATCTTTATAATTATTTTCTCCTTTTTTTGCTGTCTTTTTCTAGTTTGCGTATTCGGTCGCGCAGTCTTGCAGCTTCCTCAAAGTCAAGATTTTCAGCTGCGGTCATCATTTTTTCAGTAAGCTCCTCAATAAGTGCAGCATTATCTATCTTTTCAGATTGCTTTGGCAGTCCTTCAACAGGCTTCATAGATTCTATAACATCACGTATATCCTTTTTGATCGTCTGCGGAATGATACCATGCTCTTCGTTATAGCGCTGCTGAATGCCGCGTCTTCTTGCTGTTTCATCGATTGCCCTCTGCATGGAGCCAGTGACCGTATCGGCATACATTATAACCTGTCCCTCTGAATTTCGCGCAGCACGTCCGATAGTCTGTATAAGTGACATTTCACTTCTGAGGAAGCCCTCTTTGTCGGCGTCGAGTATCGCCACGAGCGCAACCTCTGGAATATCAAGACCTTCACGCAGAAGATTTATGCCGACGAGCACATCGTAAACGCCTGTGCGCAGGTCTTTTATGATTTCGGTACGCTCTATCGTAGTTATATCGGAGTGCATATATGTGACTTTTATTCCAAGCTCCTTAAGGTAATCAGTCAGATCCTCCGCCATCCGCTTTGTAAGAGTGGTGACGAGGGTCCGGAAGCCATTTTCTGTGCGCTTATTTATTTCGCCTATTAGGTCATCTATCTGATGTTTAGTAGGTCTTACAAAAATCTCCGGATCAAGCAGTCCTGTCGGACGTATTACCTGCTCTGCGATATTTGTGGAGTGCTCCGCTTCATAAACGGACGGTGTAGCGCTTGTAAAAATGACCTGATGAAGGCGTTCCTCGAATTCATCGAATTTCAGAGGTCTGTTGTCTGCTGCGCTCGGCAGCCGAAATCCGTATTTTATAAGGATCTCCTTCCTTGCTCTGTCTCCGTTATACATTCCGCGAACCTGAGGGACAGTGACGTGAGATTCATCGATTATCATAAGATAATCCTCTGGAAAGTAATCAAGCAGCGTAAACGGAGCGCTGCCTGCGGCTCTGCCGCTTATATGGCGCGAATAATTTTCTATGCCCTGGCAGAAGCCTATTTCACGCATCATTTCAAGGTCATAGCGTGTACGCTGTTCGATACGCTGCGCCTCTATAAGAAGATCTCGCTCCTTGAAGTATTTTACACGTTCCTCCATTTCCTCCTCGATCGCCGTCATGGCAAGCATCATTTTATCGCCGGTCGTAACATAATGCGACGCCGGCATGATAACGGCATGCTGACGCACTCCGACAATTTCACCTGTTACAACGTTAACTTCGCATATTCTTTCGATCTCATCCCCGAAAAATTCTACTCTTATCGCATTTTCGCCGTTATTGGACGGGAATATCTCAACAACATCCCCGCGTACTCTGAATTTATTTCTTACAAAATTAATGTCGTTTCTCTCATATTGCATCGAAACAAGCTTTTTAAGCATTTCGTCTCGATCCTTTACCATTCCCACACGCAGTGACAGCATAAGATTTTTATAATCCTCCGGGTCACCGAGTCCGTATATACAGGAAACGCTCGAAACTATGAGCACATCCTTCCTTTCAAACAATGCAAAAGTCGCACTGTGACGAAGCTTATCTATTTCCTCATTCATCATAGAGTTTTTTTCTATAAACGTATCAGTCTGCGGTATATACGCTTCTGGCTGGTAGTAATCGTAATATGATACAAAAAATTCTACGCAGTTATTCGGGAAAAATTCTTTGAACTCGCTGCAAAGCTGTGCGGCAAGCGTCTTGTTATGTGCCAAAACTATCGTGGGCTTATTTACTCTCGCAATGACGTTGGCCATGGTAAACGTTTTCCCGGAGCCGGTAACGCCGAGAAGTGTCTGGAATTTATCGCCATGCTCTATCCCTTCGACAAGACTTTCTATGGCCTGCGGCTGATCACCCGTAGGCTTGAAATCCGAAACCAATTCAAAATTATCCATATTTACACTCTCCCTGCAGTAAAATATCTTTAACCGCCGATTCGTCAATATATGACTGCTCCGATTATTATATCATCCAAATGTTTGTTTGTCAATCTATTTCAGAACTTTTGAAACAGCTAAAATATATCTTGATTTTTTAACGCTTTTATGCTATAATATACATAGCGTAAATGTATGGGATGATATTAAGCATTGCAGAAGGCGATTAAAGTACGCGATAATAACAGTTTGGCGCTTCTGCAATAATGTTAATATGCTATCTCCACAAACCCACCGGGGCTGCCGTTGTTATAAGTACGGCGGCCCCTTTCTGCGATTATTGGCATAATGCTTGACAACGCCGTAACAAAATGATATAATCATTATTAATGTTTTATTAAAGGAGCATACAGGTAATGGCGATAAAATTTCTTATGGGCAATGAGGCTATAGCCTACGGGGCAGCCGCCGCCGGCGTAAATTTTGTCAGCGGCTATCCGGGTACTCCATCTACAGAAATCCTGGAAACTGCCGCCAAGCTAAACGACGGCAGTATATATGTGGAGTGGTCGGTAAATGAAAAGGTTGCTATGGAGGCTGCCGCAGGCGCCGCATATTCAGGAGCAAGAGCACTTGTAACGATGAAGCAGGTTGGGCTTAATGTAGCATCAGATCCACTTATGAGTCTTGCATATGTAGGTGTAAAGGGCGGTATGGTCATTGTTTCGGCCGATGATCCGGGCCCTATATCGTCTCAGACAGAGCAGGATACAAGACATTTTGCATCATTCTCAAAGCTACCTGTGTTCGATCCTTCGTCACCGGAGGAGGCATACGAGATGATACAGGATGCTTTTGAGCTTTCGGAACGCCTCGGAACGCCTGTACTGTTCAGACCAACAACGAGAGTCT
>CALXRY010000142.1 GCA_944390955.1 uncultured Clostridia bacterium | reverse complement strand
AAGGCTTTACGCCGTTATACAGCGTTGCAGTATACGCATTGTACAGCGAATTCAGATAAAAGCTGTCATAGCTCCTTGTTGTGTGCGAATACAACATCGCCACATCCGCTTTGCGGTTTCTGATTGCGTCTACTTCTCTTCCCAGACGGTTTAAATCATACCCTATCTTGGAAGTCATCTGCATAAGGTCGGCACGATACTGAATTGTAGTATTGTTGAAAGTGCCGTTTTCCATTTGGTCGCTGCGGCCCCACAGCCATACCATATCTGCGCTCATACCGTGCATTGCTCCCTGCCAGATATTCGCGTTATACCAAATAGGCACTTTGTCACCGTAATCCATAGTGCTTCCGTCAACAATAATGTGATCCTCCATATTGAATACCGGTTTACCCGCTATATCCGACTGATAATCATACCATTGCAGCTTTGCCTGCAGGGTATTCTGCGCATACTGGGGGTATGCAGCCGGGTCAGAGCCCGGAATATCACTGGATTTATACAACAGGTCAAAATTGATACCCCTTGTTATCGGATTCGATGTAAATTGACCGGAATTCTCCCATACATTCAAATCCATCATGTATTTGTTGGTAACATAAATATCCGGGTCAATTTCTTTCGCTATATCGTACAGCTTTTGGAAATATTCAGCCGCAAGACCTTCCGCAAACACACGGTAATCATAATGGTATCTGCTCTCACTGTACTCTGACGGCATCAGCACATCCTCAAATTTTTCATAGTTACTGCCATATGCCGCGTTCAGATCGTCTATTGTCGCATACTTTTCTTTAAGATATTTCTGCCAGTGAGGAATATAGTAATCATACTGGTATGCCATAAGCACCGGCTCGTTATGCAGCTGTATACTGAAAGTGCATCCGTATTTCTTGGCAACCGGCAAAATTTGTTCAAGATAGACGCGAACTGCCTCAAAAACCTTATCATTGTCTACTTCCCATGGAAGAAAGCTACTTGTATGATAAAAACCTGTGGTCTCCCACAATACGCCGGGAACATCATGAAGAGTAATGTCCAGCATAACAGCTACATTGTTCTGTGTATCGCGGGAGAGATTCTCCTCAAACTGATTCAACAAAATACGGTTTACTCCATAAGGCGTACCTTCAATCGGTTCATAATAATACCCTTCAAAACCGGGATTGTTAATTTCGTTCACCGTACTGTCGCCCTCGTAAATATAGACGTCATCTATATAAACCTCCGCCGCGTCGGGCAGACGTATCAGTATCTGATTGTGTGTTTCATCTTCGCTTGTTGTATATGTAAAATCAAATGATTTCCAATTATAAAAGGTACCGTTCGTCGAATGCGGCGACTCAATCCCTATCCACATATTTCCATTTACTTTTCCCTTGATTTTGTAACCGTAATGATATGTTGTATTGGGTTTTAAAGTATAGTAAGTATAAAGCAGGCTCGACTTTCCATCCTGCGACTCGGTAGAACGGTTGGTAATCTTCAATGCATTGCTGCCGTCAACGCCCGCGCCCGGTATCACCTCGACGTCCGCGTCCGCTTTGCCGTTGCTGCCAACTCCCATGGTATACCAATCTTTCGGCATACCGCTGTAACCTATCATTTCACCGAACATATATCCCTCACTGTAAAGGTTAATACCAAAGTCCTGCCAGTTGGAACGCTCATCTCTGTCTTCCCATCCGCTATTGTAACCGATAAGGAATACGGGACGTTCCTCTTCTACGCCTTTTGTATCAGTAGTAGCATAAAAACTCTTGCCTTTCATAGTGATAGGACTTGTAACATAATTTGTAACAACTTTTTCTCTCTTTTCGCCGGACAAATAGCCATTCAAGTTGGCAATATCCTCTTGCAAAATTTTTCTTATTGCCTTAATGTTATAGTCAACCATGGACAGATCGCCCTCGTCCATTTTATCACTTATAACCTCAATCGCACGTTCCATCAGCGCTTTATCTGTCCGCTCATATTCGGTGGTAATTCCTTTTTGATTACATTGCTCCATCAGCCTTTCGATTTTTTCCAAATCCGCCTGAAATTCCGTAATCGCTCCGTTAAATTCTTCACGGTCAATCGATACGTTTGAAAGTGACAAATCGACATATGTAACTGCTGTATTTTCACCTGCGATAGCCAAAGTAATATTTTCATACAATCCAATTTTAAAGGAAATGGAGAACTTATTATCTACGCCCGCAGTAGTTTGTTCAACACTGATTACTCTATTCGAATCACAGTCGCGAGCATACATGGAAACTTCTTTACCAAATCCCTCATTGTTTATTCCACTGACAGTAATTAAGCCATTCTCATACGTTGCTTCCGAAAAGACAATTTTATCTCCCTGACTTACGGATACAACATTAAGCTCGACTGTCTCCGCTGCAGATACGGGAATAACCAAAGATACTGCCAGTATAACAAATGCCGTAATCAGGCATATATATTTTTTTAAACACATATTCCGCTTCCTTTCCTATCCGGCATTTTATTATAAAAAGGGACAGGCATATAATCCCGCCCCTTAATCATTAAAACGCTCCGCTTGTTTTTAATATTCCCATGGTATCAAAATTTTTCCACAAGAATGCTTTAATTGTACACTTGCTGATATCTACATCACTGCCGACATTTACCGTCGCTGACAGTTCCTCTGTACTTCCCTGTGCAATCGTCACATTATCCACAACCTCTGCGGAAATCATTCTTGAATCTTCATATACCGCAACAATGTAACACGGCTTAAAGTCGTCGCCCATTGCATTATTGGTTACTTCAAGCTTCACGGTCATATTGCCCGCTTCCGGCTTGGTAATCTGTTCGGTATCATTATACAGCTTATAAATTCCGGTTTCCAACTTTGGCGCAATCGGAGTCGCTGACACAGTAACACCTTCGGACAATACACTATCCTCGCTGAGCGCTTTAATCACGAAGGTTTGTTCCGTTCCGCTCTCCAAGCCGTCAATGGTAATACTGCTTAATGATCCCGCATTTGCGCGCCAAATCAGCTTATCATCAATCTGCTGATAAATATAAACCGCTTTCGTACCCGTCGGGATTGTATAGTCCAACTTCACGCTGCACTCGCCTGCCTGAGCCGTTGCATTGGTCACTTCCGGCACGAATTCCGCCGGGGCGATATCATCGAATGTTGTTCCTTTAACCAAATTGTTCGAAGAATCATAAATTTTGATATCGTCAATCCACATATCCTGTGCGCCGTGTTGTGCCAAGGCAATTGCATTATAATCTCCGTTCGCTGTAACAGTAAATGAGAACTCTTTCCAATCAAAAGATACTGCCCTGCCCGGGTCTGAACCCTCCGGCATCCAATAGTCTAATGCTTGGCCGAAAAGCGCTCCCATAAAAGAACGGTACTGTTTAAATTCGTTCGCCTTCATTTTGAATTTTAATGTATAGGTTTCGCCTGCTGTAGAAGCGGGGAGGTTGTTTAGTGCCATATTGGCGCTATCAACAAGCGCTGTGTAATTGTTGGAAATGTGCAGAGAACCGCTTCCATCAGCTGTTGCAGTGACATTTTTGTCCATATACTGCGTCATTGCCTCGGGCGCCCATATAACAGAGGCAAATTCTCCGCAGCTCAACTCATAATTTGCAAACACGCCTGCTGTACCGCCGATTAACAGTGATGTTTCGGTATGGTCGAAAAACTCAAATACTGCCTTATACAGATAGTTTGTATCCGCCACAAGACCGCTCACCGGAACAGTGACAATGTCCTTTGCGGCAGTGGAATAATCGTTTCCGATTAAGCGTGACACACCCGAATCGGTAATATCATAAAGCGATACACTTTTACACTCTTTCGCAGGATTTCTCCAGCTAACATTTGCCTGAGAGGGGTCGGTTGTACGTGAGAAAAGAGGATTCGTGCCGTAATACTTCTCTTCTGTTGCTCCGGTGGACTCTACCGTCATTGCAGACGCCTCGGATAATACTGCGCCTGTATTCTTTGCCACAGCTTTAAGTGTACTTCCTGTTTGGATTCCGTCCAATGATAAATCGTTTACATTTCCGTCAACCATCGCTCTGAGTACATCTGTACCGTTGATTTCCTCATAAATATACACCCACTTAGTATCATAATTCGGCGCAACGGTAATGCTTGCCGTACCATTCTTAATCGTTCCGCTGATGGTAGCCACAGTTGCCGCGTCAACATTTTCAAAGTCGCCGCCTTTGATTAAATTATTTGTATCGTCACCCTTTTTATAAACTTTGATATCGTCAATCCACAAATCCTTTGCCGACATACAAGGGAAGAAAAAGTTAATAATTCCGTTTCCGTTACTCGAAACTTCAAATTCTACCTTTGTCCAGTCAGCGTCAAACGGTTCTGTCGCTGTTTTCGCTTGTTCAAAAAGATATTGACCGTCACCGTATCCAAATATTTCTCCGAACCATGCCGCATGATCTAATATATTTTGCTGCTTAAATCCGTTTGCCTTCGCCATCATGCTGACAACATAAGTTGCATCTGTTTCAGAAGCGATACCTTCAGCATGTAATTGAATGTCACCTCTGTCTTCATAAAAATTATTTGTAAAGTGCAACGAGGAGGAGCTTTGATAGCCCGTTGTTTTATCAATATTTAAATTTGTTGTTGGGTTAGGGCCGGACGCCTGATCCACCCAATTGGCACCAAGAAGTGCCTTAGCTTGAAAATCCGTTCCGGATATAGTGTACTGAGGATTCCAATAAGCAGCGTCGGTTTTACCTCCGATTAACAATGATGTCTTATCATGGTCAGTAAAGGTAAACTCTACCTTAAACTGCTGCAAAGTCCAAAGAGGTAAATCGCTTACATATACCAAAACACCTGCTCCGGGCGTTGTGGAACAATCCTCTTTTACTGTAATGGTGTTTTCAGGATCGCTCACATTGTAAAGCTTTACAGCCGAAAGCGTTGAAGCTGTCGGATTGCTCCAGCTTACGGCAGCGTCGGTAATAACCGAACCGTTAACCTCTCGACCATTCGTATGAAACGACGGGTCAGTACCGTAATAGTACGATTCATTTCCGGCTGCGCTTACAAACGTTGTAGGCAACATAGAAATCATCATCAACATTGACATCAATAATGCTAAAATCTTTCTACTTTTCATTA
>CALXRY010000141.1 GCA_944390955.1 uncultured Clostridia bacterium | reverse complement strand
TGTATTCTCTGATGTCGGTGACGACCATTGGGCAAAGGATTATATTGAATCGCTTGCAGAGACAGGAATAGTAAACGGAACCGGTGACGGAGAGTTTTCGCCCTCATTGCCGGTCACGCGTGCAATGTTTGTGACATTCCTTTACCGTACAGCCGGAAGCCCTGACGCTGAAAGCTTCGGATTTACCGATCTTGAGCAAGATGCCTATTATGATGATGCAGTCGCATGGGCAAGCAGCAATGATATAGTCAACGGAGTAAGCGACACGGAATTTGCGCCTGATGATGATATAACTCGCGAGCAGGCTGCCGTTATGCTTTGCAGATATGCACAGTATAGAGAGTATGATACGTCTTCGGATTTCAGCATAAGCTCATATGATGATGCTGATGAAGTTTCAGACTACGCTCTTGATGCAGTTGAATGGAGTGTTGAGAACGAAATTATAACGGGACGAAGCGATACTGAGCTCGACCCGCAGGATACCGTGACACGCGCCGAAACAGCCGCAATGCTGCTTAGACTTTGTTCGGTAATTTTATAAAAAAAGCAAACAGCCGCAAAGCACCAAGCTTTGCGGCTGTCGTTTTTATTACCGTATATGTTTCATATCCGATATTGATATATCTTCGGGATGATAGTTTTCAATGTAATCGAGAAGCTCGTCTATGTCGGTGAAAAATTCCACCAGCTTCAGAGTATCTCTTTTTGCAAAATTTTCGTCTACGACCTTGTTTAAAAGCCGTTCCATGTCATCATAATAGCCGTTTACATTAAGCACCGCTATCGCCTTGCTGTGTCGGTCAAGCTGCTTGAGCGTGAGTATTTCAAAAAACTCGTCAAAAGTTCCTATTCCGCCGGGAACCACTATAAAAGCATCGGCATATTCTTCAAGCATTTTTTTTCGTTCACGCATCGTATCAGTTTTTATAAGCTCTGTGCAGTGCTCATAAAGGAATCCATCCACTTCAAAGAAATCAGGAACTATCCCTATAATTTCTCCGTGGCCTCTTGCGGCACCTCTTGCAGAAGCGCCCATGCAGCCGCTGCCCCCGGCTCCAAAAATTAGTCTATGTCCTCTGTTCGCTAGTCTTTCGCCAAGCTCTTCGACGGTTTTTACATATATATCATCTATAGTGTTGCTCGACGCGCCGTATACACATAAATTCATTCTAAGCCTCCTATTTTTGTTTTTTAGCAAATAAAATTTACATAATATTTTTAATATCTTTTGTCTATTATCCTCATACTCTTTTTTTCGCTTCGCGGAAGTCCACCGATATTTACAGCCTCAACCGTTATGGATATTCCTATTTTTGATTTGAAGCGAGATTTTATAATTGTCTGAAGCATCTCCTTGTCAATTTCAGGCTCACATTCAACAGACAGCAGCATTGCGTCCTTACCGTTAATATGATCGATCATTACTTGATATTCACTTGACACTCCGTCTATCGATGAAAGCAGATCGTCTATCTGACCCGGAAAAATGTTTACGCCCTTAACCTTTGTCATATCATCTGTGCGTCCCGTTATAATATCTATCCGTGGATGCTTTGAACCGCATTTGCATTCTCCCGGTATAAGCCTTGTAAGGTCATGCGTACGATAACGAATAAGCGGAGCGCCCTCTTTGGTAAGTGTCGTTATAACAAGTTCTCCGACCTCTCCATCTGGCAGATTCTTTCCTGTAACAGGGTCAACTATCTCGCAGTAAACATAGTCCTCCCACATGTGCATGCCCTCGTCGTAATCACAGCTTATGCCTATGCCTGGACCATATATCTCGGTAAGCCCATATATATCATAGAGCTTTATTCCAAGCTCCGAGGAGATTCTCCTTCGCATTTTTTCGCCCCAGCGCTCTGAGCCGATCACGCCTTTTTTCAGACATATATTATCGGCAATTCCGCGTTTTGCGATTTCTTCGGCAAGCAGCAGCGCATATGAGGAGGTGGCACACAGGACTGTTGATCTCATGTCCATCATCATTTTCAGCTGCTTGTCTGTGTTCCCGGGGCCCATCGGTATCGCCATTGCCCCGAGCTTTTCAGCTCCGAGCTGAAAGCCTATGCCGGCTGTCCATAATCCGTATCCCGGAGTTATCTGTATCCGGTCACGTTTGTTTATTCCCGCCATTTCATAACATCTTGCAAACATAACCGCCCAGTCATCAACATCCTTTTTTGTATACGGTATGATAACTGGAGTCCCTGTTGTACCTGAGGACGAGTGTATGCGTACTATATCCTCGTCGGGCACCGCTTGAAGTCCGAGAGGATCTGCGTCACGCAGATCGCTTTTCATTGTAAACGGTAGCTGTTCAAAATCCGATTGGGTCTGTATCGAATCAATATCAATACCTTCAAACTTCGTTGCATAAAAGCCGTCCTGGGTGGTCAGCCTTCTAAGCTGTTTCTTTATTAGTCTAAACTGTTCTTCCTTTAGTTCCACTTCTCGTCTAATCCTTTCTCATCTGATCTGCACCGGCAATTTTCAGCCGGTATCTATATAATATGCAGCGCCTGCATATTAAGATCTATAAATCTTTCAGGTATGCGTTCCTTTATAACGTCCTCAAGCTCCTTATCGCTCATTCCAAGCATTCCACTTCTTGCCGCTGCGCCCAGAAGTGCTACATTTAAAACCTTTGAACTGCCAAGCTTTTGCGCTATTTCGTCCCCGTCTGCCGTGACAAGGTTTTTAACGTTATTCCGGAGATATTCTACCATTTCCGCTCCGTTATAGACAGAGTTCCCAAGAGATGCGGTAACCGGTATCACCGGCTTTGTATTTACAATAACTGCACCGTTTTCCTTAAGATACGGCAAGCATCTTACTGCCTCAGCAGGCTCAAATGCTATGATAACATCGGCTCTGTGTTTAGGTATCAGCGGTGAATAAACATTGTCGCCTATTCTAACATGACTTACTACACAGCCTCCTCGCTGCGCCATCCCGATAGTTTCCGCGCTTCTTGCACGCAGTCCTTTTTTCATTGCGGCAGCGCTTATGAGCTTTGACGCAAGAACGGTACCCTGACCGCCGATGCCGCATAAAAGACAGTTTATATTCATTCCGAAGCACCATCCTTTCTGTTTATGGCCGAAACGGGACATACCTGAAAGCAAAGCCCGCAGCCAGTACACATGGAAGGCTCTATGTGCGCATATACACCGTCAAACGAAAGTGCGGGGCAGCCTAATTCGCATATGCACTGACTACACCCTATACAAACAGATTCATCCACTTCAAATGGAGTGGTTCCCTTTGTTATCGCAATACACGGTGATTTAAATATTACGGCTTTCACGCCATTTTCGTCCATTACGCTCTTAACGGCGTTTGTGGACTCCTCCATATCAAGCGGGTCAGCCTCCGCGATTTTAACGACACCTATGGCCTCAAGTATTTTTTTTATACTTACAGCATTAACTATATCCCCCATCATCGTCTTGCCCGTTCCAGGGTGTGGCTGGTGACCGGTCATCGCAGTTGTTGAATTGTCAAGTACTATGAGCGTTATATTGCTTTGGTTATATACAGCATTTACCATTCCGGTTATTCCCGAAGCAAAAAACGTACTGTCGCCGATAAACGCAAAATGAAGAGTATCCGGATCAAGCTTGTCCATACCGTGAGCTATTGTAATATCGGCACCCATGCACAGACATGTATCCGTCATGTCTAGCGGCTTTGCATTTCCGAGAGTGTAGCAGCCTATATCTCCGCAGAATACCGCTTTTCTTCCCAATGCAGCACGCTTTACGGCATAAAACGAACCTCTGTGAGGACAGCCTGCACATAATACCGGAGGCCTTATAGGAAGCGGCGGCACATCCTGAATATTATCCTTGTCAGTTTCTATATCTATAAATGTGGAAAGCGCCTTTTTTATACCTTCCACGGAATTTTCTCCCGCGTTCTGAGTATGGTGCGTGAGCTTTCCGAAAACATCTGTATGTATATGATATTTTCCGCATATCTTTAGGAGCTCTTCTTCAATAACTGGGTCGAGCTCCTCAAATACCAACACCTTATCTACGCTCCTCAGAAATTCCAAAGCAAGCTTTTCCGGGAACGGAAACGGAGTTCCTATACGAAGGACTTTAACGTCCTGTCTGTCCCCTATCGCTTCCTTTATATAGGCATAGCTTATACCTCCGGCAGCGATACCGAATTGTCCGTCGCCCGAAATACTGTTAAATTTATATGATGAAAGCTCGTCTTTAAGCTCCTCATTCCGTTTTTCAATTTTTATATGATTGAGATATGATGTTTTGGGGAATATCACCCAACGCATCGTATCCTTTACAAATCCTTCAAAAACATGATTCACCAGAACGTCCTTTACGTCAATATCAGCGTAGGCATGACAGACTCTCGTTGTTGGTCT
>CALXRY010000140.1 GCA_944390955.1 uncultured Clostridia bacterium | reverse complement strand
AACGGCGCATGGCTGGCTCTTGACGATTATATGGAATATTTCCCAAAGACGGCCGAGCAGCTTGGAGAGGATATCCTGAACAATGCGAGGGTCGACGGTAAGCTATATGCGATACCCGCTCTGAAGGAAATGGCGGAACAGCGAGGCTGGACCTACCGCAAAGACATAGCCGAGAAGTATAATATCGATATGGACAGCATCAAGACTCTTGAGGAGCTTGAGCCGGTCCTGAAGATGATAAAGGAAAATGAGCCGGACATGCAGTATCCGATCGACTGGGGCAGCGACAGGACTCCGGAGGCTCTTATGAAATACGAGCAGATCGCAGGAACGGCAGTTATTTTCTACGACAATGAAAAATACGACGGCAAGGTTGTAAACCTCGTTGAAACTCCCGAGTATCTCGAGGCATGCAAGTGGGCAAACAGACTTTATAACGAAGGACTTGTAAAGAGAGATATTATGACGGCCACGGACTTTGAGCAGAGACTGAAGGACGGCAAGACCTTCTGCTATATTGACTTCCTGAAGCCCGGCAAGGCGGAGGAGACGGCAGCAAGCTTTGACTTTGAGCTGGCGTCGGCTCCGGTCACGGATATATGGCAGGAAAACGGCGCGGGCTTAGGCTCAATGGTAGCTGTTTCAAGAACATCAAAAAATCCCGAGCGTGTGCTTAGATTCATAGAGCTGCTCAACACAGATCCATATCTGAACAACCTTATAAACTACGGTATTGAAGGCAAGCACTATACAAAGATCGATGATAATACGATCAAAATCGTAGACAACACCCCGTATACGCTTCAAGGCTATCAGTGGATGCAGGGGAATGTATTCATCAACTACCTGACAGAGGGCGAGGCGCCCGACAAGATGGAGGCATTGGCAGACTTCAACAAGAATGCAAAGAAGCCGACTCATTATGGCTTTAAATTTGATAAAACACCTGTAGAAATGGAGATAGCGGCCGTTTCAACGGTAATGAGTGAATACCGCAAACAGGTGATCATGGGTTCGATGGATCCTGAGCCGATAATGAAGGAGTATAATGAAAAGCTGAAGGCTGCGGGAATAGACACGATAGTGGAAGAAGCACAAAAACAATATGATGAGTTTCTTGCATCAAAGCAATAAATGAAGCGGACAGCCGTATCAAGCTGAAAATGGCTATGATGCGGCTGTTTTTACAGAGAAAACAGAGCCTTAACAAAGAAGGGAGAAATAAAAAATGAAAAAGCTTATAGCAGCGGCTTTAAGTATGGCGCTGGCGGCGCAGCTGGGCATTGCCGCTTTGGCGGACGTATTATATATGGCCGATTTCGAGACGACCGAAACCAAATTCGGAAAAAGCACGACGTACAGCGGATTTAAAAATTCAGCAGCCGATTACAGCGATTCGATAACGCCCGAATGGGTCAGCGGAGAAGGAACGGACGGCTCTACGGGATTGAAGATCACATATAAGGCCGCGACATGGTATTCCGGAGAGATATTCTTTCCTATACCTGCATCATGGTCAAACGGTGAGGGCGCGGAGTATCTTGCGTTTGACTGCAAGGGCAAGGGTACTGTGAAGCTCAGCCTGTCGACAGGCAGCAGCGACGCGGGCACGCTTACAAACGGAACAAGATACGAGTATAAGATATCTGTTGACACCTCTGACGAGTGGCAGCATATCAGTATCCCTCTGAGCTCGTTTGTGCATTCCGGAAATGGTGTGAATATAACCGAGATCGGCTGCGTAACTTTCCAGGCGGGAGAGAACGGAAACCTGAACAATAATTCCGCCGATACAAAGGCTATGACGGCCGAAGAATTAACGGCTAAAGCAAAAACGGGCAGTATCGTTTTTGACAATATGGAACTGACCGACGACGGAAGCGGCGCGGCTGTCGATCCTACCGAACCGCCTGCTGCAACTCCGGAGCCCGAGGAAAAAACACGCGTTATCGATTTTGATAATTACAGCCTGAGCCATAAGCAGACATGGGCGGGCTTCAAGAATAATGACGGAGATTATAATGATTATATCAAAACTTCAACGACCGAAAACGGAAAAGAAGGACGCGGTATAGAGATAGAATACCGTGCCGCGAGCTGGTATGCAGGAGAATCTTTCCTGGAGATACCCTCAAAATGGGATATAGAAAGCGGCGCCAAGTATCTTGAGTTTGAGGCAAACGGAAAAGGCATAATAAAGCTTGCCCTTGAAACGGGAAATGTGATAAACGGAAAAAGATATGAGCGCAGGATAGATATAGATACAAACGGAAACTGGCGGAAATTCAGCATTCCGCTGGAGGAATTTAAAAACGGAGCGGAAAGCGTTGCGCTTTCGGAGGTAGTAGGTATTTCGTTCAAGGCAGTCGAGAGCGCGAACCTGAACAATAACGCTGACGAAACAAAGGCGATGACAGCGGAGGAGCTGCTTGCCGTAGCAAAGACGGGGAGCGTTGTTATAGACAATATGGCTCTCTGCGATGAGAGCAGCCTGAATCCTGTTACGGAGGTGAAGCTGTCACAGGACGGAGAGGAGCTGGCAGCTCTCGGCGATGCGGCCGACGGAGAGGTTGCCGTAAATGTATCGATGTCAGGCTATAACGGTGAGCAGAAGGCAGTTATCGTTGCAGCGCTGTACAGCAGCGGTATTTTGGAAGATGTAAGCATTGCTCGGGGCGGAGCAGACGGAGAATATGCCCTTGCTCTTAATGTAGAGGATGCACAGAACAAGACTGCAAAAGTATTTATATTTGACAGCTTCGGCTCTATGGTACCGTTAAGAAATGCAGAAGTGTTTGAATAAATTAAACCGCATACATTAAAGTTTACCTCGTTTTAATCAAGTGATACGTATGCTACAATAATTATATAAAGAGATATGATATCTTGATATGTAATTTTGATTTAGGGAGTGTTTGTGAATGAAGAAAAAAGGCTTGATCAAGGAGTTCAGTAAGAACAGTCCTTTGTTTATTATGTGTATTCCGGGGCTGGTGTTTTTCATATTATTTCACTATCTTCCCATGTTCGGCATTATAATTGCGTTCAAGCAGTATAGGTTCGATATGGGTATCTGGGGAAGCCCGTGGAACGGATTGAAAAACTTTGAATTTATGTTCAGCAGTCCCGATGCGTGGGTCATAACACGCAACACGATACTGTATAACCTGGTGTTTATCCTTGGAGGTATCGTGCTTAATGTCGCGATGGCGATAGGTCTTAATGAGCTCAGGAACAAAGTATTTTCAAAGGTTTGCCAGACGATAGTTCTGATGCCGCATTTTCTGTCGTATGTAATCGTAAGCTTTCTTGTTCTGGCGTTTCTTCACGTTGAAAACGGCCTGATGAACAGAGTGGTCCTTCCAGCACTGGGAATGGACGGCATAGATTGGTATTCTACGGACAAGCCGTGGCCGGCGATACTGATCATAGTAAACTTTTGGAAAACGGTCGGCTACGGAAGCGTTGTATATCTCGCGGGTATTGCGGGTATCGATACGTCGCTCTATGAGGCGGCTAAGGTCGACGGCGCGAACCGCTGGCAGCAGATACGCTACATAACGATACCGGCGCTTGTGCCGCTTATAGTAATACTCACGATACTTAATGTCGGAAAGATCTTCAATTCCGATTTCGGATTATTCTATCAGGTGCCGCTAAACACCGGAGCGCTGTATCCCGCAACGAATGTAATAAGCACATACGTATACAACATGCTTATGTCGGCAGGAACGGGAAGCGTCGGAATGGCCTCGGCGGCTGCGTTCTACCAGTCTGTAGTCGGATTTATACTTGTCATAACGACAAACCTTATCGTAAGGAAGATAAGTCCGGAAAACGCATTATTCTAAGGAGGAGTCAGGATGAAAAAGATAAAGATAGACATACCCAATATAATAATATCGTTGGTATTTGTACTTGTATCGATAGCTTGCCTGTATCCGCTTTTGCTGGTCATAGGAGTATCATTTACCGATGAGTCCGCGATCTCGGAATACGGGTTTCATGTTATTCCGAAGGAATGGAGCCTTGACTCGTACAGGTATGTTGTTTCATCGGGAAAGACGATCCTGAGAGCCTACGGAGTGACGATATTCGTCACGGTGGTCGGTACTGTCATAAGCACATTTGTGGTAGCGCTTTATGCGTATGCGATCTCAAGAAGAGACTTTAAATACAGAAAGCTCTTCACATTTATCGCCTTGTTCACGATGCTTTTCAGCGGCGGAACAGTGGCCGGATATATGGTGACGACAGGAGTTCTTCACTTAAAGAATAATATATGGGTAATGATACTGCCGTATGTTATGAATGCATGGTATGTTATAGTCATGAGGTCATTCTATTCGATGTCGATCCCGACGGCGATAATAGAAGCCGCAAAGATCGACGGAGCAAATGAATATGCAACATATTTCAGGATAGTGATGCCCCTGTCGCTTCCGGGACTGGCCACGATCGCGCTATTTGCGACACTGACATACTGGAACGACTGGTGGCTGCCTCTGCTGTACATAACGGAGCCTGAGAAGTATAATCTGCAGTATCTGCTGCAGAGCATGATCTCCAACATCCAGAACCTTACCGAAAATTCGGCCTTGATGGGTTCGACGGCTCTGCTTGCGGACGTCCCGAAGGAGGGAGCAAGAATGGCGCTTTGTATAATCGCGACGGGACCCATTCTGATCGTATATCCATTCTTCCAGAAATATTTTATACAGGGTCTTACAGTAGGCTCCGTTAAGGAGTAAGCATAAAAGGATTTATCAGGAAAGGAACGGGCGCATGAAAATAAAAAAGATATTCGGAATGCTCACCGCAGCCGTAGTTTTGTTCACGTCATATGCAATGCCGATCTGCGGTGACGCGATAGGGATAAAGAAGGAAGTGGTGCCTTCGGAGCTGCATGTCGAGGGACGGTACATATATAACGCAGAGGGCGAAAAGGTACGCCTTGCCGGTGCGAATATCCCCGATCTTCAGTGGGCGACGGGAGGCGACAATGACCTGATGCGCAGAGTGGGGATCCTGTGTGACCAATGGAACGCCAACTGCGTGCGCCTGTGTGTGCATTCAAAGTTCTGGTTCGGTCAGGAGTGGTATCAGGGAAAGAATTATGCCGATTACCGCAAGATGGTCGATAATGTGATAAAAGAGATAACATCGCGCGGAAAGTATGTTATACTCAATCTGCACGAGTTTTACGCGATAACAGAACAGCAAAAGGATTTCTGGATGGATGCGGTCGAGATATACGGAAACAACCCGGGAGTGCTGTTCGGGCTGCTGAATGAGCCGCATGACATTGACTGGGAGACATGGCGCAACGGCGGGTATATCGAAACAACGGATGCGTACGGAACAAAGGTCGAGAGAGTCTACGGTCATCAGGAGATACTCGATATGATCAGGGATAAGGGCGCAAAGAATATTGTCCTTGCCGGAGGTCTTGACTGGGCATATTATTTTGACGGTCTGTGTGACGGCTATGAGGGGATGGAGCACGGCTACAAGCTTGACGACCCGACCGGAAACGGAGTTATTTATGATACCCATATATATCCGATGAAGCCGGAATATAACCCTGTCGAAAAAGCGGTGGAATGCCTTGTAGACGAGGCTCCGATACTTGTCGGGGAATACGGTCACTGGGGCGAACGCCTTTTTGACTGGTATGATAATTATCTGTGCGAATACCCGCATGTATGGATGAATGAAATACATGACTTTATAGACAGAAACGAGCTGAACTATACCGCGTGGTCGTTCCATACAGGCGCAAACCCGAATATGTTCATGGATTATGAAACGTTTACTCCGTCAAATTATTCGGGTATCTATATGAAGTATAAGATGCTGCAGGAGCCCGACACAAGACCGCCTGAGGATGAGTGTGAGTATGAGGATCCCACGCCGCTTTCCACATGGGAGCATGTGATCGATTTTGACGAAACGAGCACGGAGTTCCTGACGTTCGGCGGAGAGGTCGAAGCGGAAGTGAGAAGCGGAGGAGTCGAAGGGAACGGCCTGACCGTGAGCTTTGACAGGAGCCGCGCGGAAAGCTGGGAAAGCGCCGCTATAGGCGATCTCAATGCTGACCTGAGCGGTGCAGAGTGGCTGTCGTTCCGAATAAAGGGCGACGGCGATATGCGCAATATCGGAATAGGGCTGGAGCTTGAGGACGGACGCGTGTTTACGACATACATGCCCATTGATCTGCATGACAATTGGAAGGACTGGTTCTTCCC
>CALXRY010000139.1 GCA_944390955.1 uncultured Clostridia bacterium | reverse complement strand
GACACATTGATTAAAGTTATACGTATTGCCGACGGCAATATAGAGATAACTTGGAACATTTAAGGCGTATTTATATAACGCCGTTTTTTAAGATATTTTTACTTGTATCATTCTGTTTCGGTGAAGCACTAAACAAGCTTCAGGAGAAGGCTTCAAAAAAGCCTGTTCGCTGCCCGGGAGTAAAAGGGAAATTCAATTAACGGGAGTGATAAATTCAAGAGCCGTATCCGAGAATCTGCGATGCGGCTCGTTAGGGCGTCAGCAAATAGGCGGTTGCGGATGAGCGGCAGTTTGCTGCATGATGTGCAAATAAATTTAATATATTGCAGATTTGGGATTGCCGAAAATAAAAAAATATGCTAAAATAATATAAAAGTTAAGATCGCCGACAGCATATGGGAGAAAACTATGAAAAGAACCGCATTTTCACCTCATGAAGGGATTTATATACAAAATTTAAAAACAAGCAAAAAAAACGATATGCCGGTGCAGCATTATCATGATGCATACGAAATATATCTTCAGCTCAACGGAAAACGATATTTGTTTTATGATAATGTCTGCTATACATTGGAATGTGGTGATATGTTTATTTTAAAGCCGTTTAATATACATTATTCCGAAAGCCGCGAAGTGGAATATTATGAACGTTATGTGCTGAATTTTCAAGCAGATGTGCTCCGGTCGATCCTTACCGATGAGGAGATATATTTGTTGCTTGAGGAAAAAATACATCCATGTGTTGTGCATTTATCAGCCGATGATATGGAGGATATGCTTGAGTGCTTTCGTAGAGTCGACTCATATGCGGGCCGGAAAGGATTTTTAGCTGACAAGCTGCTGTGCTCGGCCGTTTTGCAGCTGATCATGAAAGCCATAGATCATACCGATGAAAGCCCGGAGGTAGCGAATGAGCGATTGGCACCTCAGATAATAGAGGCCTTGGAATATATGAAAAATCATTACAAAGAGAATATATCTCTTGATGAAATATCAGAGGCGGCGCATATGAGCAAGTATCATTTTTGCAGAAAATTTCATTTGATTACTGGTTCAACGGTACTTGAATATCTGAATAATATCAGGCTGACAAAGGTCCATAACATGCTGCTCAGTACCGATATGACGATTGACGAGATTGCGGTCCGGACGGGGTTTGTGTCAGCGGTCAATCTTACAAGGGCCTTTAAAAAAGTATACGGCACTGCGCCGCGTGAATTCAGAAAGTTAAAAAAGCAGAATCAGTAAAAAAGCATTGCGGACGGTATTGCGCTGCAATGCTTTTTTTTTGAAGCAATATTTGTATGATATTTTTATAATTACGGCAACATTTATATAGTTTGAATTCGGTGTATCATATATAATAATTATATAATATTTTATATGATATTTAAGAAAAAATATATAATATGCTGAAACGGGGTGATTGGAAATGAATCAAAAAATATATAATTCATTTGTAAATATATATTATGTAAGCGAATTTGAAGTGGGTGAAAAGGAGATTATACAGACGGCGATAAATGCCTGTGCAGAAAATGGCGGAGGAATGGTAGTGGTTCCGAAGGGAAAATGGACATCCGGTGCGATCCACCTAAAAAGCAATATCCATCTGCATCTTGAGGACGGCGCAGTCATTGTATTCAGCGACCGCTTTGAGGATTATCTCCCGGTAGTATTCACACGCTGGGAGGGCGTGGAATGCTATAATTATTCACCTCTTATATATGCAAACGGCTGCGAGAATATTGCCGTCACAGGGAACGGCACGCTTATAGGTAACGGTCAGGCATGGTGGCATTGGAAAAAAGGCCTGCAGCAGAAAGCGGCAAGAGAGCTGTATTCGGCCCAGAGCAACGGATTAGAGGTCGGTGAAAGGGTATACGGAACGGAGACTGCGGCTCTGCGGCCGTCGTTCATACAGCCGATAAACTGCAAAAACGTGCTGCTCGAGGGCTTTACGATAAAGGACGGGCCGATGTGGACCATCCATCCCGTGTACTGCGAAAATGTCATTGTGCGCAATGTGGATGTTTTAACGACCGGACCGAACACGGACGGACTTAATCCCGATTCGTGCAGAAATGTGCTGATAGAAAACTGTACCTTTGAAACAGGCGATGACTGCCTAGCGATCAATTCCGGAATGAATGAGGACGGCTGGCGCGTAAACAGACCGTGCGAAAATATTGAGATAAGAAACTGCAGAATGACCGGCGGTCACGGCGGAGTCGTGATAGGCAGCGCGATGTCGGGCGGAGTGAAAAATATATACTTCCATGACTGTGAGATCAGCGGCACGATGCAGGGCATACGTATGAAGTCGATGCGCGGACGCGGCGGATATGTAAAGGACGTGCGCTTTGAGAATATAGAGGTCAACGGCATAACAAATCAGGCCGTACAGATAAATATGTTTTATGAGTTTACGACCGTGGAGCCTGATTCCGATACTCCGCCGGAGTTTTGTGATATAACGATAAAGAACGTTCATGGGGCAGACAATAAGACGGGGATACTGGTAAGGGGACTGCCGGAGAGCCCGGTCAGAAATATCACGCTGGAGGATATAGCTTTATCCGCGGAGGAAGGCTTTGTATGCAGCGATGCCGAGGGCATGAAGATGAAGAACGTAGTAATAACTTCAAAAAATGAGGAGGAGAACTGAGATGATAAGATTATTTGATACGCACCGCATAAGGTCTGTACGGGAGCTTGACGGAATGTGGGATTTTAAGATGGAGGGCTTTGACAAATCATACCGAATGCCGGTGCCGTCCTGCTGGGAGCAGCATCCCGATTTCCTGAGCCACAGAGGCAAGGGCACATACACAAGAAGCGTATATATCGAGCAGGAGGGCAATATACGTATCGAATTCAAGGGTGTAAGCCACACCGCCGACATGTATTTCGACGGTGAAAAAATTGCACATCACTATAATGCCTTTACACCGTTTTCGGCTGTTGTAAAAAATGTAAGCTCAGGCAGTCATGAAATAAAGGTCGAGGTCGACAATACCTTCGGAGAGCACAGTGCACTGCATATTCCGAACGATTATTATACCTACGGCGGTATAACAAGACCTGTTTCTCTTGAGCTTGTGCCGGATGTATACATAAAAAACGTACATTTTACACCGTGCATGTCGGACGGCAAATGGAGCGCAAAAATAGAAGTCAGCGTATGCAATCTGTCCGATGAGCCGGTAAATGCAGAGATAAGAAGCACACTCGGAGGCTGCGCTATGAGCGGCAGTGTGAAGCTCGAAGGCGGAAGCGAATCAGCCGTTGTATTTGAACAGGAATTTGACGGTGTAAAGCCGTGGTCGTGCGCCGAGCCGAATCTGTATATGCTTAACACAGTGCTTTCGGTAAACGGCGGGGAAACAGATGACCTTATAGAGCGTGTCGGCTTCCGTACCGTTGAGGTAAGGGACACTAAAATATATCTTAACGGCAGTGAAATGTATTTAAAGGGCTTTAACCGCCATGAGGATTACGCGGTCGACGGCTGTGCCGTGACGCTTCAGCATATGGTACAGGATATGGATATGATGCAGGATATGAACGTTAACGCGGTAAGGACGTGCCATTATCCGAACGACGAGCGTTTTCTCGATCTGTGCGATGAGCGCGGAATTATGGTGTGGGAGGAAAACCACGCAAGAGGGCTGCTCTTAAAGGATATGCAGAACCCGAATTTTGAGCAGCAGTGCGAAAAAAAAAAAAAAGAGATGATAGAGAATCATTACAATCATCCGTCGATTGTCATTTGGGGAATATTAAACGAGTGCGCCGCAGAGACCGAGGAGGGAAGGCGCATGTATGCTAAGCAGTATGAGCAGATAAGAAGCATGGATACGTCGCGTCCGACAACGTCGGCGACATGCCGCCACTTTACCGATATATGCCTTGACCTGCCCGATGTTGTTTCGTTCAACATGTATTCGGGCTGGTACAAGGACTGCCCTATAGATGAGAGAAACGATCAGGAGATAGAATGGATAAAGAAGTCGGGCGGGGACAATAAGCCGATAATCGTAAGCGAGCTCGGTGCGGCGGCTATCTACGGCTATCGTGACCGTTCAAGGTGCAAATGGAGCGAGGAACGTCAGGCCGACCTGATCCGCGACACCCTTGAGGTATATATGAACGACGACAGGATCACGGGAGTCTTTATATGGCAGTTCGCCGACTGCCGCGTGACGGAGGAGGGCGAATGGTTCGCGACACGCGCACGGTGCCATAATAACAAGGGCGTGGTGGATGAGTACCGCAGACCCAAAATGGCATATGACACGGTAAAAGAGATGTTCAAAAAATACGGAGGCGTTAGATGAAAAGAATGATTTCCGCTGCAGCAGCGGTAATAATGCTGCTTTTGTATATGCCCGCCTTTGCTGACGGAACGGCTTCAAATGCTGCCGAAGTGGCGGATAGCGAAGAGATATTGATGGAAACGGTGCTTCACTGCTGGGATTTTATGGGTGAAGACCAGGTTGCCTCTGACGATACGGCACAGGATATTCCCGTACTATCGGGAAACGCCGAATATAATGCGGAGAATGAAAATGTAAGACTGAATTCATCAGGCGGCGCAGGGCTTACGGTAGGTCTCAGCGAGCCTGTGACGGCTGCCGCAGCTGAAAATATTATAACCGTGGCGTTCGATGCGAATTTCGGAAGTATCAGCGGACAGTATTTTTCGTACAGCATAACCGATCTGGACGGGAATGCTGTTGTAGAGTGCAGATTCTCTCCTTACAATGCCTCCGATATGTCAGAGGATGGTTATTTGAAGATAGGTGATATGCCGGCATTAACGGCGACTGAGGATAAGACCGTTAACAAGCAGCTTGTAGACTGCATATCCAAATATAACGGAGACGGACTCGGCGCAGAGGTTACGCATTTTGAAAACAAGATAGACCTTGTCGGCGGGACCGTAACGGTGAACATAACAAGCGGCAACAAATCCGGAAGCTTCAGCGGTGGATTTGATGCGGGCAGCTTCAATAATATAGCAGGCCTTGAAGCGTCGATAACGAAAAAGGATACGTCGCGTCATACATATATTGATAACATAATGATATCGCAGTACAGATATATAACGCCTCCGCCATCGGATCAGCTGGTGCATTACGTTACGGCAAAGGCTGACGGCGACAGAACTGTTGTTGACACATCAAAGCTCGTATATGGTGATAATATAGTAGCTTTTAGGGTAACGACGGCGGCAGACGGAAAGGTTGTAAAGCAGTATGAGACGTATGTCGCCGACAGCGTCACTGTATATTCGGAGGGTGCGGACGATATAGAGATCGCACCGGTGTATACGTTTACGGGGCTTGAGGATACGGCGTTCAATTCGGAGACCGGAGCGGAGCTTTCCGATGTGAATGTGCTCGGCGAAATTGCCGACGGACGGTACGATATGACCTTTCAGAAAACGACATCCACCGTCACCGATATATACGTAAACGGTGGCATGGTCGTAAACAATGCCGAGCAGCCGGGAAACGGAAGAAGCAATCCGCGCGGTGCGCTCTGCGAGGTTAATGACGTAAAGATTGAGGGCGGAGCGGTGAATATCAAGACCATGCGCACAGAGTATAACGGTGTCACATATCCCGATGCGCCCATATCAGAGGTCACAATGGTAAAAGCGCCTTCGATAACCGATAGAAAGACAAAGATCACGATCATGGGCGATTCGCTCGTATGCAATTATTACGGAGGAAAAAGAGACGAGCTCGGCAGCTCCCAGACGGGCTGGGGACAGCAGCTTATAAATTTTCTCGACAGCGATAAATATGAAATTGTAAATCTTGCAAATTCGGGTCATTACGCAAGGATACTCTACGAAACGGCAATGGGCGGAGCGGCTGCAAACTCACTGCCCGGAGATATTATTCTCTGTCAGGTTGGCTACAATGACAGAGTGCGCTCGGACGAAACGGAAATGACCGAGTATATGACAAAAATGGCCGAGGAGGCAGAAGCCGACGGCGTTACGCTTATCTTCGTGGCGCCTCCGGCAACTTGTGATGATGAAACAAAATATGGAAGCGGCTATAAAAATCCTATCGACACGACTGCCGCTGACTATGTGAACACCTCCTACAGCTATCCGGTGCGCTATGGAGCGGCTGTAAAGGAAACGGCGGAGGAGCTTGGCACCGGATTTATAGATCTGTCGAAATTAAGCTATGATTATCTCACATCGCTTTACGGAACGGAGATAGAAGCCGCGCGTGCGCTGTATATAAAAAATCTCGGTGTGAGCGATACGGTGCACCTTTCTTATGCTGGTGCAATGAAGTGGGCGTCGCTCATAGCTCAGCAGCTGTATGACGGCGGCTATGTAAACAGCCTCAACACTGAATTCAATTATACCATTACCGATACAGATGGAAATGATATCGTCTGCAGCGTTGAGGAGAATGGCGGTTCGGCTGGGACGCCGGATGAGCCCGAGCCTTCGGAGCCTGTGATAAGCGGCGGCAGGGTGCTCTTTTCAGAGGATTTTTTGGACGGCAGTTTTGACGATTGGCAAGGGCGAACAAGTTCTCTGAGTATTGCGGAGGAAGAAGAGAAGGGGAATTATCTGCATCTGTATTCGTCCTCGCAAGACTGCGGCGTGTATACGCTGTTCGGTGAGACAGAAAAGCCTGTTTTGCAGTACAGCTATGAGTGTGACGTGCGTCTTAAGGCAGGAAACAAAGGCAGCACACAGCTTGCGCTGATGTCGGGGGACTATGCATTCGGCTCGGGCAATATAAATTACGGCGTGGAAAGCGGCTATATAGTAAAGCTCTATACCGCAAATTCAGAGGAATGGACGATAAATCCCGATACTGACAATAAGACTGTAACTATAGTCAATGACGAATGGATACATCTGAGGGTCAGCTATGACGCACAGAGTGAAACGACATGGCTTGATATTACAAACGGTGAGGGTGTTTTGTACAGCGGAACTGTAGAGCCGTATTCGGCTCAGACTGCTCCTGCCGGCGTACATTTGCGCGGCGGAAGAAGCTACGCGGCTATGGATATAGACAATATAGAACTGACTGTCGCTGAGGATAACCGCTTCAGCAGCTATTCGGAGTTTAAAAATGAGAATAATACAGGTGTTGTAATAATGCCCGGCACGGAGGGAAAGGTGTATGCGGCGTTGTATAACAGTGACGGCAGGCTGCTCGGCGTAAGGACAACCGAAAACTTTGAAGATGCGCAGACGCTGAAATTCCCTGTTCCTGAAGAAAGCGGTGCATATATGAAAATTTTCAACTGGACAGATAATATGCAGACTTTGTCCGATGCGAGCGAGACGATCTATATCGATGATATAGACGAGAAAAATTCCGACTATCTTTTATACGGAAGAAGCGTATACGCCTTCGGCGACAGTATCGTCTTCGGTCATAATGCACCCGAAGCGTCATTTATGCGGCTTATGGCTAATGATCATAATATGGAACTGGGCATTTACGCCAAAAACGGTGCGACGGTCGTCAATACGGACAGCTCCGAAAAAGAGGACGCTTCGGAGGAGACTGAGGGTAATTATATCATAAAGCAAATACGTAACGCACCCGGGGAGGCTCCGGATGCGATCGTGTTTGACGGCTATACAAACGATGCCTACGGCGATCCGGCGGAGGACAGCTTTAATTCAAACGGAGCGCATATCAACATCATGGAGAACCTCGGCGAGATTCAGGGCAGTACAGCAGTGGAATTTGACAACAAGACCTTCTGTGGAGCCTTTGAGGAAATAATCTATACGATGAAGCAGAAGTGGCCCGATACGCCTATAGTATTCGTGACGATCCACAAGTCCGGAGGCAGGGACTGGGATGCTCAGTGCAGGCTCCGGGAGCTTGCGCTGCAGATGTGCGAGGAATGGGGAGTATACGTTGCGGACGTATTTAATGATACGTCGCTTGATACTCGCGATCCTGAGCAGATGAAAAAATATATCATAAACGGCGCGGGTTCACACCCGAATGTTGACGGCTGCCGTGAATTTTATATCCCAACGGTGAGTGCAGTATTAAAAGAAGTGCTTAAGAATAATATGGAGTTTGCCGTGCTTCCAGACAATATATACGACACGGTTGACCTTGCGGTATTTGCGGGTCAGTCAAATATGTCAGGGCGCGGCTCGGCAGCGGATGCGGTAGTCTGCGATATAAATGCGGGCTTTGAATATAAGGCTGTAAGCAATCCGACAACGCTTGTAAGCATAACGGAACCGTTTGGCCTCGGTGAGGACAGAGAGGACGGACTGACAGATATAAACTCAAACGGCAGCACAAAGCGAACGGGCAGTATGGTGAGCGCGTTAGTAAACGAGTATTATGAAAAAACGGGCAGACAGGTAGTTGCCGTATCGGCATCGATGGGCGGCACGAGCACTTCGGAATGGCTCGGCGGATATGTAAACGATGCTGCCGAAAGGCTCGATGCTGCAAAGACATTCCTCACAAGGACCGGTATAAATATCGGAAGAATATTTATTGTATGGTGTCAGGGTGAAAGCGACGGCGATGTAAGAATGACGGCCGAAAATTATACGGAAAATACAAAAGATATATTTGATGTGTTCAAACAGCATGGAGCAGAAAAGTGTTTTATGGTGCAGATAGGTCACTATAATTATATTGACTATTCGGGCACAACGAATGGGCTTACAGGAACGGAATGGGACGAGGAATACGGAGTGATACGCGATGCTCAGGCGGCACTTTGCGAGGAGGATGCGGACTTTGTGCTTGCAGGCAGCTTTGAGCCGTATATCAAGGATATGAAGGACCGTTATCATTATAATCAGAGCACCTATAATGCGGTGGGAAAAACAGTCGGAGAAAGCATAGCGGAGTTTTATGAACAGGAGAACAGTTAAGTGGTTTTGGAGGGACTGATATGAGGCGAATAATTTCAGCCATTATCGCTGCGGCGATGATAATTTCTTCTCTTCCCATTCTGGCGGCGGCGGAAACGGTGTCAAATACAGTTTCCGGCTATGTAAGCTGCACAGATGGTGATATAGAGATAGCGTCACAGGAAAAAATACCAAATATTTATGTTGACGCGGAGAATGACTATGCGGGTGTTACACGTGTGGCCGGCGATCTGCAGTCGGATATAGCGGCTGTTACCAGCGTAACGTCAAACATCGTAAACGACGCTGCAGATGCCGATATAATTATAGGAACGATAGGCAGATCGGCTGCCGTGGACGAGCTCATAGCCGATGGCAGGCTTGATGTTTCAGAGATAGAGGGTGAATGGGAGGCCTTCACGCTCCGGAATGTTGACGGCGATCTTGTTATCGCCGGAGCAGATAAACGCGGTACGATCTACGGCGTGTACGACCTTTCGGAGAAGATGGGTGTGTCGCCATGGGAATGGTGGGCAGACGTCACGCCGTCGCATTCCGACGCGATATACGTTACTCTTCCGGAGGACGGCTATACCGAGGGCGCACCGAGCGTAAAATACAGAGGTATTTTTATAAATCAGGAATACAACCTGAATCAGTGGTCGCTTTCGCTTGATTCGAGCGGACCGATGAACACAGCGACATACGAAAAAATATTCGAGCTCTTGCTAAGGCTCAAGGCAAATTATATGTGGCCGGCAATGCATGAGTATTCGCCGGCGTTCAACAGCAACCCTGCAAACGCGGCGGCGGCCGATGAATACGGTATTGTAATGGGCTCGTCACACTGCGAGATGCTTTTGCGAAATAACATGGGCGAGCTTTTAGAGTTCCAGCAAAGATGGATAGAGGAGCATCCGGATGCAGACCTCTATATGTATCATGATGGCAGTCTTGATGCGGACGTTGCGTATGATTATACCGACGTAGACGAGGAGGGCAATCCTGTTGACAATAAGCAGTTTGTGGAGGATTACTGGCGCGAGCGCGTAAGGGCGAACGGCAGCTATGAAAATGTATATACCATAGGTATGCGCGGCGTGCACGACGGGACCTGGGATCCGGTAAACGCCGATACTGATGCAGAGAAAATCGCTCTGCTTGAGGAGATAATAGATAAACAGAGAGAGATATTGTCCCAGGAAACGGGAAAACCTGCGGAGGAGATCCCGCAGGTAGTTATCCCGTATAAGGAGATCGCCGACCTCTATAATAAGGGTATCGACATACCTGACGATGTGACAATAATGTTCACGAACGATAACTACGGCTATGTACGTCAGGGCATGACAGAGGAAGAAAATGCGCGAAGCGGTGGCGGCGGTATATACTACCACGTCAGCTATCACGGCAGACCGTCCGACCTGCTCTGGAACGGAAGCACTCAGCTCGGGCTTATCAAGGAGGAGATGACAAAGGCGTATGACAGCGGTGCCGATACTATATGGCTGCTGAACGTAGGACCGTTAAAACCTTTTGAAAATCAGATGGAATATTTTCTTGATCTCGGAAGGAATATCGATGAGCTGCGTGATGTGAGCATAATGGATTATGTCGCGGACAATGCAAAGCGGTATTTCGGTTTTGATGAGGAGCAGGCTCGGGAATATGCGGCTATCCAGTGTGAGCGGCTTGAGCTTGTGAACGGACGCCGCCCGGAGTTTTATGAGCAGGGACTGTTTTCTCTCACAAGCTACGGCGACGAGGGACAGAAGATAATCGACGCATATGCGGGCCTTTTTGAGCGCAGCGAGATACTGTATGATTCGCTTCCTGCGGAAAAGAAAGCGGGCTATTATGAGCTGCAGCATTATGCGGTGAAGTCGGCGTACCATATCGCGATGAACTACATAAACGCCGACCGTTCCGTGCTTTATAATGAGCAGGGACGCGGAGCGGGCGTGAACAAGTACGCGGAGCTATCAGAAGTTCACGGCAAGTCGGCTATAGAAGCAGATATTGCTGAGTATGAGACGATAGAAAACGGCAAATGGACGGGGATGATCGATCCGTTCGTTACAAAGAACGGTCTCAATGCATCGTGGAATTTTTCTATCGCTTCCGCGGAAGCGGAAACGGTGACGGAGCTTCCGTATACCGAGATGGGCGTTGCCGTTGAAAATCAGCAGGATATAAATACGCGTCCGGCTCTGGAATTTTCGGGCTATACCAAGGACGTAAGATTTATCGATATATTCAACAAGGGCACAGGCTCGTTTGACTGGAAGGCATCGGCGGATGCGGACTGGATAATCTTCAATAAGGAAAGCGGAACGATCTATGATGATGACAGGATATATGCTGGAATAGACTGGGATAATGCGCCGGAGGGTGAAAGCACGGCGGTCATAACAATAACCAGATATATAGGCGAGACTGCTGTGGTGTCGGAGCAGATAGAAGTAAAGCTCAATAATAACGTTGAGGAGCTTCCTGAGAAAACATATGCGGAGGCAAACGGCTATGTTTCTATAGAAGCGGAGCACTACACTGAAAGCGTTTCAAAGAGCTCGGGCGAGAGCTCATTGACGGACGGCGTTGTGACGGGCAGCACGCCGAGGCTTATCACAGACGTATCGGGCGGAATAGGCATTATCGCAGTATACGCTCAGGACGGGACGCTCTCATCGGTTCAGTTATCCGAGACTTATTCCAACGGAGCATATGCATTTGAAACACCGGTAGAGCCTGCTGCGGACGAGACCGTTAAGGGAATGGTATGGTCGTCGTTTGAGGAAATGAAACCGCTTGCGGATGCATACGGCTTGGCGGAGGAAAAGGCAACTGTCGTATATGAATGGCAGGAGCAGGATGACTTCGGCAGAAGCGGCACAAGCATGAAGTTCATGCCGAATGCGGCCGAGAGCATATCAGACAACAGCGCGTATCTTGAATACGACGTGAATTTTGAGAGCACAGGCACGTTTTATGTCGACGTGTACCGTATGCCTACGCTTAACGAACGAGGAAGCGTTAAGTTTGCAGTCGGCATAGACGGTGAGCAGCCTTCGGAGCTGACGGGAAATAACGACTATTACGCAAGCTCATCCTCGCCGCATACGGGCGATTGGGCAGAGGGTATACTTAACAACAACGAGACATTGACAACTACGGTTACCGTAGACGAGCCGGGAATACATGCGATAAAGCTTTACGGCATTGACCCGGGCGGTGCGGTAGATAAGATAGTTATCACGACAGGCACAAAGTACGATTCATACTATGGAGCTCCCGAGAGCTATAACACGACATACAATAACGCGGTGGCGGAAATGCCCGAGCCATCGGAGCCTTCAACTGAGATCACCGGAGACGTGACTGCTCTGTTCGCTCCTCATCTTTACACCGCGGGCATAAATCTTTCTGACGGTGCTGTAACGGGTGTCGATATCCTCAAGCTCACCGACATCGAAAGCGCGCAGGTGACCGTTGCGGCATACGGCAGCGATGGAGCGATGCTTTCGAATGCGACTGTAGCAGGTGATTTCTCAGGAGCGGGAATTAATGAAAAGGTAACGGTACATGTTTCGTTCAGCATTCCTCAGGGCGCGGCGGAGCTGCAGGTGATAGTGTATGACAATACAGCGGCGCTCAATGCGCTCGCACCGGCGTATACGACAGACGTTGACTCTGTTTCACTTGCCGCGGCCTATGACAGCGGCGTCATCGAGGTGAGATCAAGTCTCGATCAGTATACGGGAAAAGAGGCTCTGTGCCTTATCTCGAATGATGAAACGGGAGAAGCGGCGTATATCAGACAGGAAACCGTCGGCGATAATACATTCAGGACGATAAGAACGGGAGAGCTTGACGGTACGTACAGCATAAACATCGGTGTTGCCGGAGAGGGTGTTGTAATAACCGAAAAGGCATATACTGCCGTGATTATCACTCCTGATAATGAAGAAAAGAGCGAGACGCTCTATTCGTGGAATTTCTCGGACGCGTCACAGACGGCTCCCGAGGGAAGCAATATCCCCGTTCTCGGCGGAAAGGCGACATATGACAGTAAAAGTCAGGCTGTCAAGATGCCTACGCTCGCAGATAAGGACGAACAAGGGAGCGGGTCGCTCAACGTGACATTGGATGAGCCTGTAAAGACCGTTCAGGGAGAGGAGATAACTGTAGTTTCCAAAATAGCTTACGGCCGTGAGGGCGGCAGCTTTATGGATTATACGATAACCGATTCGAACGGAAAAGAACTTTTCGGCTCGCATATCTGCGTATATAATTCGGACGGCAAACAGTCGCTGAGGATAGGCGGCGAGGAACTGCTCGGAAGCGGACTGCCGGCAGGTATTGCTACGAGCAATAAAAATAACGACGGATATCAAAGCGGCTATTCGACGTTCACAGTAACGCTTTCACCGGATACGAATACGATAACGCTCACAGTATTGAATGATGAGGGAGAGAGCACCTATACGGGAAGCTTCCCTGAGGGGACGAGCTATGACGTTGGTGAGCTTAACTACGCAATATCACGTACGTATACATCAAGAAGCTGCTATGTGGATGATATTTCGATAACAAAGACGAAAGCCCCGAGCTATACTATGAGCTTTGATGTAAAGGATACCGCGAGCAATGCCATCGAAAACGCGGCAATAACTGTCACCGACGGCATATACGGCGGAGTGATCGAGCCGGAGAACAACGGGACGTATGACCTCTGTGACGGTATTTACAGCTACACGGTAACGGCTGATGGCTATGATACGGTAACGGGAGAGCTTGAGCTCACACCGGCCACAGAGTCAAAAACTATATCGGTTACAATGGAAGGAACGGGAACGGC
>CALXRY010000138.1 GCA_944390955.1 uncultured Clostridia bacterium | reverse complement strand
CAATTCCTGTAATTATATTTTCAAATTCACCAAGCCCGAAAAGCGGTTTGGCAATAGCATTCCATCGCCTGCGGGCTCTTTTTGCAGCCTGCACATCAAGATTTTTCAGCCTGTACATCGGCACACTTCCTTATAAAGTTTTCTGCAAATTTTGGATTAGCGTAAAAATTCATATGCGGGAACCCCGCAAACAAATTCCCCTCAGCCACCACGCATTTCCATCTGCGGCTGCCCTTTTCGGCAATAAACGCATCTCCGTTTGAATCGCTGCCGAAATAGTGGAATTCGTGCGCACGTATACTTTCGCCCCGCCTGCAGAGAAGATTATCCTTCTGCGCTGTCATAGTCATATATCCGAAATTTTGAAGCGTATCAAGCTTTCGGCAGCCTCCCGGAATAACGCCCACACCTTCGTGCTCTTTATTCTTGTAATCACCCATATACTCATGGAGATACATAAATCCACCGCATTCGGCTATGCAGGGGATATTTTTTAATATTGCGTCGCGTATGCTTTCTCGCATCGATGCGTTTGACTCAAGCTCTTCAGCATACAGTTCTGGATAGCCTCCGCTCAAAATCAGACCGTTCACTCCCTGCGGAATCGTCTTATCGTTCATCAGGCTGAAAAAAACAAGCTCAGCGCCCATTTCCTCAAGCAACTCGAGACTGTCCCTGTAATAAAAGCAGAACGCCCTGTCATCTGCGACCGCAATTTTTACATCCGCGATCTTCTCCACATTTATCGGTGCATATTTTATTCTGCTTTCCGAGCAGAGCTCCAATATTGCGTCTATATCAAGACATTCCTCCGCAGTCTTTGCCAGCAGTTCAAGGCGCTCCTTTATATCGTCTATTTCCGCTGCAGTCACAAGTCCAAGATGGCGGCTTTCGATCGAAGCGCCTTCAACATACGGAAAATATCCGAGAGGCTTTATTTTAAGCCCCTCGCAGAGCTTTTTCATACGCTCATATGTCATATGCGTAATACCATTAAAGACAACTCCCTTGATATTACTTTTTGAATAATCAAGAAAACCCTTGATTATTGCGCCGACTGAGTTTCCTATTTCCTTTGCATTTACAACAAGAACAACAGGAGTATCGGTTATCGTTGCGATCTCATGAGAGCTTGCGCGGTCGGTAAACGACACGCCGTCGTAAAACCCCATGACTCCCTCGATCACCGAAATATCAAGGCTGTGCTTTGCAAATAAATATTTTAATGTATTGTCGTCAAAAAAATAGCTGTCAAGATTATACGAACTTGTTCCGATAACCACTCGGTGGAACATCGGATCTATGTAGTCGGGGCCGCACTTGAATGAGGAAACATTCTCTCCCCTATTCACAAGCGCCTTGAGCAGCGCGCATGTTACGGTCGTTTTTCCGCAGCCGCTGTTCGTACCCGCAATCATTATTCTTTTCATCAATCATCTTTCCTTTCCGCTGAATTTACGTCAGCCTATAACAAATACAGGGTTTTGTGCTCTCATGAGCTTCTTTCCGCCGGCGTCCCATGACCTCGCCGCCGATATCTGCGTCACCGAATAATCTGCCCGCATTTCATCAAGAACCCTGCAAGATTCATACACTGTCTCAATGGATATTGCCGTAATTATAATTTTTACATTTTTATTTAGCCTGTAAAGTCCTTTGACTATTTCCTCAAGCTTCCCTCCTGAGCCGCCTATAAATGCCTTGTCCGGAGCAATGTCTGGCATTGACTCCGGAGCGGTACCGTGGATTATCTCAATATTGTCGGTTTTGAATTTCAGAGCATTCCGCCTTATAAGCTCTGTGCCCTCTTCTGTTTTTTCCACGGCATAAACTTTTCCGAACGGGCATCTCATTGCAATCTCTACAGACACAGAGCCGGTTCCCGCGCCTATATCAAAGCATATGTCATCCTCATCTATATTAAAACGAGACATGATCTGAGCGCGTATTTCCGATTTTGTCATCGGCATGCTCCCACGTATAAATTCATCATCGTCTATACCGAACCGCGGTATTTCGGGAGAATCGTTTATTATCATGATAACGCTGAGCGGATTAAGCTTCAAGACCGCAAGCTCTTTTACTGTCCCCGAATATATTTTTTCGTCATCATATGAAAGTCTTTCTCCGATAAACACCCTGAGATCTCCAAAGCCAAATTTCTCAAGCTTTCGGCACGGATTTTCGCCGAGCAGCACAAACGTTTTCCTATGTGTTCTGACGTGGCTCACAATACTGCATTCCCGTCCGTGCGCCGAAACAACAAAGGCGTCGTCGCAGCTAATTCCGATTTTTGCACAGAAATACGCCATTGAGCTTATTCCGGGAATGATCCTGTACTCTTCGCTGTCAAGCTCCGCCAAAAGCTTTTTTGTACCGCTGAAAAATCCGGTATCTCCCGACATAAGCACAGCGCAGTCAATGCCGCGCCGCTCTTTCAAAAATGCCGCAATTTTTTTCGGATCACAGCAGCTTATCGCCTTTTTACCGATCCCGCTTATAAGCCGCTCTGATCCTATTACGGCTTTGGCTTTCTTAAGCACCTCTAACGCTTCCGCCGTCATTAGGTCACTGCGTCCCGGACCTGCTCCTAATATATAAATCATAATTTCTTTCCAGTTCCTCTATAGTTATTCCGTTTTCATATTCCGGTCGTTTTATTATCACTATTTTCATTCCGAGCTTTTTTGCCGCCGAAATCTTTTCGGCAAAGCCGCCGTTTTTTCCGCTTTCCTTCGTAACGAGGATATCATAGCCACGCATCATCTCAATGTTCTGTTCTTCGGTAAACGGTCCCATCATCGCAATTATATTGTTTATGCCAAGCGTTCTTATTTTTTCTATGTTTTTATCTATAGGAAGGACTCTGACGCACAGCCGTTCAGGCGCTATACAAAAAAATGCGCCTATTTCCTTTGCACCGGTGGAAATAAAGATACTCCCCTCAAGTTCCGAAACATATTTCGCCGCTTCATCGGCGCTGTCAACATAATATCCGTCTGTTTCCGGCCCGCTTTCTCGTATTATCCTGATATACTCCTTCCCTGCTTCTTCGCATGCCTTTTTTATATTTTTTCCAACTTCAACAGCGTAAGGGTGCGTCGCATCTATAACTACCCCAATTTTTTCACGAAGCATGAGTTCCTTCATCTCATGCGCATTGAGCCTTCCCGAAACAACACGGATACCGCTTCCGTCCATAATGCTCCGCCCGTAATCAGTCGCAACTGAAAGAATGAAATCGGCTCCGTTTCTCATGAGAAGCTCCGCGACCTCCCTTCCCTCAGTAGTGCCGCCGAAAACAAGTATTCTCACAGGATATACCCCCTCGGCGTGACCATCTTGTTTTTTATTTTCCTTGTCCGGGAATTGCCTATAAATATCGTTGTAAGCATATCAGCTTTAGTGTCCCTTAGCTCAAGCAGCGACATTATTCTTACACTTTCCCCCTCACGTCCGATATTTTTCACAGCTGCACATACGGTTTTAGTGTCCCTATACCTTAGTATTATTTCACATGCATTTTTAAGATACTCCGACCTAGTTTTGCTTGACGGATTGTAAATGCATATCACAAAATCGGCGGCCGCCGCAGCCTCAATGCGTTTTTCGATAAGCTCCATCGGAGTAAGAAGATCGCTCAGACTTATAACCGCAAAATCATGTGCAAGCGGCGCTCCGGCAAGAGCTCCCCCGCTCATTGCGGCGCTCACTCCGGGGATAACCTCAACTTCAATATCCTGGACATTCTCCGCAATTTCATATACGAGCGACGCCATGCCGTAAACTCCGGCATCTCCGCTGCATACCACCGCTGTTTTGATCCCTTCGGCCGCCTTTGAAACGGCATACCTGCAGCGCTCCGTTTCGCTCCTCATTCCCGTATCGTAAAAGCATTTTTGGGGAAAGTATTTTCGTATTAAGTCCGTATATGTTTTATATCCGACTATAAGCTCACATTCTTCTAATACTTTTTTCGCTGCTACAGTCATTCCGTCCGGCGACCCTGGGCCAAAGCCGACAACATAAAGCTTCATTCGTTATTTCTCCTGATAATTCTGTGTTATTTTTCCGAGCGCTGTTGTGATCCCGCCGTGTATTTGCTTCTTTTTGATAAGTACCGCTCCGTATCTGACAACGCCTCTTTCGCATATATTGTCAGCGCCCGTGACCGACCTGACAAAATCCGACGCCGTAAAATCTCCTTCTGTGTTCATAAGCTCTTCGGCACTGTAGGTTATAAATTCTATGCGGTTTTCACGGCAAAAATTCAATATGGCGCGTTCGTCTTTTTTCAGATCAACAGAAACAACGGCACGCACTCTTGAAATATCTCCGGCACATTCCCTTACCGCCTCGGTTATATTCTTTATCCCCCTGCGGCAGCCTATACCTACGACAAGGTCTCTCGGATACAAATTAAGTGTATATTTAAATGGTTTTTTATCCTCCTCGGACACGCATATTCCGTATTCATATTTAATGTCCCTTGAAAGCTCCGGCGGAATATATTCGAATTCATAATCGGATATAAATCCGATATGCCCGCCGTTGAGAAGCAAGGCTGAAATTTTCTTTGCGAGTCTGAAATCCGAAACAACAAGATTGTTTTTTGCCGCAAATTCATCTACCGCAAATTTACCGTTTATGTCGGTAGCTGTCGTTATGACAGCCTCGGCATCTATTTTTGCGGCTATTCTCTCCGCCAGCTCATTCGCTCCGCCAAGATGTCCGGAAAGTATGGGTATCACATATCTCCCGGCTTCGTCTATCACTATAACGGCCGGATCCGTTTTCTTGCTCTTTATATGCGGCGCAACCGCCCTTACGGCTATGCCGCACGCCCCTATAAATATAAGCGCGTTTCTTACGGGAAAAAGCTCGAAAATCAGTGTTTCCGTATTTTTAAATTCAGTGTCCCCATCAATGGCATATCTGAAAAAGACAAAGGCTTCGCCGCCCATAAGACCTCTTATTTTTCGGGCAAGAGCCGCCCCTTTTTTTGTAAAGGCTATAACTGCGATACCGTTCATGGCTTTCTGAACTCCGTTTCAAACGATGCGTCGTACAGTCTTGACGTCACCCCACCTTCGCCGAGGAAATCCCCGACTGTGATGAGAGCCGTTTTAATTATGCCATGCTTTGAGGCGGTCTCATAAAGCGTCCCAACAGTGCATCTGAGAACAAGCTCATCCGGCCATGTAGCCTTATATATTATTGCCGCAGATGTATCCGGACCGTAACCGCCTTTAATAAGCCTTTCGGAAAGCTCCTTTGTCATTCCTGCGCTTAGAAATATGACCATTGTCGCTCCGTGCGCTGCAAGCGCTTCTATATCCTCGCCTGCAGGCACCGGCGTGCGTCCGGCCATGCGAGTTATTATGACCGACTGTGAAACGTCCGGAACGGTGTATTCAGCCTTCAGCACCGCCGCCGCTCCGCACATTGACGATACTCCCGGGCATATATCGTATGCTATGCCGAGCTCGTCAAGCCTGTTCATCTGTTCCCGGATAGCACCGTATATCGACGGGTCGCCGGTATGCAGCCGAACCGTAGTTTTAGTGTCCCTCTCCGCCGCGGCAATAACGTTTATTATCTCGTCAAGATTCATTTCCGCACTGTTATATATTATGCAGTCTGTTGATGCATATTTCAGCAGCTCCGGATTCACGAGAGAGCCGGCATATATTATAACATCGGCTTCCTCAATAAGTTTTTTTCCTCTTATCGTTATTAGATCTGCGGCACCGCTTCCCGCTCCGACAAAATGTACCATTATTATGCTCCTAAATCTGCTTTGACGCTTTTTCGGCAAGATACTGTGCCGACGGCGTCATTCCTATAAGTCCGTCGTTTTCAATATACATGACCGCACCGATCTCTTTATCCGTTCTCCGTCTTAAATATAAATCTATTCTGTCCATCAGAATATCAATAGTTTTAGTGTCCCTTATAATCTCGTATGCTTCGCATGTGGTTGTGCAGTCAAGAACTCGTCTCCATTCGGGAACATCTGCAAGCGCAGCGCATAGTGCAAGCGTCTCCATTCTGCCGTCGGCATATTTTGAATGTGTATTCATTATACCGCTGCCGAGCTTTGCAAGCTTTCCGATATGTGAAACAATAAGTATGCCAGAAAATCCAAGCTCTCCCGCCATATCTATCGCGTCTCCCACAAAATTGCCGCAGAGAACGGGTGACTGTATATTGAGCTGCTCCCGGCAGAAGCTTTCTCCATAATTCCCGGGAGTAAGAACGGCAACATTAGCGTTACCCTCACGCTTCATTTTTAATTCAAGATATATCGTATCGACCAGAGCCTTTTCACTCATCGGCTCCACAATGCCAGTCGTGCCGAGTATAGATATTCCACCCTCTATTCCGAGCCGCGGATTGAATGTTTTTTTCGCAATTTCCGCTCCTCCGGGCGCTGAGATAATTACGGAGATCCCGCCCTCGTAGCCGAAAGCAGCACTCTCTGCACTAACTGCCTCCGCAATCATTTTTCGCGGAACGCTGTTTATCGCCGCTTCTCCGACTTGACGGTCAAGACCTCTTCTCGTTACACGCCCTATACCGTCGCCGCCGTCTATCTCTATGCCATGCGGGATACACCTTACACGCGCAAAAATATGAAGCCCATCGGTAACATCGGGGTCGTCTCCGCTGTCCTTCTGCACAGAGCATTCGGCATATTCTACGTCCGAGCTGAAGTTCTTCGGTCTGAGAATAAGCCGTTTCCCGTTGGGAGTAACGATATCCACTGACTCGGGCTTACTGCCGCTCAGCAGTGTTCTGACTGCTGCCGCCGCCGCTGCCGCCGCACAGGTCCCCGTTGTATAGCCGCTGCGCAGTTTTTTTGTCATTTTTATCACCTGATATATTATAACATAACCACCGCAAGAAAATCAAGCCAAAAAGAGCATATAAGTATATTAATGCATATTTATTCGGCTTCTTTTGTTAAATGTACTGGTTTTTATATTGAAACCTCTGTTTTTATGTGATATAATATACAAGGAATGTTTTTAAATGTTCCGACTAAAGAGAGAGGTGAAAAATATGTCATTTGATGTTATTCAGGAAGCGAAGCGATGCCTAAACTGCAAAAAGCCTATGTGCCGAACAGGATGTCCGATAAATACCCCTATCCCGGATATGATACATATGTTTTTGGAACGTAATATTACTGGTGCAGGCGAGATGCTGTTTGAGAACAATCCGCTTTCCATAATTTGCTCATTGATTTGCAATCATGAAAACCAGTGCGAAGGTCATTGCGTACTGAACCGCAAGGGTGATCCGGTGCGCATTAGCTCTATTGAAAATTATGTTTCGTCACATTATTTTGATAAGCTGAATTTCGGCGAGGTAAAAAAGAACGGTATACGCGTCGGTATAATCGGTTCCGGGCCGGCCGGTATCACTATAGCCATGGTGCTTGCGCGCAGAGGCTATGATATTACTATATTCGAATCAAGAGAGCGCATAGGCGGCGTTCTCCGCTACGGGATACCCGAGTTTCGTTTGCCCAAATCGATACTGGACAAATACAAGGAAAAGCTGATGTCACTCGGGATAAAGATACGTCCGAACACGGTGATCGGCTCGACAATAACGATTGACGATATGTTCCGTGACGGCTACAGCGCGATATTTATCGGAACGGGCGTGTGGAAGCCGAACAGTCTGCATATAAATGGCGAAACGCTCGGCAACGTGCATTTTGCAATAAATTACCTTGCCAATCCCGATGTTTATGAGCTTGGCAAAAGCGTTAATATCATAGGCGCAGGAAACTCGGCCATGGACGTTGCAAGAACCGCTATACGCCACGGCGCCGAAAAAGTAACGGTATTCTCAAGAAACGACCACCTTGCTGCAAGCGATCATGAGGTCGAATACGCAAGGTTTGACGGCGTTGATTTTGTCGTTCACGTTGAACCTGTCGAGATCGTTGACGATGGTGTTATTTTCGTTGACTTATGGTGCGACGGTCACGGCCATCTTTCGCCTATCGAGGGCACAGAAAAGCTATATCCCGCAGATTCAACGATAATCGCAATATCCCAGGGAGCACAGGACAGGATAGTCAGCACCACGACCGGTCTTGACGTAAACCAGAAGGGGCTTCTTGTTACAAATACCTTCGGAGAAACAACACGCGAGGGGATCTTCGCCGGCGGTGACGTTGTAAGAGGCGCAAAAACAGTTGTCGAAGCAGTAAACTACTCGAAACAGGTAGCCGACACAATGGACAAATATATGCAGAATTTGCATAAGAATAAGGAACAGGACGAGTAAAAAAACGGCGCGGGCGGTTTCTTGACGAATCCGAACGCGCCGTATCCTTTTTATTTACCATGTTTCTCCATTTCTTCAAGAGCACTGAAGAACATCTCGTAAAAATCATCCCAGCCGTCAGGGGCGTCCACCCCTCCGCCGTTGACGCTCCTGAGCATAGCTGCACAGAATTCCTCGCCCGCCGTTGCAAGTGCATACGGCGTTATCTTTCCGTATCCAAGCTCATTGCATTTGTCGCAAAAGGCTTTTATAGGCTCCGGCGAATTTTTTGTTTCAAACAGCTCGCGCCTCAGCTGCGCATCGGCCTCTGCTCTCCTTTGCAGTTCCATAAGCTCCAGTTCCATGATTGATCACACCTTTCGGATTTTCATCTCAGTGAATCAGCAATTTTTATTATATAATCAGCAAATTCATCTCTTAGGTCAGGGCGCTTCAGCGCAAAATCGACCGTAGCCTGCAAAAAGCCCTGCTTATTACCTATATCATAGCGCCTGCCCTCAAAATTATAAGCGTATATATCCTCTGTTTCTCCGAGCATAACTATCCCGTCTGTAAGCTGTATCTCGCCGCCCGCACCCTTTGGTGTTTTTTCAAGACAGCCGAAGATGCCGGGCGTAAGAATATATCTTCCGAGCACGGCAATATCCGACGGTGCATCCGTCGGCTTTGGCTTCTCGACCATAGTGTTTACCTTATAAAGCCCTTCGCCCATATCTTCGCAGCCGACTATCCCGTATTTTGAAACATGCTCCATGCCAACACGCTGCACTCCGAGCACAGTGCTCTCACATTTTTCAAACTGCCGCATGAGCTGTCCTATGCACGGCTCCTCGCTATCCACAACATCATCGCCGAGCATTACGGCAAACGGCTCATTTCCTATAAAGCTCTTTGCATAGAGCACGGCATGTCCAAGCCCCTTCTGCTCCTGCTGACGTATAAAATGAACGTCAAGGCGGCTTGACACCTCTCGCACAGCATCAAGCAGCTCATGCTTATTGTCACGCTCAAGGATCGTTTCCAGCTCAAATGCTCTGTCAAAATGGTTGACGATCGCGTCCTTCCCTCGCGAGGTTATGATGAGCATATCCGTTATTCCGGCGCGTATAGCCTCCTCCGCAATATATTGAATGGTCGGCTTGTCGATTATCGGCAGCATCTCCTTAGGCACCGCCTTCGTCGCCGGCAAGAAACGCGTACCGAAGCCCGCCGCAGGAATTACAGCTTTTGTGATTTTCATGTATTTCTCTCCTTTAATAATATTAATAATAATTTACGCTTATGCCGCCGAGAGCTGCATTATATTCTTCCATTTTTCTTATGATGCTCTCACGCTTTTCTCCCGTTGCCGGAGTCGGCTGATAGTTGTTTATGCCGTTCCCGTAATCGGATGAGATCGTACACGGAACAAGCGTTATCTCACTTGTTTTTGTACCGTTCGAAACAGTGAACGTCTGGCGGTATATCACCGTATCCATATCCGAAGGACTGTCGTTGCCGCCGAAGCAGAAATTGCCAAGGCTGTAGGCGATAACTCCGCCGTTATACTGCTCTATCCCCTGAAGTACATGCGGATGCGAGCCGAGCACGAGATCAACGCCCAGGTCAATGGCTCTGTGTCCGTACTCGATCTGCTCCTCTGTCGGCTCAGTCTCCTTTTCGATGCCCCAATGAATATATGCGATGATTATATCTGGGCTCTGCGCCTTTACGTCATTGACAGCCGCCTCAAGCCGCGTCCTGTCAGTATCATTAAGCTGATTGATGCCGAGAAGACCTATCTTCAATCCATTCACCTCATAGATAACGGTGTTCATGCTGTCAAACGCCGCGACTCCGGCATTCCTGAGGATATTCATCGTATCTGTATTGCTGATCTCGCCGTAATCGCTTGAATGGTTATTTGAAAGACTCGCAGCCTCTATTCCCGAGTCGGTCATTATCCCGGCATATGAAGGCAGTCCCCTGAACGCAAACTGCTTGTCCTCGCGTTCACCGTTTTCAGACAGCGTCCCTTCAAAATTAACTATCGAAAGATCGTCGTCCATAAAAATGCTTCTAACATTTTTCATAAAATACGATAGTCCATTTTCCTCCGCCGTTTCAACAAAGCTTTTTATCTGGTCGGCATACTCGTCGGTTGCGAATGTGCAGTCTCCTGCGGCGCTTATCGTTACGGTTCTGACCGCAGGGACAGGCGTAGGCGTCGGAGCCGCCTGTTCTCCTCCGGAGCCGCCTATCCCTGCGGCTATCGAGCCAATGCACGCAGCAATGAACGCCACACCGGCAAATATCGTTATATATCCTCTCAGTCTCATTGTTATCCTCCGAATAAACAATAAATTTATTTGTATAACGGCGCGGGAAATCCCGCGCCGTTAAATACGCAGCCGCTATGCTGCTATAAGAGTAAAATACGCTATTACTAAAATACCCAGAACTATCCTGTAGTATCCGAATACCTTAAAATCATGCTTCCTTACATATCCAACAAGAAATTTTACGGCCAGCATCGATACGATATACGCTACCGCCATTCCTATAAGCAGCAGCGACCATTCGCTGCCCGTCATGGCATAGTCGTTCGTCACGATCTTCAAAAGGCTCACGCCGAACATTACAGGTATCGCAAGGAAGAATGAGAACTCCGCCGCAACTCCCCTTGAGCAGCCCATGATCATCGCTCCGAGTATCGTCGCTCCCGAACGGGACGTTCCCGGCACTATCGACAGTACCTGGAATAAGCCTATAAGAATTGCTGTTTTATAGGTCATGCCGTTCATATCCTTTACCGATGCGCTCTTATCGCGGCGTTCAATGAAGATGAAAGCTATACCGTATATGATGAGCGTCGCCGATATAACAGCCCAGTTTGCAAACTTATCCATAAAATCATTCAGCAGCAGCCCTATTACCGCCGCAGGTATGCAGGCGACTATCACCTTGAACCACATCTGCCATGTATCCGCCTTTTCCTGCTTCGTCTTTGACGGAGAAAACGGATTCAGCTTTTTAAAATAGAGCGTTGCAATTGCAAGGATCGCCCCGAGCTGTATCACATACAGATAAAGGTCTGTCGTAAAAAAGCTGCCGTCCTCTCTGAGTATCTCGTTCACGAGTATCATATGCCCCGTGCTGCTTATCGGCAGCCATTCCGTTATTCCCTCGACAATGCCGAGAAATACGGATTTTATAATATCAATCACCAATCAAGCCCTTCTTTCTGTTTCCTACTTAAGATAATTTATTATCATCTCAGCCGCATGGTCTATACCTATCTTTCCGGTATTTATACATAGGTCGTAGTTTGTCATATCTCCCCATGAGCGGCTCGTATAATAATCGTAATATGTACGCCTCTGCTTATCCGTTTTCTGTATATGCTCCTTTGCGCGGTTTTCCGTCAGCTTCAGGTCCCTTGCCACGCGCATAATTCTGAAATCAAGCGGAGCATGAACAAACAGGCTGAAAACATCGACGTTTTCCTCATTCTCAAGCACATAATCGGCACATCGCCCTACAACAACGCAGTCTCCCTCGCGTGCAAGCTCCTTTATTACCTCCGACTGCGCAATAAAGAATTTATCGTTCATCGGCATCTCATAAAACAAAGGAGTGTTGAGCCCCTTCATTCCGAAGCCGCCCGTTACTATAGAATAAAGCAAGCTGTTTGTTGCTCGCTCATCTATCTCTTTTACAGCCTCGCTGCTTATGTTGCTCTTTTTTGCAGCCTTCTCCACAAGCTCCTTGTCATAATACGGAATACCGAGCGCAGCCGCTATCTTTTGGCCGACGTCTCTTCCTCCGCTTCCGAACTGACGCCCGACAGTTATTACTCTTGACATATTATCCTTCCTTTCCGCGCCTCAGCGCAATTAATTTTCAAACGTTTCTCTGTAATGCGTCCATGCCTCGTTGACCCTGACGACGTAATTTTTCGTTTCAGGGAACGGTATATCCTTCAAGGTTATCCCATCGTCGCTGTAGCGCGGATCGGAGAGCCATGATGACACATTGCCCATTCCTCCGTTATATGCTGCAAGAGCCGTATCCGTAACCTCATACACATCCAGCAGATGCCGCAGATAATGGCACCCGAGCATTATATTCGTTTCCGGATCCATATAATCATAATATGTAATCCCCAATTCGTCGGCATTCCACTGTGCCGTCTCCTCCGTCAGCTGCATAAGTCCCCCGGCATAGCCAGAATGCGCCTCCGGCACAAAATTGCTTTCGACCTTTATGACGGCCATCACCAGATACGGATCAAGCTCGTTCTCACCCGCATACTTGTAGATCAGTTCGCTGTATGCAACGGGATACGTCGTCTGCTGTCCCGTATTATAGCCGCTTCTGACCGCGACAAACGCAACCGCTGCCGCAAGCAGAAACATCGCTATTTTTATAATTCTACCCAAAGTCACTGCTATTTCCTCACAATCCTATCATAAATACACCGAGCCTTTTTTTCCAACTCCTCTATGCTCCCGTTATTTTCTATCACATAATCGGAATGCACACGGTAAAAGCTCTCATCCTGCTGAGCGCGTATCCTGCTGAGAGCTTCCTCCTCGGAGAGCCCATCGCGCACCATGATACGCTTTTTTCTCAGCCCCTCGTCAGCGATAACGGCAACCATATATTTACATAGCTCCTCCATATTGCTGCCGATAAGCACGGCCCCATCTATAGCGCATATACCGCTTTTGCTGTTCTTCATCCTCTTTATAACAGCATCCTTTATATATCTGTGTGTTATGCCTGTAAGCAGCCTCAGCTTCTGCGGATTGGAAAAAACCACACTGCCGAGCCGTCTTCTGTCAAGCTCGCCGCTGTCAAGAATAATCTCGGAACCGAAGCTCTTTTCTATCTCCTCAAGACATTCGCTTCCGGCGGCGCAGACCTCGTGCGATATTTTATCTGCATCGATCACGTCAACTCCAAAGCTTCTAAAAATATCGGAAACGAAGCTCTTTCCACTGCCCGTCTGTCCTGTTATACCAAAAATCATATATTCTCTATCTGCCAGTCTATTTCTTCCTTTCCCATCTGCTTAAGTAGCCTGTTGGCTGTTTTGAAATGTCCGCATCCGAAAAAGCCTCTGTTTGCCGACAGCGGGCTCGGATGCACCGTAGTCAGTATCTTATGCCAAGGATTTGTTATTACCTTTATCTTTTCCTTTGCGTTGCTTCCCCACAACAGAAATATCACAGGGTCCTCACGCTCGTTGAGCAGCTCTACGACTCTTTCAGTAAATATCTCCCACCCCTTGCCTCGGTGGGAATTGGCCGCTCCGTTGCGCACCGTGAGTGCAGAATTTAAAAGAAGCACTCCCTGTCTTGCCCATTTTTCAAGATAGCCGTTATTGGGAATATAGCAGCCAAGCTCAGCTTGCAGCTCCTTATACATATTCAGAAGCGACGGCGGTATCCTGACTCCCGGCTTTACCGAAAACGCAAGCCCGTGCGCCTGACCCTCCTCATGATACGGGTCCTGACCGAGAATAACGACTTTCGTGTCCTTATACGGTGTCCACTTCAGAGCGTTAAAAATATCGTACATATCCGGGTGTATCTTGTGATGCGAATACTCCTCCTTTAAAAAAGCACGCAGCTTAAGGTAATATTCCTTTTCAAATTCACCCTTTAAAATATCATCCCAGTCGTTTCCGATGCTGACCATAAAACTTTCCTTTCCGCTGTCAATATACAGCCTTCATTTTCATTATACCAAACTTTACCCTAAAAAGCAACTGTTAAGTACTGCTAAGCTCCGAAAAATTTGTTTGCGTAATTCACCGACGCAAGCGCATCCTTGCAGTACGCGTCAGCTCCTATCATATCAGCGTACTCCTGGTTCAGCACCGCGCCGCCGACAAACACCTTTACGTCAAGTCCCTTTTCGCGTATGAGCTTTATCGTATCCTCCATGCTCACCACGGTAGTAGTCATAAGCGCCGAAAGACCGCAGAGGTGAACGTCCTCTTTTATGAGTGTTTCGACTATTGTCTCCGGCGGCACGTCCTTGCCGAGGT
>CALXRY010000137.1 GCA_944390955.1 uncultured Clostridia bacterium | reverse complement strand
AGTTCATCGATTCTATCATCGTCGGCGAGCCCGACACGGAAACCGGAGAACGGGATATCGTTATCAATATGGGGATATAGGGGCTGCCGCGGGCAGCGCCCCTACCCTATTCTTTTCTCATTCTGACAGTCATGCCGCTGCGCTGCGGCATGACTATTTTTACATTGCCGCTGAAGCTTCCTCTGTCGTCAACGGTCATGCTCCATGTATCTATCACTTCAATACGGTATCTTGCATCACCAAGCTTCATGGTGATGAATGCAGGTCTGTGCTCGCCGAAATATCTAAGCCGTATGCTTCCGTCATGATTTTCGGACTCCATGTAGCCCACCGTATGCAGGCTACCGCATTCCGTCATTATCCTATGCAGGAATCCGAACCGTTTATAACTCTCACCGTAAAGCCTGCCGCCATGCGACCACCATATATCCTTTCCAAAATAGCACTCGCTGTGTCCGGGATGCCCGCCGAGGATATATACCTTCCACATACGCCTGAGCATTTCCTCAGCCGAGATATTTCCCCAGTCCTGCTCGATATTGCCCTCGTAGCACATCTCGTCGATAACGACCGGCTTTTTATATTTTTCAAGCCATGACGGTATGAAATCAAGCTCCTTGTCGCCCGTCTGCCGCTGGATAGAGCAGTGCGTGACCCAGTCCCTCGAAAAATCATAGAGCTTTACGCAGTTATGAATGCTGATAAGATGACCGTATGGGTCTTTCTTGGTCACGAGCTGCGCATAATGCTCCCAGTCGTCTGCCGCCTTATAGCCGCACAGGTCATATTCGTTGGCACGGCTCCACCAAACATTTGAATATGCGCTGTAGCGCGCCGTCATGTATTTCAAATACAGCTCGTCCGCCCAGCACGGCATTTTGGAAAAACCCCAGCGGTCGTACGGATGAAACAGTATTATATCCGCCTCAATATTAAGCCTCCTCAGCGCCTCCACGCACCCGTCAATTACTCTGAAATATTCGGTATTGAAACGCGAAAAATCCCATTTATTTTCGGCATTATCGGGCTTATAATCGCTGAAGCTGAATTTATCTATTCCGGAGTTGTCGACCGGCGTGCCTTCATAGGGGAACATCACCGGATCCCTGTAGTTATAATCGTAATGCTTTGGGAATATGCAAAAGCGGAGCTTGTTGAAGCTGCTGTTTTTCAAAGTTTCTATCGTCTGCTCCCTGAGTTCCTGCGGCTGGCATGTCCATGCATAGCAGGTCGTTCCCACGGAATAGTACGGCGTTCCGTCGGCGTATTCAAAGGCAGTGTCCTCCGCATGTATGGGGCCGCAGCCGTCTGCACCGCTGACATCGAAGCTGCCCGTAACCGTTTTATCAGAAAAGCTGCCGTATATCTTATAGTTGTACTCTCCCTCAAAGGACGGCATGAACCTGATACGATATATACCGCCGCCGTCATAAAAGCCGGACACGGTCTTTGCTTCGTTCTCATTTGAAAATTCCCCGCATATCTCATAGTCTGTAAACGGATTCCCGTCCGTTTTTCCTTTAAGCTTCAATTCAAATACATCCCATTTTTTCATGAAAAGGCCTCCTTGCTTATGCGTTTATACCATTGTAGCATATTCGCTACGATTGTGCAACAGCAAATCAAAATCAATGTACGATAGGTATTGTTCCAATTCGCAATAGCACCTGTGGCCCTATTTATAGCATGTAATATTACTGACTATGCCGTCATCTATTTCAAAACCATATATAATCTAATGATATCCGACAAGTTAATATGCAGGCATAAATGAGATAATCTTCCTTCCTCTACATAAAGAATGCCTTCTGTGGCTTCCATCCTGCCACAGAAGGCTTCAATTTTACAGATCTTTCCGTGCAGATGCAAGAGAAGTCATGTCTTTATTCCAGATAAATGCCTTTACTTTAGTTCCTCCTTCAGGTACGTCAAATATATTCTCAGGCATTATACTATCGGCAATATATGCCTTTATCAGTATATCCTGCTCATCATATACTGCAACATACATTACATCCTCCTCTTCTGCATTGTCCGGTATCTCAACTCTTACCGTAATACTGTCACTGTCAAAGCCGCTGATCTCACATGTATAGTTTTCGAGCTCCGGCAATTCTATCATATCCGCTTCCGAATAAACTCCTATATCATAAAAATCAGCATTTTTTATAGGCCCGGTCACGCCAAGCATTATATATGCCGTTACGGTGCCCTCCGGCGCTGTTGCGGAATTATAATATTCCATTGCTGTCTGGTGACCATTTATAGACGTCCCTCCCGACTCGGGATTTTTTTTATTCTCGATGTTCGTATCATATACATCGGCAAAATCAATAGGGGCACCGTTTGAATCACAGAAAAGAATCATAGCATACATAGACGAATTATTGTTCATTCCATCGCTCACCTTGGAGCGGAAGCCGAAATCATAAGTTTGTCCTGCCTCGATCGGAAATGGATCCGACATAGCGATTGCTTCCTCACCGTCACTTGCATTCATTCTCATCAGTGTCATGCCTCCCGATGTACCTGCTGCAACCTGTCCGCTGATAGTGGTCCAACCCACATCCTCACCGATTCCTGCACGGAAGCTTGAATTTTTCACGAGACTGTTAACAATATTGAGCTCATACTCATCTATGATATCGTCATTATTATTGACTGTCGCAACCAGAGTCAATTTCTGCGTTACCGCATCGGCAGACACCTTAATTACAGCATTACCCGAGGCATCATTTATAAGAGTAACTCCACTTCTGCTATAGTTTGTCCTGCCTTTAATTGAATATGTGCAGCTTTCTCCCGCGATCATACTCCCATCGGCATCTACAATAGAGGAAGTGTAAGTATATGTTCTGTCTTCCCCATTGCCATCAGCATCCAAACCATCAGTGAGCAGCTTTTTTATATCAATTGTATCTACACTTCCAAGCTCTGCCGGACCTTTTATCGTAACACCACCTATCGATGTTACTGTAAGCTCAATGCTGCCCTCGATATGAGGATCCGTTTTTGAAATAGCTGTCAGTTTAAACGTTCCGTTCTGTGCTTCGGGTGATACCGTAACAATACCGTTATCATCAACGCTTATTCCATCTCCTTCAATATCATCAATGCGCCATGTAACCTCTTCTCCATCCATAGGTCTGCCAAGAGCGTCATTTACAGTTGCCGTAAAAGAATATTCTCTATCTGTCGACTTTGTTTTTATAAGCTTTACATCCGTTCCGTCAACTTTGATACTTGCTGGGAACGGCTGCGAGGTAAGCAATATATTTTTGTCAGCTGTTAATGTGCCTCCTACCTCTTCTGCAACAACAGTCACATATCCGGGCTGAGCTTCGGCTGTCACACTTAAAACACCATCTTCCGAAACCGATACTCCTGCAGGTTCATCCTTTACGCTCCATGAAAATTCTTTTCCGGCACCCTCCATCGGAGCACCGCTTTGGTCACGAACAATTACACCGAACTGAGCAGTTTTTACACTGTTTTCAATCATAATTTCATCTGTATCTCCCGAAATGTATGCCGTTGTTGCTTCCGGTTCTGTGTCGCTCGTATAGAATACCGCCTTCTCGTAGCCTTGAGATATATCCTTAGGTATAAATACCGCACCTCCCGATGCAGGCGATGAGCTTATAAGGCTGCTGTGTCCCGGTGTACCGCCAATCGCAACATAACCGCTTTTTCCTCTTGCAATACCCGTAAGCGGCATTGTACCAATATCATCGGCCTCACTGCGCGGCTTCACCTTCAAATAATTTGAGGTCTGTCTTGCTCTCATTATAGGGGTTTCCTCAGTTTCCTCATCGCTCACCTTAGTGTCTACAGCATAAATATTGCCGTCCATAAATACAATGACAAATTCAGAACCATCCTCTGATATCATAACGTCGCCTGCAGGTCCCGGAGTATCTCTGTCCGTGCCAAGGTTTGTAAGAGTAAGCTTGCTGCCCTCGGGAGAAGTATTTGTTGCCGGATCTATAAAGTTTATAGCCGTAGTACTATTGCTGTCAAGCGTATTTCTGTTTCCGTTTACTCCAACCAAAATAAGTCTGTCAAGATACGGCGAATAAATGCTGCCAAGCGTCTTGTACGGTCCCACATTGCCACCTATTGCCAGCTCCCATGTAAGTCCTCCGTCCCTTGTTATGTATGCGCCCTGATCTGCCATACCGCTCGAAACATAAATCCTGCCACTGTCTGTTCCCGTAATTGCGGAAAGCGGTTTACCGTTACTGATATCTAATGTTGTCGAATACCATCTGAGCAGATCTCCGTCTATCGTCCTTGCCACCTCATTGTTTATCCTCGTCGTCGCCCAATAATTTGTTCCGTCAAAATACATATTGTACAATTCAATGTTGCTTGACAAACCGCTTCCGTCCATATTTCCATACTTTTTCGGTGTGCCGAGTCTTTCCCAGGTAATGCCGTCCCTTGACGTATAGACATTTGCCATATCACCCATTACGAACATATCTTCTTTGTCATTCCATACGATCATGTTGGGATTCACATAATGTCCGTTTGCAACAATAATACCAATCCTCGAATTGCTGTCATCAATTTCAGCATTCGATCTTACCCAGTTCTTTCCGTCACCGGAGGAATACATAATAAGGTTGTTTCCCGAGTCCGAGCTTTTTGCCGCTACGGCTGTATATATGTCCAGCTCAGGGCTATAGCATACAGATACCAGCTTGCTCGGAGGATCCATCTCCTCCGCATTGGATGGTACGGATGCAACCCCCATAATTGTAGCGGACATTGACAGTACTGCAATTGCCGTTATAAGACTTTTTAATTTCATTTTTTCCCTTCCTTTCTTCTTTTTGAATGACATCTCATGCTTCTCCAAAACCTTCCCTTGACGGCATTCTCCATACATGCCTTGAGGGTATTGTACAATGTTTTTCTTCGCTTTTCATTTGTTTTACCGTTTCTTTATATGTACCTATCTGCTCAGGATACCAAACTTTATGGATCGAATAGCCGGTCTTAAATTCAATCATACCCGCCGCCTCAGATATTTGTTCAAACATATCTTCAGCCCGTTTGTCATCTTCTTTCTTGAATATACCAACACCAAATGCTGTAAATGCCTTCGTGTCTGCTTCCAGAGCTATTGTCTTAGAATATTCGGAGCAGTGCCACACAATATCTACTGCCAGCATCTCCATTTCCTTGACTACCTGTATATTCGGACAACGGTCTCCAAAGCCACGCCTACCGATCCTTATTGGAATTACCGCATCTCGAAAGCTTAGAACTATACCTTCTTCCGCCTTCTTTATTTCCTCAAGCTCCTCAGCAATTCCGCTGCCTCCTATCTCAAAACGCAGAGCCAGACGTCTTGCCTTTATTTTTTTGTCCATAATAGGATCCAGGTTAAAATGCCTGTCGCCGTGATCATTGCAAAGCGTCGCGGCGCCTATTACAACATTACCGATTTGAAGCGTTTTTAACAGCCCGCTTGTAAAATCAAAATCATCATGCATCATCCTTAGGCGCATATATCGCGGCAATTTTCTGCCCCAATATGCAATGATCGGCCGCCGCTGCGTCCAAAAATCACAGAAACTGAAGCTGCCAAGGCTCATATCTCCACTGCGCCACAGCGTTGCCTGAATAGAAATTTCATTATTAATTACGCTATGATGCAGCATACTTTTTATGCCGCATGTATTGGCATATGCCGTATACTGTTCCGGAATTTTTAGACCGCTCTGCAGCCACATGGGCTCAGGCTCAAACTCCTTATCGGATATTATTTTAAGCCTGTCGCCCAAGCCGACCTGCAGAAATGACAGCAGCCGGCTGCCTTGTATCGTTTCATAGCATCTGCTGTGCGGGCCTGTCCACTGCCCGTTTTCTGCGCAGAAATGCTCCATTGTGTATTTCCACTGCATATCAAGGAGCATCTCTGTCATCTCCCGTATGTCCGGATCATGGACATGCTTCAGGATAAACGACAGATCCGTCAAAGCTTCAACCGTATACGTGGGGCTATTGTATTCACTGACGCATCCATTCAGCATATTATACTTAAAAAGCCTTTTAAAGCGTGCTTTCGCATATGCCGCAATCTCACTGTTGCCTATGTATTCTCCTGCGGCCAGCGTAACGTAGCTTCCCATTATCGAAATATTGGTATATGACGGATTTACATCACGTTTCATAATGGCCTCGGCCGCGCATATGACCGCATGCTTAATCTCATCGATTAGACTTTCCTCAAAATACTCGCTGTAGTCAATAATAAACTGCAGCAGACCCTTTGCGCAGAAATCCGACCAGTTGAGGTCCGGACGTTTCTGCGTCCTCACCGGCTCCTCCATATACAGCGGCCATATACCATATGTTTTGCTATCCGCATCGCAGTCCTCCAGCCTGCACACCTGCCTGATAAGCTTTGATACGACAGCAGCATTGTTCTTAGGGTCTGCATACATAAGACCGACTCCATAAAATATAGATTCCCTGACCACATGGTAATCACCCGCAAGTGAAGTATAGAAAGTCCCCTTATGTTGTTTTACTCTTTGTACCAAAAGCCCTGCATCTGCATCAAAACGGTATTTATCCGACTGCAAGCTCCTTTTCAACGCGTCCTTCAAACTAATTCGGTCCTTTCTGCTTAAAAGTCTTCTATGCTTTAATCTTCATAAATAACGATATCGCGCACAGTATCTTTCTCCATTCTCAGGAATACCCTTGAGCATTCATCATATCCATAAGATGAACCCGGCTTAATATCATATATGCTTCCGAGCTCTGCTGTTTTCGCCGCAGAACGGTATATATAAATATTAGCTCCGGTAATCGAATATGCTCTGCACTGATCGTTCATTCTCGTTGCTACTGTTAAAATATTTTCATTGGCATTCATACACATTCCATATACCGTATGCAGACTTACATTATAGTCACTACCGTTCCAGTCGCGGCTTTCCATGATGTCATATACGGTATCATTAGATGGAGCCTTATAAAGCTTACGTATTTTTGTAATTTCCCCGCGCAGATTAGTCCTCACCTGAATCACCGAGCCTGATGTCATATCTGCTAATCGGTTTGTCCCTTCGTCATCAGTAATATCCTTATCCCTTGCCATAATCGTAACTCGTTCTCCGTCCTGCATGCCGGTAACACTGTATGTTTCATCACCGTTATCATTTATTGCAAGAGAAATTTTTTCTATGAGCAACGGTGACTGCGACCATGTAACGGTCTGCATTTCTTCCACTGTAGGACCATGGTTTACTACTGCACCTGCAATCTTGAACTCATCAAGATCATAGGCATCTACAGCGTAAATCGTATCATCATTAAATAATTTATAATCACCGGTCCCCCATTCATTCTCATCATCAGAGGAAATATCAAATACGATCGTATTGCTGTCCAGCTTCATATCGCCTCCGAGCGTAGGTGGATCAACATCATTAAAATATAGATTTGTACTCGCATTCAGTGAAAATTCATTATCCTCGTTATAATCAATGTACCCATTAGTCGTTGTGCAGACATTACTGTTATTTGCCGTATCCACCTTGTAGATTTTGCCGTCTGAATCCTCGGCAAATTTAATTAAAGAATACGTTTCTATAACTCGCAGTGCTGACTCGCTCATGTTGGTCACTCTTGTATCGTTTATGATCAGGTCGTCTGTTGTTGCGTGTACCTGCATCGTTCCATCGGCATGTAGAAGCTTTATATATCCTGTATATTCATTTGTGTCATATGACGTGTACATTACCAACGCATAATCGCCGGATATGACGCTTGATTCCGGGTTGATTCCTGCGATTCTTCCGTTAAAAGAAATCAAAAATGTGTGGTACTCGCCAAGCGACACATTGTCGTCAAATGTATCGGTAGTATAATATTCTGCTCCGTCTATTAGGTATTGATCACCATTATCGTCACTGCTTATACTGTCAATAGTTCCGGATACACTTTCATCCGATAAATATACTGTAACAGTATTGTTTGATTTGCTCTGCGCTACTGACGCTACAGTCCATTCCTCAATAACCGTATTTTCATCTGGAACGATAAGCTCTCCGTCACGGTATATATTAATTATTTTTCCGCGGTCATTCGGGTCCATTTCCAACTGTCCCAAAGATATATTGGGATTGGGTCTGAAATACAGTTTGGGGACCCCGTCACTTACACGATAATCCGAAACGATCAGATGTTGGAAAGCATCGATAAACACTATCTCATATCTGCCGTCGGAATCATTATCCAAAAGTCTTACTGTTCCGTCCTTAGGCACCAGTTCAGTCTCTGTAAGCTCCTCTGTATATTCTCCGTTATAGATGTATGACGCATTGCTGTCAAGATTAAGCGTTCTCAATCTGCCTCCATCATAATAGCTGTAGCTCACATAAGGCTCTGCTGCACCAAGTTCCTCACTTCCGAGCGTAATGGTCCTGTTATTAATTGTGGGTTCTATGTAAAGCAACGTATAATCATTTATATCCGAGGTATTTGTATAAAATCTCACCTCGCAGCCAAGCAGCTCGGCAGCATTAGTTTCACCAACGTTTACTCTTAACTCACCGTCTGACATTCTAATAACGACATAATCATTATTATTCGTTCCGGACTGTCTGTCAATGGAGGTACTTCCGACAGAAGCTATTATACCTCTTTCGTCGGCATAATCCGAAAATTCATCCATCAGTGTGCCGCCCCTCTGCAGAGTTTGGCCGGCGCCCGTGTAGCCGTTACTCTTTATCATATCGGCATTCATGGTATCAAACAGCAGCTGGGCTATCTGTCCTCTGTTCATCGCCGTGCCGTTTGGAAGCATAATATTTTTTGTTATATC
>CALXRY010000136.1 GCA_944390955.1 uncultured Clostridia bacterium | reverse complement strand
GACGCGTAAAAATCATCCTTTAGATTTGTGCCGAAAAGAGAATAGACACGTTCGATATAGAGTTCCGCCTGATCCTTTGTAACAGGTTCGTCAGGCAAAAAGCGCCCGTCGCCTGTCCCCGCGATTATCCCGGCACCAAACACATCCGACAGCTCCGTGTTCGCCCATTCCGGTACATCCGCGAATTCCTCTGCCGGTATCGCAACACGCGCATTATGACCGCTTGGCGCCGGAAGCCCGCCGAACGCGCGGTCAAGCATAACAAGAAATTCGGCGCGAGTGACACTTTCATTTTCCCGCAGACTGCCGTCCTCGTAGCCTTTGATGATATCTGATGTGGTAACGCCGCTGTTGTAGTCATCAGCGGCATTTTCAAGTATCTCTGCCGCTTCGCCGCGTGTCATGTATGAATCTGCAGCCAAAGCTGCTGTACTTGAAAATAAAAGGGAAACTAACAGGACGAGTGATGCAAGTTTTGTTTTTATCATGATTACAGCTCCTTTCGTGACATCAGGATGCTTCCTGCGATTGTGAACAGTGCGATATATCCGATACATATCACAGCAAACGGTCCGCTGCTGACAGTCATCGCCTCCTGCGGAGCATTCGACTCCATGCCGTATGCCATCAGAGAATACGGCCATATATATCCATAGCCCTTTGCAAGCAGCGCAAGGCCGGATATCCCGCCGCCGAAGGCTATGCCGACAGGCAGAGCAAAGCTCTTTATAAATATAGATATGCAGAGCTGCACAGCCGCCATCACTATACCGCCGAGAGTTCCGAACGCGCACCATTTTATAAGCTCAAGCCACGGCGGAGCTGCACTGAGGCCGCAGAGCTTTCCCGATATGATGAACAGCGCGCCTATCCATATCTCACTTAAAGCTATCATAAGCGATGCGGTTATGAGCTTTGACATGTACACAAGCCCTCTCGGCACCGGCATGACGAGCAGTCTGTTCCAGTTGTGATTGTTCTGCTCGAGCCGCATGATATACGAGCAGTAGACACCTATAAGTATCGGCAGAAAAAAGTAGCATGTAAACAGCGTATGCTGCGTCCATAAGCTGTACCATTCGCTTTGCAGCACGCCTAAATTCCCGAGATAATTTATCGTCCCGAGCAGCGCCGGCACTACCGGCATGATGATAAACGCTATCCAAACGGGCGAGCGCCTGAGCTTCATACGCTCCGCCTTCAGTAATTTCAAAAGCATATTATACCTCCTTCATATCAAAAAGCTTCCTACCTATCAAATACATAACAACAGTCAAAACCACGAGCACCGCAAAGAATGTCCAGTCCCTGTCGTATATCTCAAAATACGCGTTCTCATATCTCGTCTCCTTTGTCCAGCCGTACAGCCCGACAAACTGAAGCACGCCGTAATAGCCCCATATGATCGCTTTTCTGAGCGCCGGGAGCTGCGGCAGGAACATCGAGAACAGCCCCGCAAACTCGCCTATAATTCCGGCAAAAAACGGTATTGCCTGATTTTTGAACAGCATCGACAGCGTATGCTGAAAAACGTATACGGCAAACGTAGGGGCTGCCGTAAAAAGCATATATATCAGATATAGCTTTACGGGCAGCTCGCCGCCGAAGCCCATGACCTTTCCGAATATTATCTCTGCGCCAAATGTGACGGCAAGGCACAAGGACACTATACCGAGCCCGTACAGGAGCTTTGCATCGTACAGCCTGCCCTTTTCGGTCATGGTGCAGAGCAGCTTCAGCTGCTGCCCCTTGTGTTCTATATCGCACAGCCTCGACGCGACAACTATGCTGAGCACCGGAAAAAATATCGAATTTATAAGCGGAAGCTGATATAAAAATGACATCCAGCCGTTCTCAAGTATAAATCCCTCATACTTGCCGTAAAACGCAAACACAAGCTCGCAGGCAGTTATCACAAGCGCCGTAATGAACACATAGCGCCGTCGTGTTTTTCTGTATTCACATTTTAAAAGTCCGATCATAAGCTTACATCCTTTCCCGTCATATCAAGGAATATCTCCTCAAGCGTCTTTGACCTGTCTGTCTCATGAAGCCTGCTCAGCTCGCCCTGATATTTCATCCTGCCGTTTGCGATTATCCCCACGTCCTCGGCAAGCTGATCCATCTCCGACAGCAGATGGCTCGACACTATGACCGTCATGCCGTACTTTTTGGGGAGCGACCGTATCAGCTCACGCATCTCCTGAATGCCTGCGGGGTCAAGCCCATTAGTCGGCTCGTCAAGGATAAGCAGCTTCGGAAACGCCAAAAGCGCCGACGCAAGACCGAGCCGCTGCTTCATTCCGAGCGAAAACGCGGAGGTCTTTTTCCGCTTCTGGCGGTCAAGGCGCACTATCCTGAGCACCTCATCGATATTTTTTTTAGGAACACCGAGCAGCGTTCGGTAGATCTCCAGATTTTCCTCTGCGGTGAGATGCCCGTAATACGACGGCGACTCGATAAGCGAACCGGTATTCCTGAGTATCTCTATCCTGTTTTTAGGCGTGAGCCGCTTTCCGAATACGGTGATCTCTCCGCCGGTCGGACGCACAAGCCCAAGCAGCATCTTAAGCGTCGTCGACTTACCGGCGCCGTTCGGTCCGAGAAAGCCGTATATCCTCCCCTCCCTTACGCTCATATTAAGATTTGAAACGCACGGGCTGCCGTCATAGCTCTTTGTAAGTCCGTGTGTTCTTACGATCTCGTTCATAATTATCCTCCATTCTGTTTTTATATATTGCGCTTTTTTTATATATTGCACTGTAATAATACCATGCCTTCCTTTCGCTGTGCTTAACCTAACCTTAAGCTATCCTTAAATTTTCGCAAAAGCTTTAAAAAATACCTGTTTTGTGGTACAATAAATCAGGTGATATATGATGGAGGAACTGAAAAACAAAAAGATATTGGTAGTAGACGATGAGCCTGAGCTGCTGAAAACAATAGAGGATGCGCTTTTCAGCGAGGGATTTTTCAATATCCACACCGCGGGCAGCTGCAAAAGAGCGCTCGAGCTTGCGCTGTCGCAGCCTATAGCGCTGTTTCTGCTTGACATCAATCTGCCTGACGGGAACGGCTTCATGCTCTATAACGAGCTGCGTAGACATTCGCAGGCGCCGGTGATATTCCTCACCGCAAGAGGCGAGGACGACGACAGGCTCCGCGGGCTCAGGCTCGGCGCGGACGACTATATAGTAAAGCCGTTTCTTATGAAGGAGCTGCTTCTCCGAATACAGGCGCTGCTGCGCAGGACCTACGGCTCAAGCCGTGCCGAAGCGGGATTTTACGCCGGAGAACGTTACGTTGACTTTGAAAGCGCAGCTGTTATACACGAAAAAAACTCCGTGCCGCTTACGGCAAAGGAGCTCATACTTATAAAAAAGCTGCGCGAAAACAAAAACCGCATAGTAACAAACGACGCACTCTGCATGGCGGCATGGGGCGAGGATTATTACGGTCATGAAAACAGCCTTATGGTACACATAAGGCATCTGCGGGAAAAGATAGAAAACGAGCCGTCTTCCCCGCAGCATATTGTAACGGTAAAGGGGCTCGGATATAAGCTGGTGACAAACGATGAATAAAACTGCACTTAAAATATTTGTACTGTTTTCGGTGA
>CALXRY010000135.1 GCA_944390955.1 uncultured Clostridia bacterium | reverse complement strand
TCTGTTGCCGCCGGTATGGGCATAACGGCAGACGATATTGATGAGCTTCTTGCATATGGTCTTACGTATGATGAGATAGAAGATTACATCTATTGCGGAGAGGAGGTGTGACGGGAAATGAATATATAAAGAAGGTCGCCATGGCGGTCATTGAAGCCGTTATCAAGGCAGTGCTCGACTACTACAGCGACATCAAAGGCAAGCGGTGAGGGGATGACCTCACCGCTTGCAATGTAATTTTATCAAAATTTAGCAAAAACTGCTGCCGACGCTTAATATGCAGTTCTGAAAGATTTACGGGTATTTTTATGCTTTGTCTATTTCTGCAGAAAATAGTATAATTTGTCGGCAAGCTCTGTTAAGTTTATGTCTGTTATTTGTTTGCTGTCAATACTTTCCAGATACTCTTTGCACAGTCTTTTTCCATAATTGGCGGTTCTGTATAGATCGTCATATATAATATTAAAGCAGTCGCTAAATTGTTTATACATAGCGCCATTCGATTTATTGCTTGATTTTTTAGCAGGTGAAACATCTATTTTGGTATAAATGTATTGTTCTATATCCATATCATTCAAAAGCATCCTGATCGAATCATCTGTACTGAAATCAACGAAGAATTTATATGCTTTCTCTTGATCTATACGGTTATTGCTATATGCTATAAAATATATATCTTTAAATATTCCCGCTGCTGCAATAATTATCTGTCGTATAAATGAGTAATCACGCTCTTCAAGTATATTAGGATATAATATTGAGTTCCTGAATCTCAGATCATCCTTAAGTGCATTAATGCGTTTGTTCGGGTCAGGGTTGAATATCTTGTTAAGTGTGATCGATGTCAGAAATCCGCCAAGTTTATGGAAATGGAGCGTTGCATTGTCAAAATTTCGCATCAGGTCCATATCAAAAATATGGGTATATCTATTTATATGATATAAATTGAGCAGTGCAAACAGACGTATATCAGGCTCTTCGCTTTTTTTATCCTTAGATTTGCTGTTACCCTTGGCGTTACTGTCGCTTTCGGATTTACCATTGTCCTTACCGGCATTGGTGTTTGTGTTGTCGCTTTTATCGCTGCTTTTCTTTTTGATTTGCTGATATTTTTCGGCCATTTTCTCGGTCATTCTCAGCATATCGTCTGTAAGGCTGTTATATGTATCGAATAGTGGGTCTATTTGTTTTGAAGCATATTTTTCGCAAAGAACAAAATTTTGCGATAATATTTTTTGAACAGAAATGTCAACGCCACCATCTTCATAAATACTATTACGCAGTTCAAGAAGATACAGCAGCGTCGGCGATAATAGCTTTAATAATTTAAGAGAATAGTTATAGTCACTGTTCGTGATTTCATTCAAATTTCTATCTCTGATCTCAACTGCCTTAGTGTCACTGTCTTCAACAACGCGATAAGTATTGTTATCATTTGTGATAATTTCGTCAAATGCCAATAAAAGACCATCAAGCAAGATAGAGTTAGCCAGCTCGTATTCCAACTGAGGAATCTCCTCGAGGTCTTGTTTGATCTTATTACAAAAAAGCATGCCTGTTTTATCAAAATTCAATGTGTTGGGATGGATCAGCGAAAACAGATAGCAATGGATCCTTTTGTCCAGCTTGAGCCGACTAAATGACACGAACTTCGAATCATCAACCTTGTGCAAAATATCGGATGATACGGCTAAATTATTAATGCAATATTTGTAAATTTGAGATTTGCTTATATATAAAGAACCATCGATATTTTTGCCGTGTATATTTGATGCCATTTCATATAGATCTTTATAGTAATAACGCTTTTGCAATCGTGTCAGAGTTATATATCTGTCATTGTTACGCAAAAGTTCCTTGACTTCTTCAAAATTCTTACATGATCTGAGGGACGTCATAAAGCGCCTGATATCAGGCGTAATACGATATGATTCAACTATATCACGATTCCTGTTTTTTGCCTTTCTGCCCATTTTTCTACCTCCGTAACTGTGTTAAAAATTAGTCTATTTAGATAATATACCCTTTTTTATTTTACGACATCACGCACTGTTCATAACAAAGTAAATCTGTTATAATGAGCACGTGATAAAGCTTAAGCGAATAAAATATTCCAAAGCTATATGTCAAAAATATACTTACATCTATTATATAATATAATCGTCTTGCCGGCAAGACAAATTTTAAAAATTTTTCATTGTAAGTATATTGCAATACAAATGACAATAAGATACATGCTCCGGTAAATATTTGTTATAAGAAAATATCGTGCCGGTATAGGATTACTAATATTAAGTATATCCGAGTGGAGAAGAAGCGCTTTTATAGAGCATAAGCTGCTGTTTATGCTAACATGAAAACAGCAGTACTTTAAAAAGCTGAAACGATGTAAAAGATAAGTACTAAAAAGGAGAATGAATACATGGAAAATAATGCACTTTTAACCGTCAGGGATGTACAGGAGAGGTTGCAGATGCCGCATAAAACGGCATATGAGCTCTTTCACAGAAGGAATTTTCCGGCATTGAGATTTTCAAGAAAGCTATATGTCAGGGAAAAGTCGCTGGAAAGATATCTTAGCAGCCTTGAAAAATCGTTAGTATAAATATATGGAGAGCGGGGTTTGCAAATCTCGCTCTTCCGCAAGCTATAAGGAGGGGATAAAATGAGTAGAAGATTAAACGGAGAGGGAACTGTCTACAGGGACAGCCGGGGAAATTATGTTGCAAGATTTCAGGATGGCTGGAACCCGGAAACGGGCAGACCAAGGATACGTTCGTTCAGTGCGCCTACAAAGCAGGGGGCACTGAAGAGAATGAGGGCATACCAAAAGCAGAAGCGTGTATTAAAGGATATACCCATTTTACAGACGTATCTTTCAGAAGCTATGCTCGATTGGCTGGAGAACAAGAAAAAGCTTCAGTTAAAACCTACCAGCTATGACAGGCTCTGCTCAACAGTTTCGAATCATATAATTCCGAAGCTTGGTAATCGGGTCATAGCTGAGATCAACAGCGATATAATACAGTCAGAATTGATAACGCCTATATATAAAAGTGGACTGTCACAGTCTTCTGTAAGAAAAGTATATCAAGCGCTGAACAACTTTTTCGAACAACTTATCATTGAGGATAAGCTCGTAAAGAATCCGCTAAAGGGAGTGGTGCTTCCGTCAGAAAGCAGCTTCTCAAAAACAAAAGTTATACGCGCTTTGAGTCTTGAAGAAATCAAGAGATTGGAGGCGGCAGCAACGAGAAAGTGCGAGTCTGTCGATAAGCCTGTTTACAGGTTCGGGTATTACTACATGTTTATTCTGTATACAGGTATACGTTGTGGAGAGGCGCTGGCTCTAAAATGGAATAATGTCGACGTTGAGAACAAGAAGCTGTATATTGAGCAGAATCTTGTGCTTGCCAGAGGCGATGATGGAAAGCTGCATATGCAGCTGCAAAGTACAAAGTCAAAAAGCGGATGCAGGACGGTATACCTTAATGCGAAGGCGGCCAAGTATTTTGAAAGCCATAAGGCGCTGTATTATGACGGCAACGATGAAGGCTTTGTTGCGACCAGCAGGAACGGGAATGTGGTAAGGACAAGGAACTTTGAAAAGTACCTTAACTACATCTATGCTGCGGCAGGAATAGAAGCAACAGGCCTGCATATACTTCGTCATACGTATTGCAGTCTGCTGTTCAGCAAGGGCTGTGACATAAAATACATAGCGAATCAGATGGGCCATTCTTCAACAGAGGTGACCTTAAATACGTATGCACATCTGTTTCCCGAAACTGAGAACAGGTATCGTAAACTATTGGATACGCTGTGATATAGGCAAGAAGTACATGATTAAAATGTATCGGTATCCCGGGAATTTCCCCGGGATACCGACAAAGTATATTTTTTGTAAAATTCAGAAGGAGAATAAAAATGGATGAACAAATAACAATAGGTGCAACAGATATAACCCCTGAGTATATTGTGATACACTCCAGAAAATCAAATAATGAGAATAAGGCGGATAACGCCACAGAAAACAACAATACTAAGGGCTGTGGCGATGAATGTAAAACAGATGATGAAGAGGTAAAAAGAGATGAAAACGGAAGGATAATCATTAAGGCAAGAAGCGCTCATGAGACACAAAGAGATGAGGGGGTTGGATTATTTAGGATTAGCTCAAGGAAAAAAAGGGAATCGCAAAGCAAAGATGAAGCCGTATATGCTGAGGACTATGGCGAGTTCGTCAGACGGGAGGAAGAGGATGACAGCACTATAGACTGGGGCGATCCTACGCCTAAGTTGTTTAGAGATGTGGATGAGGGAGATAGAAAAAACACAAAGGATAAAAAGCATAAGAAGGATAAAAAGGATAAAAAACGCAAAAAAGACAAGAAAGCGAAGAAGGCGAAGGATAAGCCTTCGAACGATTCTTTGGAACCGGCGGAGGATATACAAGAAACGACAGAAAAGTTGGAAAGGCACATGCTTGATGAGTTAAAGAACAAGAAGCTCGGCGAACGGAATATAAATCTCTCATCGTTACTGGCGATGGTGACTGTAAATGACAGTGGTCTTTGTGTGGATTCTGATGATATATACGTCTATGATGAAGCTGAAGGATGCTATAAAAAACAGAGTAAAAGCGATATTCAAACGCTCATCGCAGGAAAGGTTACATACGGCCAGAGGCTTAAGTTATCCAGTAAGGATATATCAGATGCTGCAAAGCTTCTGACTACCGTTCCTGAAATAAGAGGGAGTATCAATAACGACCATCCGACGCTTGTAAACTGCCGTAACGGTGTTTTTGATATAACAAAAGGGAAATTAAAAAAGCACAGCCCGAAATACAAATTCAGCCGCTGCATACAGGCAAATTATGATCCTGATGCCAAGGGAAAGGTTTTCCAAAGGTTTATCAATGAGGCGTGCGGAGGTGACAAGAAACTGATATGCCTTGTACAGGAGGTGCTGGGATATGCATTTTCGTATAGCTCTGATGTAAAATCGGCTGTTATTTTCTATGGTCCGCATAACACTGGAAAAAGTACTATCCTGAGTATGATAACAAATATGTGGGGGACGGAAAATGTTTCTAATGTAAATATTCAGGATTACAATACCTCATGCTTTGCGGCGCAGATAATGGATAAAGCCATCAATATCGCGCCTGACCTGCCATCGGATGAAATAAAGGATATTAGTGTCTTTAAGAGTATGGTATCAGCAGGTGATTCTATAACAACAAAAAAGTTGTATAGCAATCCTAAGTCGGCACCGTGTAAGGCAAAGCACTATTTTGGTACGAACCAGTTTATTGCGCTCAGCAAAAAGCTTACGGCGCAAAACCTGGAAGCACTGTTTAGCAGACTGGTCTTTGTTCCGTTTGAACATCAAAGAAGTGCTGAAACGATGAACCACAGGCTTATTGAAGAGTTAAAAGAAGAAAGTGACTTCATTTTCACATGGTCAATGGAGGGACTGATGCGGCTGAAAAAGAATAATTGGGAGTTTAGTAAATACCGGCGTTCGGAAGAGCTGCTGGATGAGTACCGATGTCAGTACTCACCCGAGGCCATCTTCTTTAATAAATACCTCGAGAAGGACAAGGACGGTTTGCTCCTTACCTCAAAGGTACAGGAACGGTATGCGGAGTATGCAGTATTGAATGGTGTCTGCTGCGGAACGCACGATATGATAAATTATATAAAAGCCGTTCATCCGGATATTCCGAGGAAAAAGAAGCGCTGCGGTGATAAGAATCCTCGATCAGTATACGTCGGATTGAGGTTTAAAGACGACATAGAGTTTTAACGACCTGTGCCGGTGTTCCGATATTTTTCGTAAACTTTTTTGTACAATGAGCAGTAATTTTATAAAATACTGAATATGTCAGAATGAGTTTTGCGATTTTATCGGAACACCGGCACATGGATGAACTTTTTTGCTGTATTGCTGACCATAGCTTTTTGGAAACTATGTTATAGGAAAGTTATATTTTAAATTCACTATGAGCATAATTTTCATCTCCATTTCAGCATATAATAAAAGTTTTTACGGATTATCAGCAAAAACTATTGACTTTTCCAAAGTTTTTGGCTATACTATTTACAAAAGATATGGAGGCAAATAATATGATCATTCGACAGCAATATATAAACACGCTTAAAACATACCGTGATGTTCCGCTGGTAAAGATACTGGCCGGGATACGCCGCTGCGGCAAATCTACGATCTTAGAAATGCTGCGGGACGATTTACAGAAAAGCGGTATTGAAGCATCTCATATTATCTCTATGAGTTATACATCGGAAGAGCTTGATGACGGCATGACCGATAAGGATATGTATAATGATATTAAAGCGCAGATGATCGACGATGGGCGCTACTATCTTCTGCTGGACGAAGTACAGGAGATCGACGGATGGGAGAAAGCTGTCAATAGTCTGCTTGAAAATGCCAACACAGATATTTATGTGACCGGCTCCAATTCAAAGCTCATGTCGAGCGAAATTTCCACCTATCTGACCGGGCGGTATATTTCTGTTCCTGTCTACACTCTGTCCTTCGCAGAATATCTGGAATTTAAAAGATCCGATCCCCGTTCCGCAAAGGAGCTATTAAACGAGTATCTGCGGTTCGGAGGATTTCCGATTGTAGCTCTCGGCAACTTTGACGAACGCTCCGCCTATCAGATTGTAGAAGGGATTTATAACTCTGTTATCACAAACGATATTACAAGGCGGCACAATATCATGAACTTTGATTTGTTCAACCGTGTTGTAAAGTATATCGTTGAAAATGTAGGCAAGACCTTTTCAGCAAACGCCATTGCGAAGTTTCTGAAAAGTGAGGGACGTTCCCTGTCTGTAGAGTCCGTATACAACTATCTGAGCTGGCTGGAAAAGGCGTTCGTTATCTATCGCTGCCAGCGATATGACCTGCAGGGAAAATCTGTGCTTAAAACCCAGGAAAAATTCTATCTTGCCGACGCTTCGTTGAAATATTGTATCATGGGCTTTAATCCAAAGTCAATTGCCGCTATGCTGGAAAACATCGTGTACTTTGAGCTGCGGCGCAGAGGCTACGAGGTCTATATCGGCAAAAACGAAACTAAGGAGATCGATTTTGTGGCGGTGCAGCGTGACGAACGTATTTATGTTCAGGTATGCCGCATGCTTCCGGAGGAATCTGATCGAGAAGTAGCCAATCTCCTTGAGATCAGAGATCACTACCCTAAATATATTGTAACACTTGATGAACTCGCTGCTGGAAATATAAACGGTATTAAAATCGTGCACTTGGCGGATTTTTTGTTGGGTAATAAGTATTAAAAGAGGTATCGGAGCGGTAATAGACAAGCTTACAGACGACACGACCGAATTTTATCTTAAGAGCGTAACGGGGCTGTATATCCCCTACGTGTGTTTGTCAAGTAAAAATTGATGCAAATTGGAGTGATATAATTTAAGTAGAGTCGACAAACACCCAAAAATCTGATATAATAAGAAATAGATGAAAGGGTGTTAGACTATGGCAAAATACAACAAGGAATTTAAAGAGGAGGCTTTGAAGCTTTCCGATGAGATCGGTATAAAAAGAGCCGCGGAGCAGCTTGGGCTGTCTTACTACACGCTTGCTGACTGGCGCAAGCTGCGAAAAAGAGCTAAATCGAACAGCGTATCAGATAGTACGGAAGTGAGCAGGCGAATGAAGGAA
>CALXRY010000134.1 GCA_944390955.1 uncultured Clostridia bacterium | reverse complement strand
TGACGGGATATTCATCCTCGCCTCGGATCCGAGTTCAAGATAATCCTGCATCTGGATTATCGCCGTATCGGACACGCTCGCAAGCGCGCACCGTATGAGCCTGCGCGCAAGAGCAGTATTGTCTTTGCTTTCCACATCAAGAAATTCACGGCAGAACTCGAGCGATTCCTTATCAAGCGATTCAGCCCAACCGATTATCGTATCGTTATCGTGCGTTCCGGCATAGACGACGCTGTTTTTATCGTAATTATACGGCAGATAATCGCTCTTCTCCCGCGGGTCAAACGCAAATTCAAGGACCTTCATTCCAGGGAAGCCGCTTTTTTTGAGCATTTCCCTTACCGATTCCGTCAGGAAACCGAGGTCCTCCGCTATTATCGGCAGCTTTCCGAGCTTTTTTTCAAGAAATTCAAAAAAACCTATTCCCGGCCCCTTGCGCCATCTTCCGTTCTCTGCGGTCTCGTCGCCGTACGGTATCGAATAATATTCGTCAAAGCCTCTGAAATGATCTATCCTCACAATATCGTAAAGCTCCGTCGACGCATTTATCCTGTCGATCCACCAATTATATCCCGTTTCCTTATGGCGGCTCCAGTTATAAAGCGGATTTCCCCACAGCTGTCCCGTAGGTGAAAAGCCATCCGGCGGGCAGCCAGCGACCTCCGTCGGCTCGAGCATTTCGTCAAGCTCGAACAGATCGGGATATACCCATACGTCGGCGCTATCGAGCGCAACATAAATAGGGATGTCACCGACTATCTTTATCCCCTTTTTGTTTGCATATTCCTTGAGCGCACTCCACTGCTCAAAAAATTTATACTGCAAAAACTCCCAGAATTCTGTTTCATCCGAATGTGCAGTCTTGAAAAGCCACAGCGAATGCGGATCGCGCTTTTTGAGCCCATCCTCCCATTCGAGCCACGGTGCTCCGTCATTGGCATTTTTCATCGTCATGAACATTGCGTAATTTGATATCCAGCTTTCGTTGTCCGCAAGGAATTTTTCAAACTCACTGCAGTCATCGCTCTCCGACGCCTTAAAATTATCAAACGCCTTTCTCAATACCTTAAAGCGTTTTTCATACATCAGCGCATAATCAACGCGCGTATCGGACGTCCCCCATTTTATACCCGCATAATCGCGCTTTTGCAGCAGTCCGTCCTCCCTGAGCATATCAAGGTCTATAAAGTACGGATTTCCTGCATGAGTGGAAAACGACTGATAGGGCGAGTCGCCGTAGCTCGTCGGGCATATGGGCAGTATCTGCCAATAGGTCTGTCCCGCCTCCGCCAAAAAATCAACAAATTCATACGCCTGCCTGCCCATCGTCCCGATACCGTAGTCCGATGGAAGTGAGGAAATATGAAGAAGAATACCGCCTGCGCGCATAACAAATACCTCCGTGATAAATTCATCAATGACACTATTATATACTAAAACTAAGATTTTTTCAATAGCTTTTACAGCTTTCTTCCGGAACCACACTCCCGCCGCATCTGTACATGTTCTTTACGCCACGCTCTCATGCATTTTACCTTTTGAATGCATAAAGGCGCTATTATGAACAATTTATGAACTTTGTTTTTTATCTATTGACACTGCATGATGAATATTATATAATTACGTAGCAAGCTACAGAAAGAGAGGTTATGTATCATGACGCAGGAGGTCGGCATTGGTTTTTATATGAAAAAGATCAATGATTATATTCATGCCGACGCAAACGAGCGGCTAAAGAAGCTCGACCTGACATATTCGCAGATGCATATACTGATATATATTCTTCGCTGCGGCGGCACCTCGGTCCGTCAGAAGGACATTCTTCATTATTTTAATATTTCCCACCCGACCGTCGTCGGGCTTTTGAAGCGTATGGAGCGCAAGGGACTTATTACTGTCGAAAGTGACCCTTACGACAGGCGCGGAAACTGCGTCACTGCTCTCCCGAAGGCCTCGGGAATACTTGACGAAATGAGAGAAGGGCAGAAGCACGTTGAGGAGCTGCTGACAAAAAACCTGAGCAAGGAGCAGGAGACCGAGCTCAAGGAAATATTGAGGATAATATACGCCGGAATGTACAGCGGCGACGAAGGCGCTTAACCCACGCTGTACATTGATTGGGAGCCGTTAACACCGGCTCTTTTAAATTAGTCTTGGTATGTGGCCTTGCAAATAAACATCAGGAGGGATTATATGATAAAAACATTAGCAAAAAGCATAAGAGAGTACAAGCGCGACTCCATTCTCACCCCCGCATTTGTTTCGCTTGAGGTCGTGATGGAGGTATTTATACCGATGCTGATGGCTCTCCTTATCGACAACGGTATCAACAACAGCGACATGGGCTACATAAAAAGAGTCGGGGCGCTTCTGGTTCTGTCATGCGTTGTTTCATTGATATTCGGAGCATTGTCAGGAAAGTTTGCCGCAAGTGCATCGGCGGGCTTTGCAAAAAACCTCAGAAAGGATATGTACTATAACGTACAGAACTTTTCATTTTCCAACATAGACAAATTTTCAACGTCAAGTATAGTCACAAGACTTACGACCGACGTAACAAACCTGCAGAACGCATACCAGATGATAATCAGAGTTGCAGTACGCTGTCCGCTTATGCTTATTTTCTCGCTGATAATGGCGTTCGGCATTAACCCTACGCTTTCATGCATATTCCTTGCCGCGATACCGATACTCGGCGTAGGCCTGTACCTGATCATGACAAGAGCTCATCCGATATTCGAGCGCGTATTTAAGATCTACGATAAGCTGAACCTCGTCGTTCAGGAAAACCTGAGAGGTATAAGGGTCGTAAAATCATACGTCCGCGAAGATCATGAAGAAAAGAAATTCAAGGACGTATCGGAGCGCATCTACGAGGACTTTGTAAAAGCGGAAAAGCTGCTTGCGTTCAACATGCCTCTCATGCAGTTCGCTATTTACGGCTGTCTGCTGCTCATCTCGTGGTTCGGAGCGCATTTTATCGTTTCGTCAACGATGACTACAGGAGAACTCACAAGCCTTATAAGCTACACAATGCAGATACTGATAAGCCTTATGATGCTGTCGATGGTATTTGTAATGATCACGATGGCAAGAGCCTCGGCAGAGAGAATATCCGAGATCCTTACGGAGCAGAGCGATCTTACCGATCCCGAAAAGCCCGTTTTCAAGGTGAAGGACGGAAGCATATCCTTCAAGGACGTAAGCTTTGGCTACAAGAAAACAAAAATGTGCCTTAAGAATATAAATTTAGATATCAAATCCGGTGAAACTGTCGGCATCATCGGTGGAACTGGAAGCTCAAAGTCAAGCCTTGTTCAGCTTATACCAAGGCTATACGATACCGTCAAGGGACAGGTCCTCGTCGGCGGCAGAGACGTGCGCGAATACGACATAGAAGCGCTGCGTGAGGAGGTCGCCATGGTACTCCAGAAGAACGTGCTGTTCTCAGGTACAATAAAGGATAACCTGCGCTGGGGAAGCGAAAATGCTACCGATGAAGAGCTCGAAAGAGTATGCAGGCTTGCACAGGCGGACGAATTCATACAGGCGTTTCCCAAGAAATACGACACATATATTGAGCAGGGAGGAACGAACGTTTCCGGCGGACAGCGCCAGAGACTATGTATCGCAAGAGCGCTGCTCAAGAAGCCCAAGATCCTTATCCTTGATGACAGCACGAGCGCAGTCGACACGAAAACCGACGCAAGCATACGACGTGCTTTCAGGGAGGAAATACCCGATACCACAAAGATAATCATAGCTCAGCGAGTATCATCCGTTGAGGACGCCGACAAGATAATCGTTATGGACAACGGTAAGATAAACGGCATCGGCACTCATGAGGAACTCTTAAAGAGTAACGATATTTACAGAGAAGTATACGAATCACAGGTGAAGGGAGGCGGTATCGGTGAATAATAAAAGAGTCAAGGCAAAAAGCACAAAAAAGCCGGTAAAAAGACTGCTTTCATACATAACCGCCGGCTATAAGATAAAATTCGCCGCCGTTGTCTTTTGCATACTTGTAAGCGCGATAGCTAACGTTTCCGGCTCGATGTTTATTGGGACTGTTATAGACGACTACATAACGCCTATGCTTTCGCAGTCAAATCCGGAGTTTGCCGGACTTCTGAGAGCTATACTCATGATGGCGCTCCTTTACCTTGCCGGAATAGGCGCATCGCTCATGTACAACAGGCTGATGGCTACTATATCGCAGGGCGTGCTCAAGGATATACGTGACGAAATGTTCACGCATATGCAGAAGCTGCCGATACGCTATTTCGACACACATTCGCACGGCGATATAATGAGCTGCTACACAAACGATACCGATACACTCCGTCAGATGATCTCACAGAGTATACCACAGATGTTTTCATCGGTAATAACAATAATAACCGTCGTTGTGGCGATGTTTATATCAAACATCTACCTTACGCTGTTCGTATTTCTCTTCGTAGCGTTCATGCTTGTTATCACAAGAAAGATCGCCGGCGCCAGCGGACGTTTCTTTGTCAAGCAGCAAAAGTCGATAGCAAAGGTAAACGGCTACATAGAAGAGATGATAAACGGCCAGAAGGTCGTAAAGGTATTCTGCCATGAGGAGCATGCCAAGCAGGATTTTGACAAGCTGAACGAGGATCTGTTCAAAAATGCATCTGAGGCCAATAAATACGCAAATATACTAATGCCGATAATGGGCAACCTCGGGAACCTCCAGTACGCGCTCATCGCCATAGTCGGCGGAGCTCTCGCACTGGGCGGTGTGGGCAGCCTGACTATTGGTATAATAGCGTCATTCCTGCAGCTTTCAAAATCTCTTACGCAGCCGATAAGCCAGATCTCGCAGCAGCTCAACGCTATAATCATGGCGCTTGCGGGAGCCGAAAGAATATTTGAGCTTATAGACGAAGAGGTCGAGCAGGACAGCGGCTATGTTACGCTTGTAAATGCAAAATATGACAGAAACGACAACCTCGTTGAGGCCGATGAAAAGACGAATATCTGGGCATGGAAGCACCCGCATCACGACGGTACGATCACATATACTCGTCTCCGCGGTGACGTAAGGTTCTATGACGTTGACTTCGGATACAATCCGGATAAGATCGTACTGCATAACATAACGCTTTACGCAAATCCCGGCGAAAAAGTGGCGTTTGTCGGCTCTACAGGCGCAGGAAAGACAACTATAACGAACCTTATAAACAGGTTCTACGACATTGCCGACGGAAAGATCCGCTATGACGGCATCAACATAAACAAGATCAAGAAGCAGGATCTGCGGCGCTCGCTCGGTATAGTTCTCCAGGATACTAATCTGTTCACCGGCACGATACGAGAAAATATCCGCTACGGCAACCTTGACGCTACTGACGAGGAAGTACATGCGGCAGCGCGCCTTGCAAATGCGGATGAATTCATAAATATGCTGCCCGACGGCTACGACACGGTGATCTCGGGCGACGGCGGAAGCCTTTCGCAGGGTCAGTGCCAGCTGCTTTCTATAGCAAGAGCGGCAGTTGCCGATCCGCCCGTCATGATACTTGACGAGGCTACGTCGAGCATAGACACCAGAACGGAGTCGATAGTACAGAGCGGCATGGACGCTCTTATGACCGGCAGAACGGTATTCGTAATAGCGCACAGACTTTCTACCGTAAAGAATTCCGATGTTATCATGGTACTTGAGGCCGGAAGGATAATCGAGCGCGGAAGCCATGAACAGCTTATCGCCGAAAAGGGCAAATATTATCAGCTCTATACTGGAGCCTTCGAGCTCGAATAACATGGGGCTGTCGCTTTTAGCGCAGACCGCAACATAGCAAAAAATCTATGTTGCTACGAACAAAACGCACCACTCGGAGTACACTTTTCAGCACTTTTGCTCCGCAAAAGCCAGACCTTCGGTCTGTCCACGCCTTCTTGCGCGGTGCGTATACGCCGTTGGGGCAACAAAAATGCGGCGAATTGCCGCATTTTTGTTTGTTTCGTCCGTTCTGCATCTAAAATCGAACAGCACTATGCAATTTTTAACACGACAGCTTCTTTTGTCTATGTCAAAAGCTTTTTTATCGCCTGTATTATCTCCACAGTCTTAAATCTGATCTTTATCTTTTCACCGCTTCCCGTTATGAGCTCATAGCTTCCGGGCGATAGCGTTCTTTGCAATATCTTTTCCGAGCTCTTCTTAAGCTCCATTTCATTTTCACTTACAGCGCACATCGGCGGATACATTATACACCACCAATTTCTGCCCGCACCGTTCCCGAGGACGAGCCTTACTCCGTAATAATCGCCTGCCGGAAGCGTTATACCGCTGTACTCCTTCGCCGGAAAATAGAACTTGCCGTAATACGCTTTAGCTCTGTACCCTTCTCCATTTTCCTCAAGAACGCGGTTTGCCTCCGCCTCTGCTTTTTCAAGAAAATCCTCATCATCGAGGCTCACATGTTGAAGCACTGCGTCACGGACCTTGAGCTTGACCTCCTGGGCACGTTCGGAATCGCTGTCCGCCACGATATGGAGCCGAAGGATGCCATTTTGCAGCTCACCGCCGGCCTCCCCAAGCGATACCGCTCCTGCCGTTATAACGAGAGCTATTATAATGGAATATATTATCCTTTGCATGTCTGCCTCCTTATATCCAAAAAAATATCCTCAGAAAAAATATTGCCTTTTCTGCATTTTTTAATACCTGCAAGTCAATAATAACTAAAACAAAACAGAAAGGAATTTTTGCAGCATGAAAAAAATAATAGCATCAACATTATGCCTTATGCTCCTGTTCCCGATGTGCGCTGGAGCGCAGTATTCGGCTAACGAAAAGCAGCTTCTTGCACGGGCGGTGAACGGCGAAGCAAGAGGCGAGCCGTACGAGGGACAGGTCGCCGTTGCGGCGGTCATACTGAACAGAGTGCGCCATTCGTCATTCCCGAATACGATATCCGGCGTTATATACCAGCCCGGCGCATTCACCGCTGTGGCTGACGGTCAGATAAATGTGCCCATATCTGAGGATTCTACAGTATATAAGGCGTGCGAGGACGCGATAAACGGCTGGGATCCCTCGGGCGGCGCCATATACTACTTTAATCCCGACACGGCGACGAACTCATGGATATGGTCAAGGCCGCTGATCGTCAAGATAGGCAAGCACAGATTCTGCAGATAAGGGGGAACAAATAAAATGGAACGAAGAAGCATACATCCTTGGATATACGCCGTATTGGGCGTCGGACTTATTGCGGCGCTCATCTGGGGATTTAATACGCAGAAGAGCGTACGGGCGCTTGAAACAAACGTTGAAAATTCATATAACAGAGCGTTCTCAGATCTGGTAGAATATATCGACAACATCGATATAAAGCTCACAAAGGCACAGCTTGCACATACTCCGGCTCAGCTTGCGTCGATCGCAAACGATATTTTCTCCGAGGCAGCCGAGGCAAAATCATGTCTCGGACAGCTTCCCACATCGCAGGTGCAGCTTGACAATACCTCAAAATTCCTATCGCAGGTCGGCGACTACACCTATGTGCTGTCTCAGTCGCTCATAAATGGCGAGGAGATCTCTCAGGACGAATACGATACGCTCTCGGAGCTGAACGATTTTGCGGCGTCGCTCAAGGAAAACCTTATAAATATCCAGAATGAAATATACGCGGGAAATATCCGGCTGTCGGAACTGAACGAAAGGCAGAAGGGCAATGTGGCTGAAGCCGACGGCGAGGGAATCCTCGAAAGCCTTGAAAACGTTGAAAAGGCGTTTGACGAATATCCGTCGCTGATATATGACGGACCGTTTTCTGAGCATATCGAAAACCGCAGTCCCGCTATGCTTGAAAATGCAGCGGAGATATCCGAGGAGGAAGCTCTTAAGGCAGCTCAGGAATTTCTCGGCGACAGGGGCAGAGGTCTTGAGGCATCGGGACAAACCGAAAATACACAACTCCCAGCATACAACTTCACTGCGGCAAACGGCAGCGAGCAGATATCAATAAGCATAACAAAAAAAGGCGGTCATGTTCTGTATTTCCTTGATAACATCTCCGTTGAAAGCGCGCAGCTTGATGTGGCGGACGCCACTGAAAAGGCTCTTGATTTCCTCGAAAGCCGCGGAATTTACGATATGGTAAGCAGCTACTATGATATGAGCGGCAACATTGCAACGATAAATTTTGCATATTCACAGGACGGCACGGTGTGCTATTCCGACCTCATAAAGGTCCGAGTTGCTCTTGACAACGGCAGCATAGTCGGCTTTGAAAGCAACGGCTATCTTATGAACCATACTGAGCGAAGCCTCAATACGCCTCAGCTGAGCGAGGAGGACGCAAAAGCCCATATAGCTCCTAATCTTGAGGTCACATGCAGTGGGCTTGCGCTTATTCCGAAGGACAGCCTTGAGGAGGTTCTATGCTATGAATTCAAAGGAAATTTCAAGGGCAAGAATTTTATAATCTATATAAATGCCGACAACGGCAGAGAAGAGGATATACTTCTGCTGCTTGAGAGTGAAAATGGGATACTGACAATATAAAAAATGGGGCTGCCGCTTCTTAATGCGGTAGCTCCCATTTTTATATCGTTAAGCTTGAAAATACCTCTCCTATGCTTTCGTTGAATACGAGTCGGGCATCCCCGTCAAGCTGTGTTTTTGACTTGTTTATCAGCACAAGCTTATCGCCCATATACTGGTATACAAAGCCCGCAGCGGGGTATACCGTCAGCGATGTACCGCCGACTATAAACATATCAGCGCTCTGAACATATGCCATTGCCATGCTTGTGATATATTCATCGAGCGGCTCCTCATAAAGCACAACGTCCGGCTTTATTATCCCGCCGCATTCGCAGTGCGGAACACCCTCCGAATTTACTATGGCTTCAACGCCGTAGCTCTTGCCGCATTTCATGCAGTAATTCCTGTGCACGCTGCCGTGCAGCTCAAGCACCGTATTACTTCCTGCCTTCTGATGCAGTCCGTCAACATTCTGAGTTATGACCGCCTTGAGCTTTTTCCTTCTCTCGAGCCTTGCAAGCGCTTTATGCGCCGCGTTCGGCTCCGCGTCAAGATAAAGCATCTTTTCACGGTAGAATCTGAAAAACTCCTCAGGATTATTCATAAAAAACGTATGCGACAGTATCGTCTCCGGCGGATAATCGTATTTTTGGTTATACAATCCGTCCTGACTTCTGAAATCCGGGATGCCGCTTTCGGTGGACACACCGGCTCCGCCGAAAAATACTATATGGTCGCTCTCGTCTATAAGCTTTTGAAATTCGGCGAGCCTGTCCATTTTAGTCCTCCTTGATCATCTGCATATACCCTAACTCCTCAAAGCCGAGCTTCCTGTACAGAGCTATTGCAGATGTGTTGTTCCTTTCGACCTCGAGCCTAAAGCGCTTTGCATGTGAATACTCCTTGAATACAAACTCAAAAAGCCGCGTCCCGAAGCCCCTGCCCCTGTACTTTTCGTCAACGTAAAGGTCTATTATCATAGCGCACATCCCGCCGACCTCTGTTTCATAGTATTCGGACACATACGAAAACCCCGCAGGGCTGTCTTCTTCCATAAGCACGTAGCCCGTAAAATACGGATTTTCACCGAGCGCCTCGTTTATATTTCTTTCTATATATTCGGCAGGCACCTCATGCGCCACTGCGGCGCTGCTATAGAATACCTCCGACATACGCTTTACTTCATCCCTGTGGGCTTCCGACATTTTTATTATTTCCATATGTTCTCCCTATAATTTCTGATTACCGTTCAAAATAAATAGTATACCTTTCAACGCGGAATAAAAGCCTGTCATCACCTTGCTTTGCGAAACCGCCTTCGGCAACTTCCGCGCAGCGGAAGCGTAAGACTCCAAGCCGCGGCGGGTGGTGAGATGCACCGCTTATTTTTCGCGTTGATTTTAACCGCCTATCTGAACATGTAGATTCGGCGCCGCTCTCTTTGCGGTCTCAAGCAGCCGCTTTACGTAGTCATTCGGCATCGGCTCAATATGCCGCATCAGATATTCGCGGCCGAGCCCCTCATATTTGCCCTGACCGAGCCTGTGATACGGCAGCAGATGCAGACGCTTCACGCCCTTCAGGGACGCGGCAAACTCCGCTATATCGCGTATCTCCTCGGGCGTATGGTTGAACGTCGGTATTACCGGCACGCGTATCGTAAGATCGGTCATTCCCGACTCGGCTATCCTTACTGCATTTTCAAGGATACGGTCGTTCGGCTGATTTGTAAACTCCATATGCTTTTCGCTGTTCATATGCTTTATATCGAGCAGCGTATAATCAAGATGAGGAAGGAAGCGCTCTATGACCTCCCACTTTGCTATCGCGGTCGTCTCTATTGCAGTGTTTATCCCCATATCATGACATGCCCGCAGCAGGTCTATCGCAAAATCGGGCTGGAGCATCGATTCCCCTCCAGAGAGTGTCATGCCGCCGCCGCTTCGCATATAATAAAAGCTGTCCTGTCTTACCACATCCATTACATCGGCAACCGTAACGTCCTGACCCATAACCTTTTCCTTGCCCTCGAACATCATGGTCTCGATCTCATAGCTCTGTGACTCTGGATTACAGCACCAGCGGCATCGGAGAGCACAGCCCTTGAGGAATACGATAGTACGTATCCCCGGGCCGTCATGTATGGAATATTTCTGGATATCAAAAATTCTTCCGACTGTATTGTAGTAATTCTCCATAAGTATCACCTATGCTCAGCCCCCGAAGGTCTGCTCCGTTCTGTTGATTATATCATCCTGGAGCGAGCGCGAAAGAGTTGTAAAGAGCGCACTGTAGCCTGCGACTCTTACAACGAGCGACTTGTAATTTTCTGGGTGCTTCTGAGCGTCGAGAAGCGTTTCGCGGTTTACTACGTTAAACTGCATATGCATTCCCTTCTGGTCGAAAAAGGCTCTTATATACGATACGAAATTCTGAAGCCCCTCCATACCGCTCAGAGCCGAAGGATGGAACTTCTGATTGTAAAGCGTACCATTTGAGGCCATTCCGTGGTCAAGCCTTGCAACTGAATTTGCGGCAGCCGTCGGACCGAGCTTATCATAGCCGCTTCTCGGACCCACTCCGTCCGCTATAGGAGTATTCGCAAGCCGGCCGTCGGGAGTCGCTCCCGTCTGCTCGCCGAGAGGAACGTTTGCAGAAACTGGGTACAGTCCCGCGTGGAACATTCCGCCCCTTGGGTTCCTGTACTTCTGCAGCTCCTTTGTATATACATACGCTACGTCTCTTGCGAACATATCCACGTCTTCAATATCGTTTCCGTATTTCGGCTCGCCGTCTATCATTTCACGCAGCTTGCCGTATTTTGCTTTCTTCTCCGGATCGGTCTCGCCTGTGAGGAACATCCTGCATATATCTCTTATCTGCGCCTCGGACACCGGCTTGCCCATTGAGGCAAGGTTGTCCACAACCTCTTTTGTGGCGTTCTTTGCAGCCTTTGCGGTCAGAGGTTCGCCGTAATTATGTATCATCGCGTCCTTGAAATCCTCAAGCGTCGCAAGCTTCTTCTCATATACGAGCTTCTTTATCGCATAAAGCCCGTCGGTCATGTTGGCGATACCGAAGCCCTGAGGTCCGGTAAAGTTATATCTCGCTCCGCCCTCCTGTACCGTCTTACCCTTCTTTACGCAGTCATTTACCATACACGACTGGAACGGCAGCGGGCATCTTTCCGCATGCGCAACGTCGATAGCGTTGTTGGCGTTTACCATCATGCGTATCTGATAGTGCATCTGTATCTTGTAAGCGTCGTAGAGATCGTCAAACGTTTTGAACTGCGAAATATCACCGGTCCTAGGACCAACCTGCACTCCCTTGTCCATGCCATTTGAGAATACGAGCTCTATCGGGCGGCACATATTAAAGAACGCGGCGTCATGCCAGCCGTCCGTTTCCGCATATGCCTGCGGCTCAACGCATCCTATGATATTATAATCTCTTGCATCCTCCAAAGGTATACCCCTGCTCATAAGCGCCGGGATTATCACCTCATCGTTATAATATGCGGGCAGACCTACGCCTGTTCTTGTGAGCTCTGCGCACTTTATCATAAATTCATTCGGTGTTCCGTTCCATATCCTTACCGAGAACGACGGAGCAGGCAAACGCGTATGCATCGAAGCCTGTATGCACAGGAACGAAAGGTCGTTTGTCGCATCTATGCCCTCTCTTGTCTGACCTCCGGCACAGAGATTCTGAAACAGGCTGTAGCCTGCAAAGCCCTCCGCCGAAGCGGCGTCGCGGACCTTGTTCAGGTCATTTAGCTTTACCCATATGCAGTCAAGCAGCTCCTGCGCAAATTCTCGCGTTAATGTTCCGTTTTCTATGTCGGCCTTATAATAAGGATACATGTACTGGTCAAAGCGTCCCGGAGAGATCGAATGTCCGCTCGACTCCATCTGCAGCAGCATCTGCACGAACCAGAACGACTGGCATGCCTCATAGAAATTCTCCGCTCCGTTTTCCGGCACATTTGCACAGTTCTTTGAGATCATCAGCAGCTCCTGCTTTCTTGCAGGGTCGCTCTCCTTCTGCGCCGTTTCATAAGCAAGCTTTGCATAGCGTCTCGCGTAATTTATTACCGCCTCGCACGAGATCAGCACGCTCTCAAGGAATTCATGCTTCTTGGTATAGTCGGCATCATATACATTCATGCTGTCAAGCTCCTGCCTGACCTCCTCCATGATGCCCTTATAGCCGATCCTCAGCACCTTGCCGTAATCGACCGTTATATGTCCGACACCGTTGTAGAAATAGTTGCCTGGCGTAAACATGTTGTGCTCGATCGACAGAGCCGCCTCGGGAGCCATGTATGCAGCCGCCAGATCGCTTGTCGTCTTTCCCTTCCAATAAGGATATACCTCTCTCAGTATCCTCTTGTTCTCCTCGGAAATATGAAATGGATCAGCCTCTCTGAACTCAACGGTATCGAGCTCACTCTCGAGCCATTCATATGAATACTCGGGGAACACCTGACAGCTCCTCGGAGCCTTTGTCGCGCTTCCGACTATGAGCTCATTATCTCTTATAGTAATAGGTATATTTTCAAGAATATGAGCAAATGCCAAGGCTCTTCTTTTTACTATCGGCTCGTTCTCCGTCTGCTTATAGCTTTCGGTCAGCAGAACGGCACGGTCGACTTCTATTTCCGGCATTTTTGCAAACAGTTCATCGATAAGACCGCGTATTCTTTGCGTCATCGGAATATCGGTCGTGTTAAACTTTCTCATCGGCTTTCTCTCCTTTTAATGATCTGTATATAAACTGCTATTTTAATTATAGCACAAGTTTTTTTATAAAGCAATAGAAAAATACAAAAAGACATATGTATTTGGGAAAGAAAGACTGACATACATTCAAATCAATATGGGGAGCTCAAAGGCGTTCCCTCGAATAAAATCGCTTTTGCGGAGCAAAGCGGGTTTCGTGGAGCGAAACTTACCTACAGCGAGTCGTAACGTGTGCGGAGCACCATCAGGCCGCCCGTTCGCGCCGGTTTTAGATAACAAAAAAATTCGCGAAGAACGCGAACGGTATGGCGGGTGTTTGAGCTGTGGTTTGCCAAGCTTTTGAAAGCTTGCGCCCGGGATTCCAAATGGTATCGGCGAGGATACCCTTTTGCGGGGAACCGAGCACAGGAACATTCACTAAAGCTAAAATGGGGCGGAGCCCCACACGGCAGCTATGGATAACGATTTCTTTATGCTTTAAAATTCCATAGACAGCAGTTTAGCATTATATTTTTATATCGGCATCAGGGACGCGGCGGAAAAAGTTGTGTAAAAAGTATAAAAACGAACCTCCTTGGTGAAAATTATGGTAGAAATAATTTTTATCAAGGAGGTTTTTCGACATGAAAATACCAAAGGAAGTAATCAAGGAAT
>CALXRY010000133.1 GCA_944390955.1 uncultured Clostridia bacterium | reverse complement strand
CTATGAGCGTGGCAGAGGAGCATAGGCAGGAGCGTGAAAAAATGAAGAGCATGCTCAGGAGAAAAAGCGAAAGCGGCTCATATTATCTGCAGTAGCAAATGATTATCAGCACCCAATATTATCAAGAGAAAGGAAAATGTCATATCATGGCGGACGAAATAAAAATACTTGGAGCAAGGGAGCATAACCTTAAAAATATAGATGTTACGATACCGAGAGAAAAGCTCGTTGTATTTACCGGGCTGAGCGGCTCGGGAAAATCCTCTCTTGCTTTTGATACGATATATGCCGAAGGGCAAAGAAGGTACGTGGAATCTCTTTCTTCATATGCGAGACAATTTCTCGGGCAAATGGAAAAGCCTGATGTGGATTATATAGAAGGTCTTTCCCCAGCGATAAGCATTGATCAAAAAACGACATCAAAAAACCCTCGCTCTACAGTCGGGACTGTAACGGAAATATACGATTACCTAAGACTTCTGTACGCACGGATAGGTATTCCCCACTGTCCAAAGTGCGGCAAGGAGGTAAAGCGTCAAACGATTGATCAGATAGTTGACAAGGTCATGGAGCTTAAGGAAGGAACACGAATACAAATTTTAGCTCCCGTTATCCGTGGTAAAAAAGGCGAGCATAAAAAGGTTTTTGAAAATGCAAAGAAGAGTGGCTTTGTCAGAGTGAAGGCCGACGGCGAGCTATATGAGCTCAGCGAGGAAATAAATCTTAAAAAAACAGTCAAGCACAATATAGAGATCGTTGTCGACAGACTTATTGTACGTGACAACATGGCAAAGCGTCTTACCGATTCGCTAGAGACGGCAATTTCTCTTACAGGCGATATGGTAATGGTTGAGGTAATCGGCGGAGAAATAATGAATTTCAGCCAGAATTATGCCTGTGACGACTGCGGGATCAGCCTGCAGGAGCTTGCGCCGAGGCTTTTTTCGTTCAACAATCCGTATGGAGCATGCTCCGAATGTGACGGCCTCGGTCATCTGCTGAAAATCGATCCTAATCTGATAGTGGCGGATGAGGAAAAAAGCCTTATAGGCGGCGCGATACATGCGTCCGGCTGGACCACAGCAGACGAAGACAGCATGGCAGGCATGTATTACAGGGCGCTTGCCAACCATTTTGAATTTGATATAAATACTCCGTTCAAGGATCTTCCGGACGATATAAAAAATATTATTTTTTATGGCACCGGAGGCATGAAAATCGAAATGGAATATGAGCGCAGCTATGGAAGCGGGAAATACATGGCAACGTTTGAGGGTATTGTTACAAATCTCGAGCGCAGATACCGTGAAACAACTTCAATTTATACAAAATATGATATAGAACGGTATATAAACAAGATAGAATGCCCAAAGTGCCATGGTGCAAGGCTTAATAAAGAGGTGCTTGCTGTGACGGTCAACGGTATGAACATCTATGATTTCACCTGCATGTCCATACGCGATGAGATGGATTTTATAAGCTCACTTAAACTCACAGAACGCGAAATGCTTATAGGGGCACAGATTTTAAAAGAAATAAAAGCAAGACTTAAGTTCCTGCTTGACGTGGGTCTCGACTATCTTTCGCTCTCAAGAGCTTCGGCTACTTTGTCAGGAGGTGAAGCACAAAGAATACGGCTTGCCACGCAAATAGGCTCAGGACTTATGGGAGTGCTTTATATTCTCGATGAGCCAAGCATAGGACTTCACCAGCGCGATAACGACAGGCTTATCGGAACTCTTAAGCATCTACGCGATCTTGGGAATACCGTTATCGTCGTTGAGCACGATACAGATACAATGTACGCAGCCGATCATATCGTCGATATAGGCCCCGGTGCCGGTGTCCATGGGGGTGAGCTTGTCGGACAGGGGACGGTAGAGGATATAATAAACAGTCCCCGTTCGATAACCGGCAAATATCTGAGCGGCAAGCTTAAAATAAAGATTCCGGAAAAGCGCAGAAAGCCGACAGGCTTTATTACAATAAGAGGCGCAAAAGAGAATAACCTCAAAAACATAGATGTAAAGATTCCACTCGGAGTTGTAACATGCGTCACCGGAGTGAGCGGTTCAGGTAAATCATCACTTATAAACGAAATACTGTATAAAAGGCTTGCAAAAGTTCTCAATCATGCACGCACCAACGCAGGTGCCCACAGGCGCATAGACGGAACAGAACAGCTTGACAAAATAATCAACATAGATCAAAGCCCGATAGGCAGAACACCGCGCTCCAATCCTGCAACATATACGAATGTATTTAACGATATACGCGAGATATTTGCAAATACAAACGAGGCAAAGATGCGAGGCTACAAATCCGGCCGCTTCAGCTTTAATGTAAAAGGCGGACGCTGTGAAGCGTGTGCCGGCGACGGCATAAAAAAAATAGAGATGCACTTCCTTGCCGATGTTTATGTACCCTGCGAGGTGTGCAAGGGCAAGAGATATAACCGTGAAACTCTTGAAGTAAAGTACAAGGGCAAAAACATTTATGAGGTGCTTGACATGACAGTCGATGAAGCAGTCGAGTTTTTTGCCAATATACCGAGAGTAAAGCGCAAGCTTGAAACGCTTCAGGACGTAGGTCTTGGATATATTAAGCTGGGACAGAGCTCAACGACGCTTTCGGGCGGAGAAGCGCAGCGTGTAAAGCTTGCAACGGAGCTTTCAAAACGAAGCACTGGAAAAACGATATATGTACTGGACGAGCCTACAACAGGTCTCCACACTGCGGATGTCCATAAGCTAATAGAAGTCATAAACAGACTCGCTGAGGGCGGCAATACGATCGTTATAATCGAGCATAATCTTGACGTTATCAAAACAGCAGATTATATAATCGACATGGGGCCCGAGGGAGGTATACGCGGTGGTGAGGTCATTGCTCACGGAACACCCGAGCAGGTTGCGAAGTCTGAGATTTCATATACCGGACAATATATCAAAAAAATACTTGACGAATACGCAGCTCAGAATAAAGAATAATATTCTATACGGGACTTTATGCAGTGATTCTGTACGCATAAAGTCCTTTTCGTTTTATAGCTGCTTCAAATAATTATACTGCTAAATATATGCACAAAGCAGCGAATATATACAAGATGTATGCTTTGCTTAGGGTAAAAGTGTACAAAAACATATTATGACATAACGGTAGTTTTGTCATTTCAATTATTGACTTTGCACAATTTTTATGATAACATTATAAACTGATAAAGAAAATTATTTCATTAATAAATATAGTACGGACTGGAGGAAAAAAGGAATGGCAAAAGTTGCAATCATGGGCTTCGGCACGGTAGGCAGCGGTGTTTATGACATCATTGAGCAGAACAGCGAAAAGCTTTGCCGCAATACCTATGGTGAGGAGATCAGCCTCAAGTACATCCTTGATATACGCGACTTCTCTGACCATCCCCGGAAAGAGATTTTCACAAAGGACTTTGATGTTATATTGAACGATCCGGAGGTAACGGTCGTTGCGGAGGCCATGGGTGGACTTCATCCGGCCTATGAATTCACAAAAAGCCTTTTGCTTGCCGGCAAGAGCGTTGTTACGTCAAACAAAGAGCTTGTCGCTACATACGGTACAGAGCTGCTTGAAACGGCATCGGCCAATAACGTCAATTATATGTTCGAAGCAAGCGTCGGAGGCGGCATTCCCGTTATCCGCCCGTTGCATCAGGATCTAACGGCAAATAAGATCACAAGGATAGCCGGCATATTGAACGGCACCACCAATTATATATTATATCAGATGTTCACAAAAAACCAGTCATTTGACGATGCATTGGTCGACGCTCAGGAAAAGGGCTATGCAGAGAAAAATCCTGCGGCTGACATTGAGGGTCATGACGCATGCCGCAAGATCGCGATACTTGCGTCACTCGCTTCTGGCAAGGCTGTCGATTACAGAGATATTGAAACTGAGGGTATAGTAAATATTACGCTTGATGATGTTAAATATGCAGAGAAGATTAACAGCGTGATAAAATTGATAGGCTATGCCGATTTTCTTGAAAACGGTAAGATATATTCGGTCGTAAGCCCTATGATAATATCATCATCCAGTCCACTTTCAGGTGTTGACGATGTGTTTAACGCAATTATGGTGACCGGCAACTGCGTAGGAAATCTTATGTTCTATGGAGCAGGCGCGGGGAAATTGCCGACAGCATCAGCAGTTGTTGCGGACGTTGTTGACTGTGTAAGACACAGAGAACGTCCAAAGAAGATTGGCTGGGATAAAGCGGAAGGAAATATTATGGCTTCCAAGGACGATGTTGAATTTGCATATTTTATCAGAACTGAAGATTCAGAGGACGCTGTAAAAGCTGCATTCGGAGATGTGAATTTTATTTCTTCGAACGATAATGAGCGTGTATTCATTACTCAGAAACTTAGCGGTACGCAGATGGATAAGGCTCTTTCCGAGTTATCCTCAATTAAGACCTCAATAAGGGTGCTTGACTAATGGTCAAAATTAGGGTTCCTGCAACAAGCGCAAATATGGGCGCCGGCTTTGACACTCTCGGTATTGCCCTTAATCTGTACAACAGGATCGAAGTTGAAGAAATTTCTTCCGGACTTGATATACGCGTGCTGAATACGGCAGATTATATCCCGCTCGATGAAAGAAATCTCATATATAGAGCAATGTTAGTCGTTTTTAAAGAGGTGCGCTATAAACCGCGAGGCTTAAGGATAGTACAGAACAGTGAAATTCCGATGACACGAGGACTTGGAAGCAGCAGTGCCTGCATAATAGGAGGTATGCTTGCGGCAAACGTGATTGCAGGACACCCCCTCCCCTACAGCCGCATAATAGAGCTTGCGGCAAAAATGGAAGGACATCCGGACAATGTGGGTCCTGCGCTTTTCGGAGGCTTTTGTGTATCGCTTATGGCTGATGAACGTACTATAGTTCACAGCACAAAGATACGGCCGCATATAAAATGCGCCGTAATGATACCTGATTATTTTGTTGCCACGAGGAAATCGAGAGAGGTACTCCCTGATTCGGTTCCATTCAGGGACGCGGTATTTAATATATCGCATGCCTCTATTCTTCAAGCGGCTCTTATTTCGGGAGATGTTTCACAGCTTAGGATAGGTGTTCAGGACCGACTACATCAGCCTTATAGGAGAAACTGTATAGACGGCTTTGATGAAATATTTGAAAGGACATATTCGGCAGGATCACTCGGAACATATCTCAGTGGATCCGGACCGACAGTGCTGTCGTTTCTCGACGGTAATTATAGCTCCTTTAAAGCAGAAATGGAGAATTTCTTTACGAAAAACTCTCATAAATGGACATGTAAAATTCTTGATATCGATAATGTCGGAGCGGTAGTCTCCGAAACAAAGCGATAATATTTATTATGCATATAAAGTGAAAGGATGTAAACCCATGGGACTTGTAGTTCAAAAATACGGCGGTACATCGGTGAAAGACGCCGAAAGGGTTATGAATGTCGCAAGGCGCATAACCGAAGCATATAAAGCCGGAAATGATGTTGTTGTTGCCGTATCGGCTCAGGGCGATACAACAGACGAACTCATCGAAAAAGCAAAGGAAATAAATGATAAAGCATCAAAGCGCGAGATGGATATGCTGCTCTCCTCAGGAGAACAGATATCGATAGCACTTCTGGCGATGGCGATAGAAAAGCTTGGCTTCCCCGTAGTTTCGCTTACAGGCTGGCAGGCAGGATTTAAGACAGATTCGCACTACAGCGCTGCAAGGATAAAAACGATCGACACCGAGCGTATAAGAACGGAGCTTGACAGAAGGCGTATTGTCATTGTTGCGGGTTTCCAGGGACTTAATAAATATGATGATATAACAACTCTTGGAAGAGGTGGCTCGGATACGTCGGCAGTTGCTCTTGCAGCGGCATTGAATGCCGACATATGCGAAATATATACTGA
>CALXRY010000132.1 GCA_944390955.1 uncultured Clostridia bacterium | reverse complement strand
TATCTCCGACTTCGGCATTGCCGTTTTCATCGGTTATGTCCGAGTTTGACATAGGCAGTGTTACCTGTCCCCTGATGTTTGTGTAACCATTCTCGACAAAATCGCCGTCACCGATCATCTGCACACGTAGACCGCTCACAGGTTCGCTTTTTTCTGTGACTACTGTTGTTGTAATACGGTTATCTTTGTCAAATGCTGTTCCTGTGGGAAGATCAACATTTATAGTATAATTCTCACCAACGGTAACATCGCAATTTGGTATCAGCTTACCAGTCTTATCTGTAACGACTACTACATAAGTATTTGTTTCGTCAGCTACTGTAGCATTTGAATTTCCAGTTGAACTCTGCCTGTTGGGAACAGATAACTGACCGTTTGTGTCCGTTCTGCCTGTCGCGGCATTGTTCGACGTATCCGCTATAAAGATATTCAGTCCCTCCGCAGGCTGCTGTGTGTCCTTATGAAGAACTGTAATTGTCGTTATGTCCTCAGCGCTTAATAATCTTCCGTCCGGAAGTATGATAGTGAGGTTATCATTTGCATCAATACTTATCTCAGAGTTGAATATCGGCTTGCCGCTTTCGTCTGTGATAAGTATGCTGTAATCTCCGACAACAGAATTACCGTCCTCATCGGAATTATCGTGTTCGCTTAACTTCGGTGTTTCAGCTGTTTCAAGCGTTTCTCCGCACACTGTACACTCTATGTGCTTTGAGCCTGCCGCTTCGATAGTAGCGGGAACGTCTATTATCCATTCCGACTTCTTATGTCCTGCCGCTTCAATGTAGTTTATCTTATGTGTATCACCGCAGTTATCGCAGGTGATGGTAGTAAAACCAAGCTCAGTACAGGTCGGCTCGGTCACGATCTCACTGTAGCTGTGCTCGGTGACTGCTGTCTCGTTGCCTTTATAGCTGTAACCGCAGACCTCACAAGTGAATGTGCTGTAGCCGAGTTCTGTACAAGTCGGAGCTATAACTTCTTCTTTATAGCTGTGACCTTTTGCATCTGTGTAGTCGCCTGTATATGTGTCACTGCAATCCTTACAGGTGAAAACGGTGTAACCCATTTCGGTACATGTCGGTTCAGTTACTTCCTTATCATAATCATGCGGCAGCTTTGCCGTCTCATTGCCTGTATAGCTGTCACCGCAGCGCGAACAAGTGAATGTACTGTAACCGATCTCTGTACAAGTCGGCGCCGTCACTTTTTCGTCATAGTCATGACCGAGCGGATCAGTGTAGTCGGATATATAAGTATATCCGCAGTCGTTGCAGACATTCGTTGTATAACCCATCTCAGTACATGTCGGCTCAGTAACCGTTGATGTGTAAGTGTGAGCTATAGACTCTTTCTCGTCGCTGATATACTCAGCTCCGCAGTCGGGACACGTATATATCGTGTATCCTTGTGATGTACAGGTCGGCTCTATGACCTGCTTCTCATAGTTATGCGGAAGGATCTCGGTATAATCCGAAACATAACTGTCTCCGCAGTCTTCACATGTATACGTGGTGAAGCCCATAGTTGTACATGTCGCAGGAGTTACTGTTGCCTTGTAGCTGTGCGGTTTCTTATCCGTGTAATCGCTCGTATAACTGTCACCGCACTCTGTACAGGTATATGTTGTAAAACCGAGCTCAGTGCAGGTCGCAGGAGTAATAACACTCTCGTAGTGGTGAGCGATCATATCGGTGTAATTGCCAATATACGAGTCACCGCAGCTGTCGCAAGTATAAGTCGTAAATCCCATAGCAGTACAGCTCGGCAGTGTTACCGACTCCGAATAGTGATGTCCTGTAGGCATTTCGAGAATTGCACCGCATGATGTACAGCTCTGCGGTTCCGTACATGTCGCCGCAGCTCCGGGTGTGTGTCCCGTTGCCGATATTGCCTGTATCATCTTCTCGTCACAGTGCTTGCAGTGATACTCCATAACACCTTCACTTTCACAAGTGGAGTTTGTAACAGTGCGTCCGTTATCCCACTCATGACCTGTCGGGTCGGTGTAGTCGCTTATGTACACATCACCACACTCGGCACAAGTGTATGTCGTGAAGCCCTTTGTTGTACAGCCCGGAGCAGTGACCTTTTCCCTGTAATCATGCTTCGCAAGAGGCGTAAGGTCTGTGAGGTAGCTGTAGTTACAGTTGATACACGTATGCTCCGTATATCCGTTCATTGTACAAGTAGCCGGAACAATATTCTCTGTGTAACTGTGATCTGTCATTGAAGTCGTTTCTGTATAATAGCTGCCGCACTTATTGCACATATGCAGCTCTAAGCCGCCCTGCTGACAGCTGGCTTCACGTATCACGATGGAGCTGTAGTCATGACCGACTGCCGGGGTATAGTTTATTTTCATAAGTGCGCCGCACTCCGAACACTGGAAACGATCATATCCCAAAGCCGTACATGATGGAGCTATGCTCTCCAAATAGCGGTAATCGTGAACATGAACGTCATTTGCGCCATTCGATCCGCTATCATCGCTGTCGGTCGCTGCAAGCAGCCATACATAGCTCACTCCGTTTTCAGTCATGTTCTCTCCGCTGCAGCTGTACTCTATCTCGTAGTATACGGGATAGTAGCCCGCGTCCGTGTAATTCGGAGCCGATGTCATATCGCAGTCATCGGCTTCCGTTCCGTAGCGGATACTTGTTTTCACTCCGCTGTCCGAAAGGTCGGTAACGGTAACAGTGTGAGCCTGTCCGTCCACTTCTCCGTAGTAGCTTTGCACGACTGATTTTGCAGCGGCATATTCATTCTTGATATATCCGCAGTCCTCGCACTCACCTGTGATGTGGAACCGCTGATTTCCCAGCTCTCCGTCAACAGTCTCGTCAAAACTGTGCTCGTCGAGCTGTTCCTCGGCTCTTGCGTGAGTTCCTTTGCAGAATTGACAATACTGTCCGGCTTTGAGTATAGTGCTATGATGCTCGCTGTCGTAAGGAGTATATGTTGTATTGTCGAAGTCCTGAAAAAAGTTGTAGTCGCACGGGTTGAGTCCGTATACATTTTTGCCGAATGAGTAGCTGTCCGTTCCGTCAGCGGCGTTGAGAGTGCCGCAGTTCTGACATACAGATTTTGTATAATGGTATGATGTGTAAAAAGCATCCACCCCAGGCAGACCGCTGTCAACATTGCCGGTGCCTTCGCCGTCCATCAGCGTACCGTCCGAAAACTGAACACCGTGATTTCGTGCTGTTTCGCCCGATTTTGTGTATTCCGGCACACGGTATGTAAGCGTTGTGGTCTCCATATCACATACTGGACAATACTGTGTTTCATAAGTCGTAGTTGCGTTCACATCGAGCTCATTTGTCCTGCCGTTGGCTTCGACCCACACATCGGCAGGATCAACGTAATCATTCGACTGTGCTGCAAATGACAGGGTAGGGAAAAGGCCGAGCACCATATTGGCAGCCATGATCCCGGCAAAAAGCCTTTTAAGTCCGTTTTTCGTTTTCATTTTGGTTAAATCCTCCTTTTAAGATCTTAAAATTCGCATGAAAAAAGCGCCTGTACTAAGGCGCCCGCGCATTGTATGGTGTCATATATTACCTCCTCATGCCGTTATTCCATACATATCACAATTTATTCTGTTTGCCATAGAGATCCCTGACGTGAATGGGATATTATACAAAGCTGTTCTGAGATATTTTCTCTTGCTGCCAATTTTTGTCTTTAGCTGTTCAACATCAAGCAGAAATGCTTCTACGCGCTCGTATGTAATATCACGGAATACCGACTTTACAAGCCAGCCTTCAACATCTTCGCCGTTTATCTTATACGTGGGTCTGTTGCTCACATACACTTCCGCAATGTTATTCACAATATCATCGACAACGCCCTTACTGTTTGTCAATATAAGGGTCTCGTAGTCTATCTGTTCTTTTACTTGTTCTACGGCTCTTTTGTATTTATCATATCCATCTATCTCTCTGTCAGACATTTCCGTACTTTCGTTCGTCTCATTGCCGCAGATATGATTGATAGATAGATATTTTATATCATAAGTATTTGATTTATCAGTATTTGATATATAAGTATTTAATTGTGCGTGTTTTTCCTGTATAGGCTCAGCCAATATTGGATTTTCCGATATAGGCTCGTCTAAAATAGGCGAGTCTGATATAGGCTCAACTAATACAGGTTCAGCTGACACAGGCGCTGCTGATATAGGTTTATCGGATATGGAATGCTCATCCGAGTGCTCGGCATTGGTTTTATCCTCATCCGTTTTCTTCGTCGGCTTCGGACCATCGGAGGGTGCAACCGGATATTCATATATAGTATAATTCGCCGGTCCGAATTGACCGTTGGGCTTACGAACGCGGCTCTTCTTGACGTAGCCCGCATCTTCCAGCTCATTGATTGTTGAACGTACTGATGTTATCTCGTCATGGCTGAGATGCACAAGACCTTCCATTGTATAATCCCACTCGTCCGGCAGACTGAGCATTATTGTAAGAAGTCCCTTTGCTTTTAACGACAACTCCTTGTTCTTTAAATGATGGTTCGATATAACCGTAAAATCGCGAGTCTTTTCTACTCTGAATACCTGTGACATTTTATTTCCTCCTGACTTTCATTCTCTCTGTCAGCCCGTCCCGCAGCCGCGCAGGCGGACATAATAAAAGCGCCGAAGAATACTCCGACGCAGAAGCTAATTATTATTCCTATCATGTTCGTTCTCCTTTTTATACAACGGCTTAAAAGCCGAACAGCTCGTGCCCTTGTAGCAGTGCAAATACGGACAGAACGGATTACGGTTGTCCAAAAGGTAGGTATCCTGCCCCGTTATACACTGCGGACACAATTGGGGACTGTGTATCAAAATCATCCCTCACTTTCTGCAATAAAAAAGCTATTCTGCTGTTTTTCAGCGAATAGCCTGACAATTCGGATATTCAGTTGCCCTGTGCATTGTTTAAGCGTGAAAAGGTATTATAATTTGTATCTCCTTCTCCGCCATTTATTCAATACTCGGTTTTGATAGGACGCAAGTATTGAAGGCAGACGGAAGATATTGTTTGAGAAATCAAGCAATATCTTCTTTTTTTGCCTGTAATAAGTTACCGATAAATCGGTATTCAATATCTATTGTTTGTTCTATTTTACCGTTCACCTCGTTTCTTTCCGAAACTGTTATCTTGTCTATTAACTCCATTACTATGGAGCGTGTAAGTGTTTTAAGATTAGTATAGCTGCTGATTAAATCAATCCATTCGCTTATTTCATCTGTTGTTTCCTGAACACTTGCAAGCTCGGATTGCAACTTTGGTAATTGTTCCTGCAATTGCGTCTGTTCGTTGGTAAAATCATTCATAAGGTCTGCAAATACATTTTCGGGTATTGTTCCTGAACATTTATCAATATATAAATTTTTTAATGTTCCGGCGATAACAGCAAGCCTATTTTCGATTTCACCTATCTGAGCCCTCAAAACTTTTGTTTCACTTTTCTGTGTTTTTTGTTTTGCAGCAAATAAGCGGTTGGCAACTTTTTCTTTATCCGATTTTGCAAGTTTGGCATATTGTCGTATGTCATTCAGTACAAATTCACATAAAGTTTCTTCTTCAATCAAATGCGTGCTGCAAGCCTTTGAGCCGTTATTGTTGTATCGACTGCAACGATAAAATTTTCGTTCACGATTTTTTAACTGTTTTCGGGTAAAAGCTAAAGGAGAATTGCAATCCGCACATTGTAAAATTCCTGCAAAAAGACCTAAATCATCTTTTTTTGTTTTTACAACTCTGCTTTTAGCGTCCATTAAACTATGTACTCTGTCCCACAATTCGCGCTCAATAATAGGCTCGTGTGTATTTTCTACAACAATCCAATTTTCAGGACTGACTGTACGCATTTTCTTTGTTTTGAAAGAAACTACCTGTCTTTTTCCCTGTATCATATTGCCGATATACGCTTGATTTCTTAAAAGCTGTAGCACCGTTGCGCTGCCCCATACATTTTTTTGCTCTGACAGAGGATTCACACGTCCCATTTTTCTATAATGATAAAAACGAGGGCTGTCAATATTTTGACTGTTTAAGCGATCTGCAATCAGTCGTGCACTGTCGCCGCTTGCAAATTCATTGAATAGCCGTCGTACAATCACAGCAGCTTCTTCATCAATGATAAGAATATGCTTATCCTCCGGGGATTTCATATAACCGTAAGGCGCTTGACTTCCCATAAACTTTCCCTGTTCAGCGCTTTTTCTCTTTACTTGACGAACTTTTTTTGAAACCTGTTTCGGATAAATTTCATTTAAGACATGATGAAAAGCAGCTATGTCATTGTCCTCTTTTATTGTGTCAATCCCGTCATTGATAGCGATAAAACGAATGTTATGCTCAACAAAAAATTCATCTGTATAATATCCTGCCTGAACATAATTTCTGCCCAACCGAGAAAGGTCTTTTGTGATAATACAATTTATCTTTCCTAACTCGGCGTCTTTAATCATTCGCTTAAAATTCGGCCTATCAAAATTTGTTCCCGTGAAGCCGTCATCTACATAACATTCTTTTAATTTCCACCCCTTTTCAGCGACATAATCTGTAAGCACTTGTCGTTGATTGACAATGCTCATACTCTCTAAATGTCCGTTATTGTCATCTCGTGAGAGCCGACAATAAATCCCTACATCATAATTATTTTGCAATTCCATTTGTAACCTCCAGAACAGCAGAATAACACGACATAGATTGATTGTACTCATATTATACCGCTAAAAAGTTTTTTTGTCTATGCGCGTGTTACCCGATAAACAGAGGCTTGTTTTGTTCGCTCTTTATAATCATTTGATAAATTACTTCCGACAGTTCTATTGAACCGCAAAAGTGGCTATTTATCGTAAAATGAATATTATTGATTTCATATTTTGATTGAACTGTCTGTTTATCAATTTCCTGCTTTGATATTTGAATAAGTGATTTCATCATAATCTAATCTCCTAAACGATTTATAGCAAATCCAAACGGCGCCGGCTACGCTCCACGGGAATCTCACCCCTGCATGGTTCTCATGCAGCCGCCCAATGCTGTGAAGCGTTCAAGGCGGGAGTATCATTATTACGCCCGTGCGTCATGGCTTGCAGACTGCCATATCTGCAATTACGGCAAAAATGTTTATCGCTCAACTATAATAAGTGTCGTGGCGCGTTTCCCGTAAAGCTCGGCACGGACGGAATGTGTTTGTTTGCCTATACTGCGGCAGTCCGCTTTCTTTGTCAAAGAACAATCGGCATTTATCAGCCTGTCAAAACACATTTTCAAAATGTGTTTTGACGGAATGACAAATAGCCCATGCTGGAAAAGGCAGAAAGGGGGACACCTTTTCCGCACAGGCTGGTTTTTATGCCACCTTAAAAGCGAGCGTTCGGGCGATCAGACGTACTTTCAGCCTGTTTCGCATTTCCTCGTCCACATAAGAATAAGTGTTGCCAATCTCGTCTATCAAGGTACGGGTACAAAGTTTTGCTATGTAACCCTCATAGTGCTGTAAAATCACGCACATGGCGTCAATGCTGCCGTTTGCCGCCTCCGCAATGACATTGAACGGCAACAAATTTGTAGGTTTGTTACTTATGTTCGTCATTTTTCTTACCCTCCATAAATTTTTTCATTCTGGCAAGTGCATTTTTCCTGTGCCGGAAAATTGTACTGCGTACAACATTCATCATAGCGCCGATTTCTTCATCGCTCATATCCAAAAAATAAGACAGGAGGATGATTTCACGTTTTTTTGCAGGCAGGTTATTTAATGCTTCATTCAGTAAATCATCTTTCACATAGACGTCATATCCGGCAACCGTATAACTGTAATAGTCGCTGCTATACTCGTCCAATGTAGAAAATTTGTTCAGTTCATTTTCCTTTAATTCAGAAAAACAAACCTCACGGCTGCTTTGCTTTGCAAGCTCCATTAAATAGTTTTTCGCCTCGCCTGCCAACGTCTTTTTTGCAAAGGCGTCATACTGATGTTGTATTGTTTTCTGCTGGGAAGAAGATAGCTCCATTGAGTTCACCTCCTTCCTCTGTGGAGTAGTGAACAGGGACTTGTCCTGCTAACCCCTTTCTGTTCAATATCCAAGAAAAGAGAAGGTGATTGTTGCGTTTTTTCAAGAAGTGTTTGAAAAATATAAAATGCGCCTATCCTGAAAATATAGATAGACGCATAAGAATTATATAATATATTTATATGATTTAACAGTTCATATTTATAGTCAAAATCCCCCGCCAGCAAATACAGATTTTTTTTAACATTATAAAGCTTAGTATATTTTGTCGTAATATTCGCTTCATGGCGTTTTTTCCTTTAAACCGTAGCTTTTGCAGTTAGCATTATTAGGGATAAATGAAAACGGCGGCTTTGATTAATCAAAGCCGCCGTTTTAAGTGGGCATGTTAATAAGGCTGCTGCGTGACGGCTTTTTTTCTTTTGCCATCGCACGGCAGATCATTTATCATTTTTCTAATTTGTTAAGATATTCTTCAAGGCAAACTCCACTCTCATAGATTTCTGTTGCAGCTTCTACTCCGACATATCGATAATGCCATACTTCCTCAGCAGTGCCGGTAATATCAGTTTTTCCGGCGGGATAACGAAAAATGAATCCATATTTGTAGCTGTTTTCCTGAAGCCAAAAATAAAGGTCATAAGTCGCTCCATTAATATCTACTGCTATCCCTAATTGATGTTCACTGCATCCGGGAACCGCAACCCATTGTTCAGCCTGTTCAATTGCTTCTTCGTCGGAATATCCTTCTTTTTTGTATTCAGAAACTTTTTCGTCATATAGTTCCTGCTGTGTTTGCTGTGTCCGATAACCGGATACGATTTTAGGAAGTTGATTCCAATTAGCATCTTTGGCTGCCTCCAGCATTTCCATAAGTGGTTCATAAATACGTCTGTCAACCTTTTCACCTCCCGGAAGTTTAACCAATTCAATTTCATAATTTTCAGGCAGTGGGTTCCATTTGTTGACTAATACTAAATTCCATGGTAATCCATTATTTACAGATTGCACGGCAGGGTTGTTATCGTTCTCGTTTTTTGTATTTCCAGTCACCGTCGTACTGTATTGATTTTCAATAGGTACACTATTTAAATTTTTTTTTAAACCTATTTTCCAACAAAAAACAAACGCTGCCACCAATAAGAGTATAATCGGAATAACCATTTTGAATCCATGCCTTTTTTTTGCTTTATTTCGTTCCTGGGTATATTGTAAGTTTTTCTTGTCCATAAAAATACTTCTTTCACTAAGTTAATAAGTAATGCCCTTTTACAGTAATCATTTTACTATAAAAGGGCATTACGAACTTTAATATAAAGTTGTTTAATTCCTAAGATTATCTTAATATTGAACAAATAAATTCTTAATTACATACTGGCAATTTAACGGAAAACGTTATTGTTTCATTTTCACTGTGTGCATCAATTGTACCTCCATGTAAAACCACAATTTCTTTGGCAATAGCCAACCCTAAACCTGTTCCACCCGTATCGGTGATACGAGCCTTGTCTAAACGATAAAATTTATCAAACAAAGCTTCTAACTTATCAGCTGGAATTGTTTTCCCTTTATTTTTAAACAGTATAATTGTCTGGTTTTCATTTTCTTTCGCCGTTACTGTAATTTCTGTTTCAGGATAGCTGTAAGCCGCTGCATTTTTTAATATATTGCTAAATACACGTACAAGTTTTTCAGGATCGGCACAAATCATTAAATTCTCACTAAAATTCAATGCTACTGAATTACCTCGTCGCGCGAAAATCGGCAATAGTTCATCACATAACTGAACCAGCATATAATATACATCAACTGGCTTTTTCGATAATTTTACTTGCTTTGAATTGTACCTTGTAATCTCAAAAAATTCATTTATCATATTTTCGAGACGATACGCCTTATCAAGAGCAATGTGAACATTTTTCGCACGTTCGGCGGGAAGCATATCATGGGCTTCTTCCAAAAGGCTTAAGTAGCCGATTACTGATGTAAGCGGCGTACGAATATCGTGGGCAAGATACATAACCAATTCATCTTTTCGCCGTTCTGCAAGCGTCGTTTCTTCTTTCTGTCTCGTTAAAGTTTCTTTTACGGTGTTTAGTTTGTATTCAAAAGGAAACATTTCCGGCGATAGATGTATCTGATCCCCGTTATCTTCCAAAAGAGCGTCTATACCTTGATTGATTTCTTTAAAATATCGTGTCATCCACCGGAATAAAAGCAACAAAAACAATAGAAAGATAACTATGATTGCTGCAATAAAAAATATTTCTTTATATCCTCTGAAATTATTATGATATATTAAAAATGCTTTTTCGTGCTCTATTTTCATAAAAAATTCCAAAAAAGAAACAACCCAATTTCCAAACCGTTCTTTCCATAAAAACAAATATAGTCCAAATACAACACAAACAGAAGCTATTGCACCACCCAGAACTCGATATGCTATTTTCTTTTGAAACGTTGCAAAGCTTTCAGTTCTATTCTTCAATTTTATATCCCACTCCCCAAACAGTTTTAATATACTTAGGTTTTTCCATATTGTCGTTTAACTTTTCACGCAAATGCCGAATATGAACAGTAATCGTATTATTCGCTTTGCTGTAATACTCGTCTTTCCATATCATGTGGAACAATTTTTCCGCGCTGATAACAGTTCCCTTATGTTCTAACAGGATTTGTAAAATCAAAAATTCTGTTGGTGTCAATATTAATGGTTTACCATTTAATAAACACTCATGCTTTTTAATGTCCATAACTAAATCAGCGTGAGTAATAATATTTTTTTCTTCATTAGTAAAGTTGCGAAAGCTATATTTCTTATAGCGCCGAAGCTGGGATTTTACCCTTGCAATCAATTCAAGCGGACGGAATGGCTTTGTAACATAGTCGTCAGCTCCCAGCGTAAGCCCTGTAATTTTTTCAGTCTCTTCATCTTTTGCGGTCAGCATAATTATAGGATAGGTATATTTATCTCTGATTTTTTGGCACAATGCAAATCCATCTATGTCTGGCAGCATTATATCCAGTATAGCAAGATCAAATTCTCTTGCTTCAATACATTCCAAAGCGTCTTTTGCTGAATAAAATTTGAATACCGTGTAATCTTCATTTTTCAAATAGGTTTCTATTAAGTCTGCAATTTCTTCTTCATCATCAACGATAAGTATATTATAACTCATTGAAAACTACTCCTTTTTCATTATCATCTTAGTATACCATACCTAAAATTCCGGTATATTATTTTTTCCTTCAGATAATATTAAGATTTTCTTAATATTGTCTTTTTCTCTTATCAACAGGTTTTTCTACATCCTTTGGTATCAGCCACATATAGCCGATTTTTGAAACACCGGGTATGCGATTATCCTCACACAATTTTTGTACCCGTCTTTCGGATATTCCCCATTTCTTTGCCGCTTCGGGGCATGACATATATTCCATACTACAAACCTCTCCTTGTCATAGCCTATCAATATATATTATATACGGACACCCGAATAAAGTCAATAGAAAACAAAAAAATACTTGAATTATTTAAGCTAATAATAAGAATTGTGTAGACATATCCAAAACACAATATGAACTGTAAAATATAATAGGGTGAACAATTATGTCAAAGCGACCATTACCATTATACGATTTTAGTGCTTTCGGGGCAGCTATAAAGGCCGCAAGGAACGAGCGCGGAGAGAGCCGCAAAAAAGTAAGTGACGCGCTGTATATTTCCCCTCGTTATCTTGTCAATATTGAGAATAAAGGACAGCAGCCGAGTTTACAGGTATTCTATGACCTTGTAACCCGTTATCATATTTCCGTCGATCAATTCTTTTTTCTTGATAATTCTGCTGAAAAGTCAACACAGAGACGTCAGCTTAGTGCTAGAATAAAAAACGTACAGGTTAAAGCTTTCGAAAAATCAGCATATGTGATATAATATAGCATATGAGGAGGCAATAACATGGCTACACAGAAGAAGTATTCACAGGAGTTCAAAAACGA
>CALXRY010000131.1 GCA_944390955.1 uncultured Clostridia bacterium | reverse complement strand
TGTTTCCGATGAGATAGTATCGACCATGGAGGAGGGCGACGTAAGCCTGACAGATGACGATCTTGACGACGCGGGAATGCTTGCGGACGACTACGATTTCGACGAGGATGACGGAGACGAAGATATTTTCGATGATGACACTTTAGACGACGAAGATTATGACGATGACTTTTAATACTGCTTTTAATATTGAAAATTGATCATTATCGTATTCTTTGTAAACGGAGGTTTGTGTATTAAATGTTGGAATTTAACAGCTTTGAAGCAATAAAAATAGGTCTTGCGTCTCCGGAAACGATCCTCAGCTGGTCGCACGGAGAGGTAACAAAGCCCGAAACAATAAACTACCGCACGCTGAAGCCGGAGAAGGAGGGTCTTTTCTGCGAAAAGATCTTCGGTCCGACAAAGGACTGGGAGTGCCACTGCGGAAAATACAAGAAGATAAGATACAAGGGCAAGGTCTGCGAGCGCTGCGGCGTTGAGGTGACCAAGTCCAAGGTAAGACGCGAAAGAATGGGACATATCGCTCTTGCGACGCCCGTATCGCATATATGGTATTTCAAGGGCGTGCCGTCATCGATGGGTCTTATGCTCGACCTGTCGCCGAGACAGCTGGAAAAGGTTCTCTATTTTGCGTCGTATATAGTGACTGACCCGGGACGTTCAAGACTTATGCAGAACCAGGTGCTTTCTGAAAGAGAGTACAGGGAAGCGTATGAGATGTACGGCGACACGTTCACCGCTTCGATGGGAGCGGAGGCGATAAAGACGCTGCTCGAAAAGATAGACCTTGATGCGCTTTCAAAGGAACTCAAGGAGGAACTTGAGGCTTCGCAGGGTCAGAAAAAGGCAAGGATAATAAAAAGACTTGAGATAGTTGAGGCGTTCAGACTTTCGGGGAATCGCCCTGAATGGATGATCCTGACAGTCGTTCCGGTCATCCCGCCGGAGATACGCCCGATGGTACAGCTTGACGGCGGGCGCTTTGCGACCTCCGACCTGAACGACCTTTACAGAAGAGTTATAAACAGAAACAACAGATTAAAGAGGCTCCTTGAGCTCGGAGCTCCCGACATCATTATCAGAAACGAAAAGAGAATGCTCCAGGAGGCAGTTGATGCGCTTATAAACAACGGCCGCCGCGGACGTACCGTGACAGGTCCCGGAAACAGACCTCTGAAGTCGCTTTCGGACATGCTGAAGGGAAAGCAGGGACGTTTCAGACAGAACCTTCTCGGAAAGAGAGTCGACTACTCCGGCCGTTCGGTTATCGTCGTAGGTCCCGAAATGAAGATATACCAGTGCGGACTTCCGAAGGAGATGGCGATAGAGCTGTTCAAGCCGTTCGTTATGAAGGAGCTTGTTTCGAGAGGTCTTGCGCATAACATAAAGAGTGCAAAAAGAATGGTAGAGCGCACAAAGCCTGAGGTGTGGGATGTGCTTGAGGATGTTATAAAGGAGCACCCGGTAATGCTGAATCGTGCGCCTACGCTGCACAGACTCGGTATCCAGGCTTTTGAGCCGAGGCTTGTTGAGGGGCGCGCGCTGAAGCTCCATCCGCTCGTTTGTACTGCGTATAACGCCGACTTCGACGGCGACCAGATGGCCGTTCACGTGCCGCTTTCGCCGGAGGCTCAGTCGGAGGCTCGCTTCCTGATGCTGAGCGCCAATAACCTTTTGAAGCCTCAGGACGGACACCCGGTAACGGTCCCGACACAGGACATGATACTCGGCTCGTATTATCTTACGCTCCACAGAGAGGATTACGCAAAGATCATAGACAATCTTTCAGACAACGAGCCTAAGCTCAACCTGCTTGTCGATATCCTCGCAAACGAAGCGGAGGAAAATATAAAGATATATGACGAGGAGCAGCCGATAAGAAGCTTTACGTCAATAAAAGATGCGCTTCAATTTATAAAGGACGCGCCGGAGGTGCAGAAGAACGAGACAGAGGTCCACATGAACCCGATAACGCTCGTGCTTCCGTCAGGAACTGTCCAGACCTCGGTAAAAAGAGTGCTTGACGTTGCAAAGCGTCTTACGACAAAGGTATATATGTCGTTTGACGAGGCGCTCCTTGCATACGACAATCACGAGGTAACGCTCCATGAGCGCATAAGGGTAATGAACCACAAGCTTATAGACGGCGAGATGAAGAGCGCGCTTATCGACGCTACGGTGGGACGTATAATATTCAACAATAACATACCTCAAAATATAGGCTATATCGAAAGAAACACCGAGCAGGATATGTTCAAGCTCGAGGTTGACGAAATGGTCGGCAAGAAGCAGCTCGGAAAGATAATCGATAAATGCATAAGAACGCACGGAACGTCGGATACCGCAGAGGTGCTTGACAAGATCAAGGCAACAGGCTATAAGTTCTCGACAAAGAGCGCGATCACCGTTGCCGTTACCGATATACAGGTTCCGGAGAAGAAGAAGGAGATACTTGCCGAAGCCGAAAACGAGGTCGAGAAGATCATGCAGCAATACCGTATGGGTCTTCTGACAAACGAGGAACGCTATAATCAGGTCATCAAGATATGGGCGGCGGCCTCGGGCAGAGTTACGGACGCCATGATGGAGAATCTCGGTGAATTTAATCCGATATTCATGATGGCGGATTCGGGAGCAAGAGGTTCGACGAACCAGATTCGTCAGCTTGCCGCGATGCGCGGACTTATGGCGGATACACAGGGAAGAACGGTCGAGATCCCGATCAGAGCAAACTTCCGTGAGGGTCTTAACGTGCTTGAGTACTTCATATCGTCTCACGGAGCGCGTAAGGGTCTGACCGATACAGCTTTGCGAACGGCCGACTCGGGTTATCTTACAAGGCGTCTTGTCGACGTTGCGCAGGAGGTTATCGTTCATGAGATCGACTGCGGAACGACAGAGGGCGAATGGGTAACAGAAATAACGGACGGCAAGGAATCGATCGAGCCGCTCAAGGACAGAATAATCGGCCGTACGTCTATGGAGGACGTTCTGCATCCCGAAACTGGTGAGCTGATAGTTCCCAAGGGCGAGCTGATAACGGACGTTCAGGCGGATAAGATCATAAGCGCCGGTATCACCAAGGTATATATCAGAAGCGTGCTCAGATGCAAGTCAAAAACAGGCGTATGCGCAAAGTGCTACGGCACGAACCTTGCTACGGGCGACCTCGTAAACGTCGGCGAAGCAGTCGGAATCATAGCCGCACAGTCGATAGGCGAGCCGGGTACACAGCTTACAATGCGTACGTTCCACGCCGGCGGCGTTGCCTCGGGCAGCGACATCACGCAGGGTCTTCCGCGTGTCGAGGAGCTTTTTGAGGCAAGAAAGCCTAAGGGTCTTGCAATCATTTCCGAGATCGGCGGACGCGTTGCCGTTTCTGATACAAAGAGAAAGCGTGAGGTCATCGTTTCAAACGATGAGACCGGCGAGGCAAAGACGTATACTATCCCCTACGGCTCAAGCATAAAGGTGCATGACGGCGATATTATCGAAGCCGGAGACGAGCTGACCGTAGGTTCCGTAAACCCGAACGATATACTGGCCATAAAGGGGCCGCATGCTGTTCAGGTGTATATTACAAGAGAGGTTCAGAGAACATACCGTATGCAGGGTGTTGACATAAACGACAAGCACGTTGAGGTCATCACGCGCCAGATGCTCAGAAAGGTGAGAGTAGAGGATGCGGGAGATACCGACCTGCTCATAGGCGCTCTTGTGGATATGTTTGAGCTTGAGGAAGCAAACAGGAAGGTCGACGAAAAAGGCGGCGGAGCCCATGCAACGTCGTCGCCGGTGCTGCTCGGTATCACAAAGGCATCGCTGGCTACAGAATCGTTCCTGTCGGCAGCGTCGTTCCAGGAGACCACAAAGGTCCTCACCGATGCGGCCATCAAGGGAAAGATCGACCCGCTCGTAGGTCTTAAGGAGAATGTCATTATCGGTAAGCTCATACCGGCAGGTACGGGCATGAGCATGTACAAGGATATAAACATCACGATAGACGGCGAGGAGATACCGAACGAGGATATAAAATAATTCGGCATCGGGCGCGGAGAAAAACTCCGCGCCCTTTTTACATGAAACTTTTTAAAAATCCCTTGCAAGAAAATAAATAGTATGTTATAATATAAATATAATAATACAGAGAAAGAGGGTAATTCCAATGAGAATAGCACTTATTAATGAGAACAGCCAGGCTGCAAAGAATGGCATTATCGTTGAGACGCTCAAGAAGGTCGTAGAGCCTCTCGGACATACCGTTGACAACTACGGAATGTATACTGCTGAGGACGAAGCGCAGCTGACATATGTACAGATAGGTATACTTGCATCAATACTACTTAATTCAGGAGCTGCAGACCTTGTGATCACAGGCTGCGGAACAGGCGAGGGCGCATGCCTTGCATGCAACGCATTCCCCGGCGTACTTTGCGGACATGTTGTAGACCCCACAGACGCATATCAGTTCACACAGGTAAACAACGGCAACTGTATCGCTCTTCCCTTTGCAAAGGGCTGGGGCTGGGGTGCAGAGCTGAACCTCCAGTACGTATTTGAAAAGCTGTTCGTTGAAGAATGGGGCGGCGGTTATCCGAAGGAGAGAGCTGTTCCCGAGCAGAGAAACGCAAAGATCCTTAATGAAGTTAAGAAGGTAACTCACAGAGACCTGCTTGACATACTTCCGAATCTTGATCAGGATCTCGTTAAGGGAGCTGTTGCAGGTAAGAACTTCAAAGATCTGTTCTTTGCAAACTGCAAGTGCGATAAGATCGCTGAATATATTAAAACAATAGTTGACTAATTATTACAGGAACGACCGCCGTGCTTTATGCGCGGCGGTTTTTTCGTAAGCTAATGTAAAATTTACGTATATTCTATTGACCGCTGTCGATTTGCCTGATATAATTAAAATCGCATTTATTTGAATTACGGAGGGATAATAAATGATAAAAGGCATAATTTTTGACAAGGACGGAACTCTTCTTGATTTTGATGCTATGTGGTATCCCGTTGCGGATCGTACGGCTGAGGATATATTGAAAACGCTCGGCGCGGACGTGCCTAAGGAAAAGATCCTTTCGGCTCTTGGTGTCCATGACGGGAGCGTAAGCATAAACGGCGTTCTCTGCTGGGGGACCTACGGCGAAATGGCAGTTGAAATACAAAAGGCTCTTGCCGAAAACGGCTTCGAAGCGTCACTCGGTGACGTTGAAAAAGCCGCCGTTGAATCATTTCATAAAAATATAATGAAAGGCGAGATAAGACCCTCATGCAGCAATATCTCGGAATTTCTCAAAGGGCTTCGTGACCGCGGGATAAAGCTTGCCGTTGTAACGACCGACGATCCTTATGCAACGGGAAAGAGCCTTGACGCTCTTGGGATTACGGAGCATTTCGACAGGATATATACCGCCGACGGCATACGTCCGCCCAAGCCGGACCCGCACTGCATATATGAATTCTGCGATGACGAGGGTTTAAAGCCCGAGGAGCTCCTTATGGTCGGTGATACGCTTACAGATATGAACTTTGCAAAAAACGGCGGGATAAAAGCGATAGGCGTTGCAAAAAACGAAACAAACAAAAATATCCTTCTTACAATGACTGATAAGGTTGTGGAAGACATATCAAAGATAGGCATATAAAAATTCAGGAGGCCCGAGGCCTCCTGAATTTTTATTTTACCGCATTGTACATCATCATTGCTGCATCTATTCTCTTCAGCTGCGAGCCGGTCCGGCGGTCCGTAACGTTGTCAAACAGTCCGTTCGCCGTTGCCGCGGAAAGGAATCCATCGGGATATTCCGCGTCAGGCTGCGCAAACCCTTCTATAACCGTTATTATCTTTGCGGCCTGCTCAAGCGTTATCGTTCCGTCAGGAGCAAAATTATTGCCCCCTACTCCGTTCACGGCGCCCTGCTCTACGCACGCCTCTATATAATTCGTGGCCCAGTGATCGTGCGCGTCATCAAACGTGCACGCCGTATCCGAGGAATAGCCCTTGAGCCTGCATATCATAGTTGCAAACTCAGCACGCGTAACGGTGTTGTCGGGACGAAGCGTATTGTCCTCATATCCTGTTATTATGCCGTTGTTCATCATATAGTCGACCGCCGTCTTCTGCTCTGAGCTGAGAGCCTGCGTATCCGAGAAATCGTCAGCGCTGTCGGCCTTTACAGAGCTTGATATACTGTATTCGCGCGTCATCTCCGCACCGTTGTTCCCGACTGCCTTTACCGTAAGCGTATGGCTCCCTATCATATCGTCAAAGGAAACGGTATAGGGCACTTCGCTGGTCGAATGATAAAATTCGCCGTCAAGGTAGTATTCGACCTGTATGCTGTCCGAGCCGTAAAGATGCGGATATGTACTCAGTGTCAGGCTTCCGTCTGTCTGTATAGCGCCGTCCGCCTTTTCAAAGAACGTCTGCGCGCTGTTTCCGCTTCCACCGTGGATGAGCCATGGCGATGACGTTATTTCATTATATGCCGCACTGAGCTCCGATGAACCGGCAAGATCATAATAATTCTTTTCGTGGTCGATCTTCTTGTTGAAGTATGCCATCAGCTTTACCTCAGGATACACCATTGGCAGATACGAATACATCTGCTTCACGTAATACGCAGCCCAGTCGCCGTGGCTCTCGTTGACCGAGCCCGTCGTCATATACGCGCTTCCGCATTCCGAGATCATTATCGGCTTTCTGCCGCCATACGTCTCTATAATATCCCTTACCATAAGAACAGGATCTGCGCTGTAGCCTGTTTTGAAGCATATCTCGTTGAATTTCGATTCGCCTTCCCAGACCTGTCCGTCAAAATACTTGTTGGGATAGCAATTCACTCCTACCCAGTCGACGTACTCATCCCCGGGATAGAAATCATCGGCAGTGTAAGGGAACGAGTCGCTCTTCCATGTTGACGTATGCGCAGCGCTCCATACGGTAGCGATATTTGGCAGCTGCCTCATATAGTTTGCTATGGTTATGAACGCCGTCTTGAACTCGTCCGGCGTTGCCGTATTTCCCCATATATTCATCTCCGCCCCTATCCTCAGATATACGGGAACACCCGTGTAGCGCCCGAGGAGTGTGCTAAGGCTCGACAGGTACCCGTCCGAAGCGTTTACGGAGCGCGCCGTATCGGCCTGATTCGGGAAGTTCAGAGCGACCTCAACGGCCTTTCCTGACTGCTGCGCCCGTTCCAATATAAGATTTGCCCAGTCAAAGCTCGAGGTGTCACCGTATTCAAGGTACAGGAGTATCATCGAATCATCGGTCTGTGCCGTTTCACTCGTTTCTCCGTAGAGCACGCCGTTTGGCTCATTCTTTGCGCCGTACGTTTTCTGCGATGTGCTTGTGTGCTTATACACCTCAAGCGCAGGAGTAAGCTGCTTTACAAAATTTTCGGCAATATATACGTTCTCGTCCCAGCCGAGCTGCTGTCCGTACGGAATGTGCATTTCAAAATACTTGAGAGCATTTGTATAATCTCCCATAAGAAAATACGCAAACGCCGTCGTATATGCCCTTGACGCAAGTATATTCTGCGTCTGCTCATTTGATGGCTCCTGCGAAATAAGCTCGATTATCTGTGAGCCGTACTGGGCAGTTTCCGGATAGTTCTGGCTTTCCACCGCCGCGCCGTAGCTGTCGTTCAAGCCCCAGTACGCCGACGGAAGATCATATGCCGATGCTGTGATTGAACCGAGCAATACGGCAAAAGTCGTCGCTGCCGCCGCAATTTTCTGTTTTATCATTTTTATGCCCCCTCCATTTCAATATCCTCAACAGACGATGTCTTCCCATTTATATTCATACTGCGTCCTTGAGGTTGTTTACCGATTAAAATTTACTTTGATATTATATCATATAAAAGTATTTTTGTCTATAGCTTTACAGTAAATTAAACAGTCGGCAGGCACTCCTGTTTTATGGAGAGTACAGATATATAAGTTGGATTTCAGAGCTTTTTTCATATTGTTTCGCAGAATTTCGATAATTCCTTTGACATTTCTCTTGTTTTTGTATATAATAATAGAATAATATTTTTAGTTATATGAAACAAAATTATTTTGAAAGGAATTCTACTATGGGAAACAAGCAAATCAACAAAAGACATACGTTTACCGGCGGACTCGGCTTTGTTATGGCCGCGGCCGGTTCGGCCGTCGGCCTGGGCAACATCTGGAGATTCCCGTATCTGGCGGCAAAATTCGGCGGAGGGATATTTCTGCTGATCTATATTCTGTTCGTGTTCACATTTGGCTATACGCTAATGATCGCGGAAAACGCTATAGGAAGAAAAAGCGGAAAGAGTTGCCTTGACGCATTCGGAGCATTAAATAAAAAATGGAAGCTTCTTGGCGTGCTTGCGACGGTCATTCCGTGCATAATCTTACCGTATTATAATGTAATAGGCGGCTGGGTCATAAAATACTTTGTGGCATACTGCTCAGGCCTTGCGCAGAGCGCCGCGCAGGACGGATATTTTGACGCCATGCTTGCTTCTCCGGGGCAGCTGACGCTGTATCAGGGCATTTTTACGGCTCTTGTTGTGGCAGTTATACTGCGCGGAGTGCAGAAGGGCGTTGAAAAATCATGCACAGTATTGATGCCTATGCTCGTGGTGCTTGCTGTGATAATCACGGTATATTCAATGACGCTCCCGGGGGCGATGGAGGGTGTAAAGTATTTCTTTATCCCGAGCTTTGAGAATTTCAGCTTGAGCAGCGTCCTTGCAGCGATGGGGCAGATGTTCTATTCTCTTTCGCTTGCTATGGGCATCATGATAGCCTACGGCTCGTATCTTCCGAAAAACAGCTCGCTCGACAAGAATGTAGGGCGCATAGAGCTTTTCGATACGCTTATAGCGGTGCTGGCCGGGCTTATGATAATCCCGGCGGTGTTCTCGTTCTCGGGCGGCGACAGAAGCGCGCTCAATCAGGGGCCGGGGCTTATGTTTGTAACTCTGCCGAAGGTCTTTGCCGGGATGTCGATACCGAACATAATTGGAGCGCTGTTCTTTTTCCTTGTGTTTGCTGCGGCTATCACCTCGGCAATATCGATCATGGAAACGATCGTTGCAAGCATTTGCGACCATTTCGGAATAACAAGAAACAAGGCGGTACTCATAATAGGCATAGGTTCGTTCTGCGTGAGCATGCTGCCATCCTTGGGTTACAGCGTATTGTCTTGGGTAAATATCATAGGATTTGATATCCTTGACTTTATGGATTTCATAACCAATTCGGTGCTGATGCCGATATGCGCGCTGCTGACGTGCCTGTTCGTTTCGATAGGTATCGGAACAAAAGCGATAGAGGACGAGGTGCTCATAAGCGGCAGCTTCGGCAGGAGAAAGCTTTTCAATGTTATGATAAAGTATATCGCACCGGTGCTGATAATCGCGATATTGGTGTCATCGGTTCTCAATTCGCTCGGTATTATCAGCCTGTAATATATAACAAAATCATTAAAAATACTTGATGTTTTACGGATTTTCTGGTATTATATAAGGTAGAGCGCCGCTGATGCATACTTTGGCGGGGCATGATTTATGGATAAACCTAAAAGGAGTGAATAACAATGCCATCATGGCTTTCGGGTATGCTGAATGGTCTGCATGCTACGTTTATCGAGGATGGACGCTGGGAATGGTTTCTGAGCGGTCTCGGCTACACGCTGCTCATATCGCTGTTCGCCGTTCTTATCGGTCTTGTTCTCGGGATACTTGCCGCGTTCGGCAGGCTGTCAAAGATAAAGGTATTCAACTGGATAGCTGGAATATACATAGATATTATCCGTGGTACGCCGACAATGGTGCAGGTGCTGATTATATATTACGTTATATTTGCGGGTGTGACGCTTCCGGCGTGGATAGTCGGAGTCATCGCCTTCAGCATAAACAGCGGCGCGTACATAGCGGAGATCGTCCGCGGCGGTATTCTTTCGATAAATCCGGGGCAGACAGAGGCAGGGCGCTCGCTCGGGCTCACGCAGACTCAGACGATGCGATATATCATAATGCCGCAGGCGATGAAGAATATCCTTCCGGCGCTTGCCAATGAGTTTATCGTGCTTATAAAGGAAACGGCTGTTATCGGTATGGTAAACAACGTCGACCTCCTCGGCGCAGCGAAAAAGGTCCAGACGCTGACCTATGACTTCCTGTGGCCGCTCGTTTCGTGCGCGGCTATATATTATGTGATAATCAAGATTCTCACAATTATACTGTCGAAGCTTGAAGCACAGCTCAGAAAGAGCGACAAGAGATAGGAGGAAGCGTAATGTCAATGATCGAGGTAAAGGGACTGAGAAAGAGCTTCGGAGAGCTTGAGGTCCTTAAGAACATAGACCAGCATATAGAGCAGGGAGAAAAGGTCGTTATAATCGGGCCGTCGGGAAGTGGAAAATCAACGTTTCTGAGATGCCTGAACCTGCTTGAGATGCCTACAGGCGGAGATATTTATATAGATGGAGAAAGAGTAACGGACAAGTCTGTCGACATAAACCGCGTGCGCGAAAAGATGGGTATGGTCTTTCAGCAGTTCAACCTGTTCCCGCATCTGAGCGTGCTTGAGAATATAACGCTTGCGCCTATAAAGGTCAAGAAAATGACAAGATCCGAAGCCGATGAAAAGGCAATGGAGCTCCTAAAGCGTGTGGGGCTCGCGGATAAGGCGGAGTCGTATCCCGGACAGCTTTCGGGAGGACAGCAGCAGCGAATCGCTATAGCTCGCGCTCTTGCGATGGAGCCGGAGATAATGCTGTTTGACGAGCCGACCTCGGCGCTTGACCCTGAGATGGTCGGAGAGGTGCTCGAGGTCATGAAGGACCTTGCGAACGCAGGCATGACTATGGTAGTCGTAACACATGAGATGGGCTTTGCGCGCGAGGTCGCATCAAGGGTGCTGTTTATGGACGGCGGCTACGTCCTTGAGGATGGGACGCCGCAGCAGGTATTCTCATCACCGGAGAACGACAGGACGAGAGAATTTCTCGGTAAGATATTGTAACGTTTAGTTAGCCGGATGCTCCGGCTTTCATATAAAATTCAATTTTTATGGAGGGTATGTAAAATGAAGAAAGTAGTAAAGTTTGCGGCTCTTGCAGCTGCAGCAGTCATGGGCGTTGCGGCGCTTTCGGGCTGCGGTGGGAGCAGCGACACGCTGACAATGGGAACAAATGCGGCATTTCCGCCGTTTGAGTTCACTACGACCAACGGGCTTGTAGGCGAGTTCGATGGTATCGACGTTGCCATTGCAAAGCGTATCGCCGAGAGCATGGGCAAGGAGCTCGTTATCGAGGATATGGAGTTTGACGGGCTTATCGCATCGGTAAAAACGGGTAAGGTGGATATGGCTGTTGCCGGAATGACCGTAAATCCCGAAAGACTTGAGAATGTTGATTTTTCAGACACGTATTATGTTGCAACACAGGTAATGGTCGTTCAGCCCGACGATACGTCGATAACAAAGGCTGAGGATCTAAAGAACGGCAAAAAGGTAGGAGTTGTTCTCGGATATACGGGCGACACCATCGTAACTGAGACGCTGCAGGTACCTGAGGAGAATATAGTAAGAGCGAACAGAGGTATTGACGTCGTTCAGGATGTAAAGAACGGCAGACTTGACGCTGTTGTTGTTGACAGCGCAACAGGAAAGGCTCTTGCGGAGAAAAACGGTCTTAAGGTCGTTGAGGACCCCGAGGTGTTCGAGTCCGAAGAATATGCTATAGCTGTTCAGAAGGGCAACACTGAGCTGCTTGACCAGATAAACGAGGTGCTGGCTGAAATGACTGCAAACGGAGAGATAGACGCTCTTGCAGAGCAGTATGACGGTGCTACCGGCGAATAATAAGATAAGCAGTATAGACCCGCCGCGGACAGTATATGCCGCTGCGGGTTTTTTATATGGCGGCTTCCGGCGGGACCGGACGGCCGCGGCGGAGCTCACATCACAGGGCCGTGAGCACTGCCGGAATATCAGGGCAATAGTTTATTATGGGTAGGCTGCCCGAATAGATGATGAAAAGTCAGACAAGCCGCAAGGCTTGGAAAAAAAGATTTTGCGACAGGAAAGGAATGAGGCTGCATGTCAAAGGTCATATCGATAGCAAGTGTTTCCGGCGGCGGTAAAACGACGGTCATCAATGAGTTAAGCAAGCGGCTTGACAATTCGGCGGTGCTTTATTTTGATGATTATAGCTTTGATGAACATATTGAATACGGCTCATGGCTAAAAAACGGAGCGGACTATAATGAATGGGATCTGCTGCCGCTGAAAAACGATATAGATAAGCTTATTGACCGAACAGACTATATTTTGCTCGATTATCCGTTCGCGTATAAAAATAAATTAATAGGCTCATATATTAACACCGCTGTTTATATAGATACGCCGCTTGACGCAGCGCTGGCAAGAAGGATCTTTCGGGATATGTCCGATGCGTCGGGCGAGCAAATACGAAAATATATTGAGAATTATATAAAATACGAACGGCCGCTTTATCAATATATGATAGACAATATAATGCCCGATTCGGATATAGTGGTAGACGGTTTGCTGCCGGTGTATGATATTGTTGATAAAATAATGCAAGCCTGCGTATAAGGTGTAGAGATTCTTGGACGAATATTAAGAGAGGCGGACAAATGAAGATAAGAGATCTGACAATAAAGGATTTTGAACAGTTTAATATTCTGATGATGGGGCTGCACGATCATCATGTGAACAGCCGTCCCGACATATATAACAGAATAGAAAAGCCAACGACTTCAAAAGCGTGGGACTTTGAAGCTATGCTGCAAAACAAAAACTGTGTTTTGCTCGGCGCAGAGATTGACGGTGATCTGGCGGGGATATGCGTTATGACTATACGCGAGCCGTCTAAAAATCCCTGCGTTGTTCCGAGAACGCGAGGATACATAGACGATATTTGTGTGAATAAGGAATATCGCAGGCGCGGCATCGGAACGGCGCTGTATAACGAAGCCGTTCGGCGCGCACATCAGCTTGGTGCCGACTGCGTCGAGCTTATGGTGTGGGATTTCAATAGATCGGCATTAGAGTTTTACAGATCGCTGGGAATGGCTGTGCAGAGTTACATTATGGAGAAAAAGCTGTGAAAAATATTATATTTTTTAGACATAAAAATTGACTGCACCAGAGAAAAATACATAAACAAACCGAAACAGTAACAGGAGATGCGTAAAAAATGCTTAACTGTATCATAGTGGGAGCAGGCGGCGCAGCGGGAGCAATGCTGAGATATCTTATAGGGCTTATCCCCCTTAACAGGAGCGGAAGTTTTCCCGTCAACACATTTTTGATAAATATTATCGGCTCGTTTGCAATAGGGGTCATTGCGGCTCTGGCGCTAAGGAACGACAAAATAGACCCTAAGCTGATACTGTTCCTCAAAACGGGAATATGCGGAGGCTTTACTACATTTTCCTCCTTTGCCCTGGAGACCGGTGATCTTATATCGGGCGGCAATACCGCCATGGCAGCTGTATATGCAGTTTTAAGCATGGTCATGGGAGTGGCGGCGGTGTTTGCTGGTGAATGGATAGTTAAATGGGCGGCTTCGGTATGAGTTTTTTCGGACAGATTTTGAGTCGGAGGCATAATGTATAAGACAAAAAATATTCTGTACGGGAAATTAAGTAAAATCAAAAACTTTTGCCGTAAGGCTTGAAAAAATATGAAAAATATTATATAATGGACTAGTATATAATTCAAAGTCAGAAAGGACGAGTCATTTCATATGGAAGAAAAGGAATTATCACAGCTTTTGCAGGTAAGAAGAGATAAGCTCTCTGAATTGCAGGAGGAGGGCAGGGACCCGTTCCGTATAACAAAATACGTCCGCACACATACCTCGGGGCAGATAACCGAGGGCTATACGACGGAAGAAAGAACGATAGTTTCGCGCGGAGAGGAAAAGCAAGTGACTGCAAAAATTTCGCCGCTTGACGGGCAGAAGGTCTCCGTTGCCGGAAGAATAATGTCAAAGCGCGGTATGGGCAAGGTTGGCTTTGTCCATATTGCTGATACTGACGGACAGATACAGCTCTTTGTCAAGAAGGATATCCTTGGCGAGGAGGAATACAACCGCTTCAAGAAGCTCGATATAGGTGATATAATCGGCGCCGAGGGCGAGGTCTTTACGACGCAGACAGGCGAAATCTCAATACGTCCCGAAAAGATCACGCTGCTTTCAAAGTCGCTGCTGCCGTTGCCGGAGAAATTCCACGGGCTGAGCGACACAGACCTGCGCTACAGGCAGCGCTATGTCGATCTTATCATGAATGCGGACGTTAAGAAAACGTTTATCATGCGTTCCAAGATACTTACAGCAATAAGAACTTATCTTGATGGGCTCGGCTATCTTGAGGTCGAAACGCCTATCCTGAATACTATCGCCGGCGGAGCTGCCGCGAGACCATTTATAACACATCACAATACTCTCGATATGGACATGTATCTGAGGATCGCGACAGAGCTTCACCTCAAGCGGCTCATCGTGGGCGGTATGGAGAAGGTCTATGAGATGGGACGCCAATTCAGAAATGAGGGCATGGACATAAAGCATAATCCCGAATTTACAACAATAGAAATATACGAGGCGTATGCCGACTATAACGACATGATGGATCTGACTGAAAACCTTATGCGCTACTGTGCGGAAACAGTATGCGGAACGACCGTCGTTAATTATCAGGGCGTTGATATTGACCTTGGTCATTTTGAGCGTCTGACGATGATCGATTCGATAAAGAAATACGCGGGCGTTGACTTCAACGAGATCAAGACCGATGAGGATGCCGTTAAGCTTGCAAAGGAAAAGGGGCTTGAGGTGGACAAGGCAAAGCAGACGCGCGGCGACGTTATCGCGCTGTTCTTCGATGAATTCGTTGAGGATAAGCTAGTGCAGCCGACGTTCATAACGGATTATCCCGTTGAGATATCGCCGCTTGCAAAGAGAAAGCCGTCGCAGCCGGAGCTTACCGAGAGATTTGAGATATTCATCACGGGCCGCGAATTCGGAAATGCGTTCTCGGAGCTCAACGACCCGATAGACCAGCGCGGAAGATTTATGAAGCAGCTTGAATTAAGGGCTGCCGGCGACGACGAGGCAAGCATGCTCGATGAGGATTTCCTCACGGCGCTCGAATACGGAATGCCGCCGACAGGCGGACTGGGGATAGGCATAGATAGATTTGTCATGCTCCTTACCGACAGCTATTCGATACGCGATGTGCTGCTTTTCCCCACAATGAAGCCGTTGGAGAAGTAAAAATCGAGAAAAGTCAGTATTTATGCGGGTTTTGGGACTTTGAAAAGTCCCAAAACTACGCCATACTACGCCAATACTACGCCAATTTGTGCAGGAATTTGTGCATTAAAAGGTAACAACGCTGACAAAGAGTTGCAGATGTATAATTTGCAGCTCTTTTTGTATATATAAATAATATGGAAGAGTGCTTTATACAGAATGTTGAGCATTCTTTTTTTGTGCAATCATACGAGGAAAGGAGGCATATTTTATGTCAGTACAATTTGAATATTTTTACGGAAGTCAAGCAGAACAGTTTTCGTTTTACCGTATTCCCAAAGTGCTTTTTACAGATGAAGCATTTATGGATATTTCCGTTGAAGCGAAAGTGCTATACAGCTTTATGCTTGACCGTATGAGTTTATCCGTCAAGAACTGTTGGTTTGATGATGATAACCGAGTATATATCATTTATACCATTGACGACATCTTAAGCGACTTTGGCTGCGCAAGACAAAAGGCATTGAAACTGCTTGATGAGCTTGAAAAGGGCATCGGTCTTATAGAACGCAAGCGGCAGGGACTTGGCAGACCGAATATTATTTATGTAAAAAACTTTATACATAACCCCAAAGAAAAGCGGTATGAAAATCAAAATACCGAAAGTATGAATATCGAAAATCAAGAAGTATTAAATTCAGACTTACAGAAGTATGAAAATCAAACTTCTGCAAATATGAAAATCGAACTTCAAGAAGTTCCAAAATCATACGCAAATAATACTTATAATAATAAAACTAATTATAACGATACTGAAAAGAATTATACAGAGAGGAACGATACTGAAATCACATCCTATCCTATCAATCGGATAAACTGTAATACTTCCCCCTCGTCTGCGGGAAAAGGGATTGATACGATGCGATGGATAGAAAAACGGCAGACATACGAAAATATTATCAAAAACAATATTGACTATGACATTATCGTAAATAATTACAGCAAGGCTTGGCTTGATGAAATCGTCGCTGTTATGGTTGATGTTGTATGCAGTGATGAGCCGACAATACGCATCAACAAGCAGGATTATCCGCACGAGGTTGTCAAAAGCAGATTTTTGAAAATCGACTCGTCGCATATTGAATACATAGATATGGCTCTAAGGAGCAACACATCAGACGTCCGGAATATACGGGCGTTTTTAATTACAACAATTTACCGTTCGTTCGAAACGGCGGATAATTGGTTTTCTGCAAAGGTGCAGTATGATATGGCAAATAAATAGCTTGAGGAGGGATATGTGTGTATGATAACTTTGAATTGTTGGCAAACGCTATTATCCTGCAAGCGGTAAGGGATTACAGACATACATATTCGCCGCAGGTAAGAGCAGAAATAAAGCGTTTCTTCCGTTCGGAGTGGTTTAAGGTTTTAACACGAGTGGACGGAGAGATGATAATTAAAAGATTAGAACAAGAAAGGACGGATTTTTATGAGTAAAATAATCGCAATATCAAATCAGAAAGGCGGAACGGGAAAAACGACTACAACGGTAAATTTAGGCATAGGACTTGCAAACGAGGGTAAAAAGGTGCTGCTGATTGACTTTGACGCACAGGGCAGCTTAACACAAAGTCTTGGTTATCCAAATCCCGATGAACTTTCAGTTACAATCTCAACACTTATGGAAAAGACCGTAAACGAACAGCCTGTCGCAAAGGACGAGGGCATTTTGCATCACGCTGAGAGCGTTGACTTCATTCCGGCAAATATAGAATTGTCGGGTATGGAAACGGCGCTTGTAAACATAATGAGCCGAGAGCGTGTTCTTAAAAATTATCTTTCACAGGTAAAGGACAATTATGACTATGTGCTGATTGACTGCACACCATCACTCGGTATGCTGACGGTCAATGCACTGACGGCGGCAAACGAAGTGATTATCCCCGTGCAATCTCATTTCCTACCGGCAAAAGGCTTGGAACAGCTGCTCGGAACGATAGCCAAGGTTAAGCGGCAGATAAATCCACAGTTAAAAATAAACGGCATACTTCTCACTATGGTTGACAGCAGAACGAACTTTGCAAAGGATATATCACAGCTTATCCGAAACACTTACGGAAATAATATCAAGGTGTTCAAAACTGAAATTCCGTTATCAATCAAAGCCGCCGAAATATCGGCAGTCGGCAAAAGTATTTACAGCTATGCCAAAAACGGCAAGGTTGCCGAAGCGTACAGAAAACTGACAAAGGAGGTGCTTGAAGATGGCAAGCAGCGGAATAAACATAAGTCTGAAATCATACGATAGTATTTTTCAAAATGACGAGCAGAGAAACAGTGAGGAAATAAAGCCCGTCCCCATATCCGAGCTGAAACCCTTTGAACAGCAGCCGTTCAAGGTACTTCTTGACGAAAGTATGGACGAGCTTGTAGACAGCATAAAGCAAAGCGGCGTTTTAACTCCGGTAATCGCAAGACCGCACAAGGACGGCGGCTATGAAATACTTTCGGGGCACAGGCGTGTAAAAGCGTGTGAGCTTGCCGGAATTACGGAAATCCCAGTTGTGGTAAAAAATCTTGACGATGATACTGCTACAATTTTGCTTGTAGACAGCAACTTGCAGAGAGAGCATATACTGCCGAGCGAGAAAGCGTTTGCGTATCAGATGAAGTTGGAAGCTATGAAAAGAAAAGCCGGCAGACCGTTAAAAGAAAATTCAGAGCAAATTGCGCTGAATTTTCAAGGAAAACAGTCAAGCGAAATTTTGGGAGAACAAGTCGGCGAAAGCAAAGACCAAATACGCCGATATATCCGTCTGACAAACCTCATTGATCCAATCTTGCAAATGGTAGACGATAATCAAATTGCAATGAACGCTGCCGTTGAGCTTTCCTATCTCGGTTCAAAGGAACAGGCGGCGGTTATGCAGTCTATCGAAAAAGAGGACACCTCCCCCTCCATTGCACAGGCAAAGAAAATCCGTAAATTTCATCAAGACGGAAAATTAAATGAAGCCGTCATCGACAGCATTATGATGGAGCAAAAACCCGAAACGATAAAAGTCACACTCGGAGAAGATAAACTGAAAAAATACTTTCCCAAAAGCTATACAAAAGCAAAAATGGAAGAAATTATCTTGAAACTGCTTGATAAATGGCATAGACAGCGAGAAAACGAAAAGGAGCGATGATTATGTTAAAACTTATACTTATATTTCTATCGGGCGTTATGGTAGGCGGAGCAATAAGCGTTATTTTTATTTGCTGCCTTATCTGCGCCGGACGAGCTGACAGAAAATATATTGAAAGATAAAATCGGAGGAATTGCTTATGGAATGGCGAAAAAATCAAGGCTTTATCATTGTAAATCAAATAACAATAGGCAGTGCGGAATTTGTGCTTGGTGTTCACGAAAATAATCCGAACAGCTTTGTCACTTGGAAATGCAAAGATAAGGACGATTACTATTGGGGACACTATTTTACAAATCTGCTTGCGGCACAAAAGGATTTTTGCAAGCGTGCGCTTGAAGAAATCAAGGCTATCGAGGTTATGAACAAGCCGCCGAAAACAAATGAACGGTGAGGTGGAATGATTGTGTAAACAGGTAAACGACAGACTTAACAGCAGCGGCTGTACCGACATTACCGCTTATGAAGCAGTAAAAGCCGTACGGCGTGAGGAACGCCGCAGGCTTATAGCCGAATTAAAGGCTCTTGCCAATAAGCACGGTTACAGAATTGTCAGTACAATACGACTTAAAGATATGGACGGTGATTATAGAAATGAATGATAAAAAAAGATATATTGCCGGGTATGAAGTCATAAATTCAATACATATCGGTGATAAAGAAATTGTACTTGGTATGAATCTGAACGACCAAGACGGTCATTATTATATGCTGACCGACTGTGAACGCAACGAGCTTTTTGAACGATATACAAATTCCATTGTAAGCGAAAGCTTTATAGACCTTGCGGAGAGATTTTCGGACAGATTAAAGGAACAGATTGAGAAAGTTAAAATTGCCGAAAAGAATATGCCGAAAGGCTTTATCACAGCCGATATGTGCGATACCTCGTCAGACAGAAATTATGAGGGCGAAATAATTGTTATTAAGGCAGAGGTACTTCGCCCCGAATGTCAGACGCAAACACATCAGATTATGCGGTGCACGGGCGGCAACGGCGCAAGATATGAAGCAAGAGGTCACGCAGTATTTTGTGATAACTGCTTTACGGGCAAAAGCACTCGCTTTGAAAGATATGATGTTCTCGGAATATTAAAGCCGGAGCATTACCCCGAATGGCTCAATAAAAGGCTTGAAATTGAAACCGTTATAAATGAAAATCCGAATGTATTTGGGTACGGTGATAAACATTTTCTGCCTGTCGGAGTTATAAGAAAAAACATAGGTTTTTATACTGCTGCAAAACAAACATCGACAGACAAGGATTTAGGATTTTGGTGTTCAAAATATGAAAGCGTGTATGGCAAGCCGAAGGTCGAATACAGTCATAATGACTTCTATAACGCTTGCGGAAATATAAAATGCGATGTGTTCAAATGTATAGAAAACGGCAAAAACTATCTTCCGGCAGAAAACGAGCTTTTTGAATACAAAGGCTCATTTGATAAATATGCAGAGCAGGCACACACTGAAAAGGTTAAGAAAAAATCACACAAGGAGGCTGAACGCTGATGGAAACAAAGGATATACGCTTTATTGACAGTAAATATAACGAGCTTTTCCGTATTAAGGACGGCGAAAGCATAACCGTAACATTTTCCGACGGCTCTATGTCAGACCGACAATGCACATACATTGACGATTATCATACCAAAATAGGCTACAATGTTTTTCATATCTGCGAGTTTGCCGAGCTTATGGAGCGTGGCGGCAGTACATACCGCCCAAAAGATACGCCAATGTATGAGCTTGAAAAAATCGAGCAATCGGAATTTGAATACACCTTTGCACAACCGAAGGACGATACATTAAACCGTGGCTGTATCTGCTATATCCGCTGTTACTTTGATAATTCTATCAACGAGCGTTTACAGACAGCATCAATGATAGAAAATACAGAAAACTATAAAGCATACAAAACACCCGACTTCTCGCTTGAATGTGATAATGTTGTAAACTATCTTAGACATCAGGCGGATAAACCAATATTCAAAAGCAGAGTTACAATGCACAATGCGGCGTATGACTTAAACGCTGAACGGCTTGCAAGCGACAAGGATATTTGCGGATACAAGGTGACAACTGAGAAAAATGTATATTACATACGATGCGATTCAAGAAAAAACACATATAACGCATATATCTACTGTTATGATAAACAGGCATTGCAGACCTACAAGGATTTAAAATTTGTTGAGCAGAACTATGACGCTATTGACAAGGATAAGTTTTTCAAAACAACAAACGGTGTTATGGAAATGTACTATAACCCCGATGCGAATGCCGGAGGACAAATTGTTGAGCTTACCATATCAAAAGACGATATTAACGATGCGGCAAAGCTGTATAAAAATCCGCAGGACTTCTTTTCACATCTTGAAGGTATGGCAAAGGGCGTTCTTTATGATGTGGGTACGGAAACCTTCAAGGAAGCGGCAGAATATTTAATGGAAAACAAAGGTGATTTTGAAGGCTGTACTTTAAAAACAATGAACGGCTTGAAAAAGTATGCCGCACCCGAAAAGGCAAAAAACGAGCATGATATTGAACGATAATTTTTTGAAAGATAACAAAAAATGCAGTATAATTAAAGCATAAAGAACAGGAGCGTGATTTTTATGATGACAGCAAAAATCAATTTTATCACAAACAATCTTTTGGTTGATATGACTTGCCGTGAAACAGAGCTTCGTGACAGCTTGCAGAATATCGGAATACTGATAATGCCGAGTATGATTACTCTCGATAACCGCCGTACACTGCAAATTCAACTCAATGCAAATGATGAGGTCGGCGAAATTGTAAAAACGCTTATTGATACCGAGCGTGATACTCTCGGAACTGTTCAGCGGCTTTGCAGGAGTGTGTATTGCTTAAACGAAAAGCACCGTGCGGAGCTTATTGAAATGATAGAGAACGGCGAAATTACTACGGCAGCCGAAGGCATTGAAGCAGCAAAGCGGCTCCGTGAGCCTGCAATGTGCAGATGAAATTTAATATACCACCACATAGAGCATTGAAACTAAAAACTTCAATGCTCTTTTTCTATGCTTAAAATCAGGAGGAAATCAGATGAAAGAAAATAAACAATTATGCCCGAACTGCAAAACGGGTGCAGACGCACTGAAACTTGATCCGAAGGAGCCGATGTGTCCGTATATGAATTTTAATAACGGCAAAACCTGTACGCAATTTGCCCCTATAACAAAGAAAGACTGATATACAGAAAAATAAAATTACGGAGGTGAACGCAAAATGGCAAGCAAACTGCAATATATATACGAGCTGTCCGAAAATGTCAGCAGAAATTTGTCCGGTTATGAAAGTTGGACGGCTTTTTTGAAAAGTGCGGCGTGGCAGTATAAATATCCGTTTCACGACCAGCTTTTAATCTACGCACAGCGTCCCGATGCGACGGCGTGTGCAAGCATTGATGTGTGGAACAAGCGGCTTCACAGTTGGATAAACCGAGGAAGCAAGGGTATTGCCCTTCTCCGTGAAGGCGACCAGGGACAATATCTTGACTATGTTTTTGACATTTCCGACACGCACAGCAATAACGTTCCGGTAAGGCTTTGGCAATATAACAGCCGTTTTGACAGTGCGATTATTGAAACGCTTGAAAATTCTTTCGGCGAATTAAAATCAAAAGACACAATTACGGAGGCTGTCATAAGTGCGGCTCAAAATGCAATCGAGGACAGCAAGGCGGACTATCTGCAAGAGCTTAAATATGAAAAGCAAAACAGCTTTTTGGAGGACTTGGACGAGCTGAATATTGAAGTAGAATTTCAGCGAACAGCTGAAACAAGTATTGCATATATGGTTTTACACAGGCTCGGAATAAACCCCGATGAGATTTTTGAGCGTGAGGACTTTCCGCACATTATGGATTTTAACACAACTTCCGTAATTTCTGTCTTGGGCAATGCCGTATCAAGTATTTCTGAGGAAGCTCTGCGTGGTATTTCCGAAACTATCCATGCGGAAGTGCGTGAGGAAATAAAAAACCGAAAAAATTTTGCGGAAAATAAAAATGCGGTATATAATGAAAGCAAAGAAGAAAATATACCCACAATAAATGACGAAAGGACGGGTAACTATGACAGAGATAACATACACGGAAGTGAATGGGTATCAGATACCAAACTTGACAGTGCCGCATCAGACGGTACAGATAGGCAAATACGGACAGATGAGGAGAAAATATCTCAAACAGAGCCGACCGAGCCTATACAGCAGCCTTATGATAACGGGCATGATAACGGAGCATCTGCTGGAGGTAGAGCGGACAGCGACCGAGCAGATACAGAGCATCATTCAGAAGATGGCACAGACCGAGGGCGTGACCGAGGAACTGAAAGCGAAAAATCCAATGATGTGGACAGGACTGATGAACAATCTTTTACATTCGGCGGAGGAAATCGTACTGCCGGAGGTGGTTTACAGCTAAGTCTGTTTGACCTTATTCCCACAGAGGAACAGCAAAGAGAAACGGTACAAAGAGCAGCACAGGAAATATTCGGTGCTGCTTTTTCTATGCCTCAGCAGGTTATTGACGAGGTTTTATGCGACGGAACAAATGACCGAAACAGCGTCATTGAAATCTGTATTGAGTTTTCAAAGGATAAATCCCTTGCGGATAAAGCGCAGTTTTTAAGAAATTTGTATAAATCGGACGGTAAGGGATTTATCTTGGACGGACGAAAGGTATCGGCTTGGTGGAATGAACAAGGCATACGAATATCCTACGGGGACAGTGCAAACACAAATACTGCACAGCTTTTATCTTGGGAGGACGCTGCAAAACGAATTGATGAGCTTTTGGACTTGGGCAGATTTGCTCCGAAAGATACGCTTTTACAAATGGATAAATATGAATACAAGAAAGCGGCAAACACATTTTGGTATATGGAGCGTGACCTTAATTTTGATGAATATCCCGAATTGAGGAATATGTTCAAAGACGAGTGGTTTAAGGGCGGCTTCCCCGACAGCACCGAGCGTATTGCCGAACACTTAAAAACCGCTAAAGGCTTAGACGAGATTAAAACAATAACTCAAAAATTATCAGATATGTATGCAGAAAACAATAGGGTTACAAGATTTAGATATAGTAACCCCAATATTGTAAACGATATGCTTGCTGACTTATATATCGCAAGAAAAGACTTTCCGGCGCAAGCCTTGACCTACACTCCTCCGGAACGCTTTATTTCAAGAGATGAAATTGATAAAATGTTTAAGCGAGGCAGCGGTATTTCGGAAGGAAAATACAGCATTTACTTATTCTTTGATACCCATTCCGATAAAAAAGAAAGGATAACTTTTCTTAAAAATCACTACGGCTGGGGCGGAAGTTATACGGGTGTATACAATGAAAATCACGATGCCAAAGGCATAACCTTCAGCCACGGCGATTTGTCAAAGCCTTATGCAAAGATAGAAATAAAATGGAATGAAGCCGAAAAGCATATTGACAGGCTTATTAAAAGCCGCGATTATCTGAGTGACGCTGAAATTAGGAATATTCCGAATTATGAAAAAGAGCAACTTATTCTCAAAATCAGACAAGCATATATGTTTGATACCGATGAAAATACGGTTATGCCGTATCCGTCCGATGCAGATTATGATAAGACAAAAGACATTTTAAAGCAAAAGCTGAACGATAAAGCACATACGCAGACAATGCTTTCGGACTTAAAGGAGCTGCTTGCCCAAACGCCTGCCGACTCAAGAAGCTACCCGTTAAGAGAAGCGGCAATACAAGACCTTGAGAAGTATGTAAACGGTGAATACAACCTGTTTCCGCATATCGACAGGATTGAGGAGGCTGCCGAAGAAACTATTGAAACTCAGCTTTCAGAAATGACCGAGGAGGACAAACAGGAGGTTGTTGACCATGTTGAAACAAGCCTTGACTATGGCGAGAGCTATAATCTGACCGAGGACGATATGGCAATGTATAATGCCATATCAGCGGAACGGGCAGAAAATCAGACAGAAAAGGAAATACCGGAACAGACCTTTGATGAATATCTTGCAGAGCTTCACAAGGATGACAACGGCTCAAAAACAATAGCACTTCTGCCACTCGGCGATTTTTATGAAAGCTATAACGAGGATGCTGAAAATATTGCACGGGAGCTTGATATTGCTTCAGCTACGAAAATCATTGACGGTAAACGATATACAATATCTGGTTTTCCGAAACACGCTCTTGAAAAGTATGTAGATACTCTTACCTACAAGGGCTATGATGTTGTAATTGCAGATGAAAACAAAAAGTCGTACAGAATACTGTCGGCGGATAAGGCTGTACCGGAGCAAGCCGAGCAAACAACTGACACCACTGAAAGTCTTGTCGGCAAAGAAATTACCATTGACGACCGAAAATTTGTTGTTGACAGCGTAAATACTGATTTTAACAAGGTGTCATTAAAGGATATAACCTTTCAAAACAGTACGGGGTTTCCCATATTCCGAAGCGAGAGCATAGATTTTGTAAAAAGCATTATTGCAGAGCAAGCTAAACCGCAGATAACGGCAGAATTTCAAAGGGCAAAGCCGCAGAAGGCACAAAATACTGTTGTGTATCCCGAAATACCTGTTTCCGAGCGTCACAATTTTCAAATATCAAATGAAGAACTCGGATACGGAACACCGAAAGAGAAATTCAGGCGGAATGTAGAAGCTGTACATCTTTTGCATCAGCTTGAATTTGAGCATAGGTTGGCTACTCCCGACGAACAGGAAATCTTATCACAGTATGTCGGCTGGGGCGGTCTTGCAGATGCTTTTGACGAAACAAAATCAAATTGGTCGGAGGAATTTAAGGAACTATACACCACTCTTTCGCCCGATGAGTATGAGCAAGCAAGAGCGTCAACGCTTACCGCACACTTCACTCCGCCCGTTGTAATCAAGGCAATGTATAAGGCACTTTTCAATATGGGATTTACACAGGGCAACATCTTGGAACCGTCCTGCGGTATCGGCAATTTCATGGGACTCATGCCGGACAGTATGAGAGAAAGCAAAATGTATGGTGTGGAGATAGACAGTATCACAGGCAGAATTGCACAGCAGCTTTATCAGAAAAACTCCGTTGCCATACAAGGGTTTGAGAACTCGGAACTTCCCGACAGTTTTTTCGATGTGGCAATCGGAAATGTGCCGTTCGGAGATTTCAAGCTGCTTGATAAGAAGTATAACAAGCACAATTTTCTCATACACGATTACTTTTTCGCAAAGACTTTGGATAAAGTGCGACCGGGCGGCGTTGTAGCCTTTATCACCTCCTCCGGCACTATGGATAAGCGTAATTCAAAGGTGCGTAGATATATTGCACAGAGAGCCGATTTAATCGGTGCAATCCGCTTGCCGAATAACACCTTTAAGAAGAATGCCGGAACAGAGGTTACGGCTGATATTCTCTTTTTGCAAAAGCGTGAGCGTATGACGGATATTATGCCGGAATGGGTTGAAGTTGCCGAACACGAAACAGGACAATTTGTAAACCGCTACTTTTTAGATAATCCCGATATGGTTATGGGTGAACTGAAAGAAGTCAGCGGTCCTTTCGGTCCGGAGCTTACCTGTGAGCCCGACGAAAACACCACACTTGCCGAACAGCTTGACGGAGCCATTCAGAACATACACGCACAAATTACAGAATATGAATTTGAGGATGTTTCAAATGATGAGGAAGTTACTATCCCGGCAGATCCAAATGTACGCAATTTCAGCTTTACGGTTGTGGACGGAGATATATATTTTCGTGAAAACAGCATAATGCGTAAGGTGGAACTGAACGCAACGGCTGAAAACCGTGTAAAAGGTATGATTGAACTGCGTGACTGCGTGAGAACTTTAATCGAATATCAAACGGAAAACTATTCCGATGATGAAATCAAGGCTCAACAGGCAAAACTCAACACGCTCTATAATGATTACACAAAGAAATACGGACTCATAAATTCTCGTGGCAATGCCCTTGCATTTTCTGAGGACAGCAGTTATTTCCTGCTCTGTTCATTAGAGGTATTGGACGAATACGGCGAGCTTGCACGCAAAGCGGATATGTTCACCAAACGCACCATAAGAGCCAAACACGAAGTTACTAAGGTTGATACGGCGGATGAAGCATTGGTGGTATCGCTTGCCGAAAAGGCAAAGATAGACATACCCTTTATGGAAAAGCTATCCGGCAAAACCGAACAACAGCTGTATGAGGATTTGCACGGCGTTATCTTCCTAAATCCTGAACACGAAATATCTCCCGAAAATGAGCCGAAATATCTGACTGCTGATGAGTATCTGTCGGGTAATGTGCGTGAAAAGTTAAGTCAGGCGGAGCTGTTTGCAGAGGAAAATTCCGAATACCGCATCAATGCAGAATACTTGCAAAAGGTACAGCCGAAGGACTTAACACCGGGAGAAATCTCCGTAAAACTCGGTACAACTTGGATACCGGAAAAGTATATAAAGGACTTTGTGTTTGATTTGCTTTCGCCCAATTACTATGCCGGTAATAAAATTGATGTGAAATACTCCAATCTTACGGGCGAATGGAATATTCAAGGCAAGAGTGCCGATAAAGGTGTAAAAGCTACCAACACATACGGCACAAACCGAATAAGCGCATACAAAATTATTGAGGATTCGCTTAATCTGCGAGATGTTCGTATCTTTGATTATGTTTACGATGAAAACGGAAACAAGGTTGCAAAGCTGAATATCAAGGAAACGACAATAGCACAGCAGAAGCAAGCGGCAATCAAGCAAGCCTTTGAGGATTGGATATGGAAAACTCCCGAAAGGCGTGATGACCTCTGTAAAATATACAATGTAAGGTTTAATTCTATCCGTCCCCGTGAATATGACGGCAGCCATATAACCTTTAACGGTATCAATCCCGAAATAACCCTGCGTAAGCACCAAAAGGACGCTGTCGCAAGAATTATGTACGGCGGCAATTCGCTTTTAGGACACGTCGTGGGTGCCGGTAAGACTTGGACAATGGTTGCGGCTGCAATGGAATCACGGCGGTTGGGACTGTGTAACAAATCTCTCTTTGTAGTACCAAATCATCTTACGGAACAATGGGCAAGCGAATTTTTACAGTTGTATCCGGCGGCGAATATCCTTGTTGCAACAAAAAAGGACTTTGAGATGAAAAACCGCAAGAAATTCTGCGGCAGAATTGCAACGGGTGATTATGACGCCGTTATTATCGGTCATTCACAATTTGAGAAAATACCTATGTCGGCTGAAAGGCAAAAAGCGATACTTCAAAAACAACTTGATGAAATTTTAGACGGAATTGCAGCAGCAAAAGCCGAAAATGCGGAGCGTTACACCGTAAAACAAATGGAAAAAACAAAGCGTGGACTTGAAGCAAAACTAAAAAAACTCAACGACCAAGACCGTAAGGATGATGTTGTTACCTTTGAAGAAATCGGCGTTGACAGGGTGTTTGTGGACGAGGCACATTACTATAAAAATTGTGCGAAACGTTGTGCATAAGTCATAGTTGACAGCTATGACGAAAAGCACCATACGATAGCACTTAAATATATAAGAAAATATCGTAGAGAACTTAAATCTCAAATTCAGAGGTGAAATTCCTCTGCCGTACTGAACCAATGCCAGAGACAGTATGTCAAAACTGTGGGCAGTACGAGAACTGATACTCCACTGTGCGTTAGGTATCTGTAAATACCTATGGTACAAAGCGTGGTAAAGTCGTAATTTGATGTCCTAAGTCATACTCATTCGTATGATATGGAATATATAATGCGGGTTTCCGAAGTCTATGGTTACAATTACAGAAAGTCATGCAGCATCGTAAGAGGAAGTGGCTCCTGAAAAGGAGATGAATGGAAAGGAATATATTGCTGGTTTTTCAGTATATTCACGGTAATGCTGAAATGCGTATCGGAAGCATACAAAAACTGTGGTTCAAAGTATGCTAAATTTCCACGGTGTAAGGTGACGACCTAAAAACATCAAAAAAAAGGATAGAGATTTAGGAACGTTTGAGAGCCTATGCTTAGAGCTTTACAGGGCTATGAAATGCATAGGAAGTCAGCCGTCTCATAGTAGTCTGAGATTGGGAAAGCCAATTACACGAGATTGAAATATCTCATGGCGAAGGAGACGAGTCAGTTTAATTTACAAATTTCACAAAACGAAAATTACTAACTCCCTGAAATAATGGGTGACGAACTGCGAGGTGATAGCCTTGTGCATTTAAACGTCAGATTTTCAAATGAGGCTGATTTAAAGAGCCTGCTTGATTTTCTGTATGATAAAGCCAAACAAGGTACAAAATTTACAGGACTGCTTGAAGCAGTAATTCATGAAGTGACTATTGTAACAGCTATCCATAATATCAAGTCCAACAAAGGAAGTAAAACCTCCGGTGTTGACAAAATCAAAATGGATAGATATTTGCAAATGCCAAAAGATGAAGTAATAAATTTAGTCAGAAATGCGCTTTCAGACTATAAACCAAAACCTGCCAAACGTGTGTATATAGACAAAAGTAACGGTAAAAAACGACCGCTTGGAATACCGACAATTCTTGACAGAATTATTCAGGAATGTGTACGGATTGTTATTGAACCAATATGCGAGGCACAATTTTATCCGCATAGTTATGGTTTCAGACCGTACAGAGCACAAAAGCACGCTGTAAGAGATATAGTCAATGTGATAAACGCCTCATATAAATCATCGGAACAGCCCGTCTGGGCTTTAGAGGGTGATATAAAAGGGTGCTTTGACAATATCAATCACAGACTACTGTTACAAAAACTATGGCGTCTGGGAATACACGATAAAAGACTGATTAAAATTATCGGTCTTATGCTGAAATCGGGATATATCGAATACGATATGTTCAAAAACAGTAATATCGGTACTATGCAAGGCGGTATTATCTCACCTTTGTTGGCAAATGTATATCTCAATGATTTTGACTGGTATATAGGCAGAAAATATTACAATCCTCACAGACGGTGCAAGTATAAATGCAATGACTCAAGGCGATTAAAATGGTTGGGTGTAAATCCAAAATATAATTTCAGGTATGCAGATGATTGGGTAATACTGACATCAACAAAACAAGAGGCGGACAGACTAAAAGCTGAACTGACAAAATACTTTATGTATAAAATGAAGCTTGAATTGTCACAGGAGAAAACAAAAGTAACAGACCTTAAAACAGAGGGAATACACTTCCTCGGATTTATTATCAAAGCTGAAAAGCCTCGGGAAACACCTGAAAACAACAAACAACATTTAGTTGGCAAGCCATACCCCGATATGGACAGACTGACAAAGAAAGTCAAGAATTTATGTGCCAAAATAAGAGACATACGAAACTATTCCGCCATAAACAGCAGAATAGCACAAATACAGTATATAAATTCCGTGATAATGGGTATTGCAGAATATATCAGCTCAAGTATATGTTCCCATGCACTTCATGTCATAGACAGGCGTGTAAATAACAGTGCATTTTCAGTATGGAAACGGATATATCCTGACAGATATAATTCATGGCAAATCCCGTTAAAACACTTGTCAAATCTACCGCAAAGGCATAAGGACTACGACAGTAAAACCTTTGCAATCCCTGTTGAGGGAATGTGGTTTGGAATAACAATGGCATTTATTACTCACTCAAAATATGAGCAAAAACCATTTAATCAGAAAATGACGCCTTATACCGAAGAAGGCAGAAAAATCTATGTTCAATACCGAAACAAACACAAGCCGTTACCGCATAACAGACCGTCTGTTAATACAAGTGACGATATACGACTTGCAGTATATGCAACAGGTAAATACAATTTTGAGTATTTTATGAACAGAGAATATGCCTTTAATCGTGATAAGGGAAAGTGCAAATGTTGTAAAAAAGGATTTATACGGTTTAATACAGAAGCATTGTCATCATGTTAATAACAAACTGTCAATGGATAAAATAAACAAAGTCAATAATCTTGCATGGGTTTGTTATGACTGCCACAAAATGATACACAACAGTCCCATACCTGTAAATACGGATAAAAAGGTAATTAAGAAAATCGAGAAATACAGAGAAAAATTAAAGTGAAATTTGTAAGCGGAATATGCTCCGTGAGGACATATATCCGTTGAACCCCGATGGAGGGTAGTAAGTTAAATTGATGGAACGCCGTGTACGCCGAAAGGTGTACGCACGGTGTGAGGTGGGGGAAAATTCGGAGATAACATCAAAGAATTACCTATCACGACAAAGTATCTACTACGTACACGCCTAACGGCGGTGCGTAGGTGGTACACATTGTTCCTCTACACAAAAATGCGTAATGTGGGCGGTATTGCACAGACCGAAGCACAAAAATCAAGCGATCTCTTTATGAAAACGCAGTATCTTGATGAGCTTACGGGCGGTAAAGGTGTTATTTTTGCAACAGGAACGCCGGTAAGCAATTCAATGGTAGAGTTATATACAATGCAGAGATATTTGCAATATAAATCACTTCAAGAGCGTGGCTTGCAGCACTTTGATGCGTGGGCTTCCACATTTGGTGAAACTGTATCGGCAATGGAGCTTGCACCGGAGGGCAGTGGGTATCGTATGAAAACAAGGTTTGCGAAATTCTTTAACTTACCCGAACTCATTGCAATGTTCAAAGAGGTTGCCGATATTCAGACAGCGGATATGCTGAATTTGCCTGTGCCAGAGGTTGAGTATCATAACGAAGTCGCTGAGCCGACCGAATTTCAAAAAGATATGGTTGCAGACCTTGGAGAGCGAGCCGAAGAAGTGCGAAACCGAAGCGTAGATCCGAGCGTTGACAATATGCTGAAAATAACAAACGATGGCAGAAAATTAGCTCTCGACCAACGAATGATAAACCCTATGCTTCCCGATGACGAAACCTCAAAGGTATCGGTGTGTGCTAAGTGTGTATATGAAATATGGAAAGATACCGCAGAAAAGAAATCAACACAACTTTTATTCTGCGATTTATCAACACCGAAATCGGACGGTACATTCTCGGTATATAATAGTATACGAGAAAAGCTGCTCCAAAAAGGCATACCCGAAAATGAAATTGCCTTTATTCACGACGCAAACACGGAGGTTAAAAAAGACGAATTATTCAAGAAAGTCAGAAGCGGCGATGTGCGTGTGCTTCTTGGCTCCACCTCAAAAATGGGTGCCGGAACGAATGTGCGTGCGACTCGTTTCTAACTGAAAAGGTTAGACACAAGACACGAAAAATACAACTGAATATAGTAAAATTATCAGTCTTGTAGAACTGATATTCCGACAGGTGGAATGATGGAGTAACGCCCTGAAACGCCTGCCCTGATACTACGACGTGCGCTCATAGTGCAAAATGTGAGGGTGCGAAGCTCGTTGAAGTCGGCGGAAGTCTGCCCAAACAGGAGACTGCTGTCAGCAGCTTGATGTGGAAACCGCTCCGGAGGCGGGGTGTGCAGATGATACGCCGGGGGTCTATAAAATGCCTATGGTTAGAATGTCATTATGACTGACGATATATCCGAATGTACGAGTCTAAAGCGTGATACGTTAGAAATGGCGTAACTGTAAATTTACGGTGTGCGTGAGGTTGAGTAAAATTGTACGTTATGAAAGACCTTGCAATGTTACAGGCATTGGCAAGCGCACAGGCTTATAGGATAAACCTAAGGGCAAGCATGAAACAGATAGGAATATCGGAACGAGGAAAGGTCAGAACGCCAACGGAACTTGCACAAGTTCCCGAAAAGATGTTTGCACATTGGTGGCAGTGAGGAAAGAAACAGCAATGTAACAACTCGCTTTGTCTGGCTGAGAGCGGCGGCACGACCGATGAAGCGGTGATAACAAGCCGTGGAGGAACAGCCGCCAGTCAATTGCAGGATTGAACTAAAAGTTAAGATTAATTCTAAAGGTTCGAGTATGACTAAGAAAAGAGAAAGCCGCAAGGTGAGTACCTGACTTTGGCAGTAAATCCGAACAAGGCGTTAAAGCGTCAAAAGCTTCGTAATAATGAGTATTACGATACACAACAGATTTTCGATGAGCTTTATGCTAAAAGTTTGAAAAATGTAAGTTTTACAAATTTAATGCAGTATGTACTGCTTGATGAAAATATAAAACTTGCCTACCGAAATATAAAGAAAAATAAAGGTAGCAAAACGGCAGGAACAGACGGAAAAACGATTAAGCATTTATCTGCTATGAGCGAGGAAAAGATAGTTAGACTTATTAAAAACAAGCTAAAATGGTATAAACCTCAATCAGTACGCAGAGTAGAAATACCCAAAAGCAGTGACCCGACTAAGAAACGACCTCTGGGAATTCCTACAATAACAGACAGACTGATTCAGCAGTGCTTCTATCAAGTATTGGAGCCTATATGTGAAGCAAAATTCCGAGAAACAAGTAACGGATTTCGACCAAACAGAGGTGTAGAAAATGCTCTGGCACAAGCTGAAAAATTAATACAAAACAGTAATCTGCATATTGTTATTGATATTGACATTAAGGGTTTCTTTGATAATGTGAGCCACGGAAAGCTTTTAAAGCAGATGTGGACATTGGGTATCAGAGATAAAACACTCATATCAATAATATCAGCTATGCTTAAAGCAGAGGTTGCAGGAATAGGTTTCCCCGAGAAAGGAACACCGCAGGGTGGTATAATAAGTCCACTGCTGTCAAATATTGTGCTAAATGAATTAGATTGGTGGATAGCCTCGCAGTGGGAGGAAATACCCACAAAGCATGAATACAGCGGACGAATTCATACTACAGGCGCAAAGGACAGGTCAAAAAAGTACAGAGCATTGAGGAAAACAAAATTAAAAGAATGCTATATCGTTAGGTATGCCGATGATTTTAAAATCTTTTGCAGAAAACATAATGACGCAGTGAAAATATTTGAAGCAGTCAAACTATGGCTTAAAGACAGATTGGGACTGGACATAAGTCCTGAGAAGTCAAAGATTGTAAACCTTAAACATAATTATTCAGATTTTCTTGGATTTAAAATTAAGGTACACAAGAAAGGCAAAACGACGAAGAATAATATAGTCTGCGATAAATATGTAATTAAATCTCATGTATCGGAAAAGGCTTTGAATAGAATCCATGACAGGGCTTCCGAGTACATAAAGGATATTCAATATTGCAGAAGTAAAGGAGAAAGTGCGGAATACCGAGCAATCAATAATTACAACAGCTACATTATGGGAATACACAATTATTACCGAATGGCGACTGATGTAAATGCCGATTTTCAACCGCTTGCATACAGTATAAAGCAGTCCATTAAAATCAGGCTTCAAAAGAGAGTAAAGCGACGAAATAACGAATCAATACCGCGATATGCGTTAGAATATGCAGCAAGTAAAGAAATACGTTTTATTGGAAAGAATATTCTGCTGCCGATTGGTTATGTGAGTCATCAACCGCCCATTCACAAGAAGAAAACGATAAATGCATTTACGAAAGAAGGGCGAGAATTTATTCATAAACAGCTTGAAAATATAGATATGTCAATGGTTCATGCATTAATGAGAAATCCCGTAGATAGTGAAACCATTGAATATAACGATAACCGAATATCTCTGTATATCGCACAAAAAGGGCGGTGTGCGATAACAAATGAGTTGCTTTCTATAGACAGAATTCATTGTCACCACAAGAAACCAAGAAAACAAGGCGGCGGTGATGAGTATAAAAATCTGATAATAGTGGACAAAGATATTCATGTATTAATCCATGCGGTTAATGCTGAGGTAATAGCAAGACTGATTTCAAACTTTAAACTAAACAAACAAAAAATCGAAAAACTGAACAAACTGCGTGTACTCTGTGGGAACGAAGCAATAATGTTAAACGCCGAAAAGGATACTGAAAATTAATCTTATAACTAAGTTTACCTACAATTGATGGAACGCCGTATGAGGGGAAACTCTCACGTACGGTGTGGGACGGGGGAAAAGGTGGAGATGATATCAAAGCCTTACCTATCGTTATAAAAACTGCTTTATGCCTCTCATGATCTCGATTGTCCGTGGCGTCCGGCAGACCTTGAACAGCGAGCCGGAAGAATTATACGGCAAGGAAATACAAACGAAAAAGTGCATATTTACCGGTATGTTACCAAAGGTACCTTTGATACATATATGTGGCAAACCGTTGAGCAGAAACAGAAGTTTATATCGCAGATATTTACTTCAAAATCCCCCGTCAGAGTGGCGGACGATATAGATCCTACCGCACTTTCATTTGCGGAAATCAAGGCACTGTCAACGGGCAACCCGTACATCAAGGAAAAAATGGAGCTTGATATGGAGGTATCAAAGCTGAAGTTGATAAAATCGTCCTTTATGTCGCAGATTTATGACCTCGAAGATAAGGTTGTGAAGTATTACCCGAAACAGATTGCCGAAACCACCGCAAGAATTAAGGGATTGGAAACCGATATTCAGACAGTTAAAAAATACCCTAAGATAGAGGATAAATTCAATACAATGACCATTGACGGATTCGGATATTTTGAAAAGGAAAAAGCGGGAAATGCACTTATAGAACGCTGCAAGAAAATGACCTCGGAGGAGCCGGTTTTAATCGGTGACTACCGGGGTTTTTCTATGGAGCTGTCCTTTGACAGCTTTCAAAAGCTGTTTTATGTGTCACTTAAAAATGAGCTTTCTCACAAGGTAGAGCTTGGCACAGATGTATTCGGTAATATCCAGCGTATCGACAATGCTTTGGACGGTCTTGAAAAACGGCTTGAAATCGCAAAAGAAGAACTTGCAAACACCAATACGCAGTATGAAACGGCAAAGGCTGAAGCAAAGCGACCGTTTCCGCAAGAGGCTGAATTACAAGAAAAAACAAAACGGCTTGCCGCCGTTGAAGCACTTCTCAAAATGGATAAGAAGGACGATAATGTTATCGACACTGATGTATCCGACGCACAAGTGCCGCAAAGAAAGCGTGAATACGCTATGGCAAGATAGTATCCCGAAATTTTTGACCGGTGTGATATTCCGATATATAATGAATAAAAATAAGCCATCGGGCAGAAATGAGGTGAACGCATTGAAAGATTTTGAATATGACTCGGAAACAGGTATGCCGACGGATGAAATGCACTTTGAGTGCGGACTTCCGAAATACCTTGCTGAATCACTTGAACGAATGAAAAAATCGTGGGCAATCGTAGACAGCGGCAAAAAGGACTATCATTGGGATATATGCTGGTGTGAATTGAACGCTGATATAAATTCCGCAGAGGTTGAAAACCTCATTTCAAGCAAGCAGGCGTGGTATTTACGGCATAAATATCTGAGAATGGAGAAACCGGACGCACGCTCTTTTCTTAAAGATACAGAACCGGAGCGATAAAATTAAATAATCGGCATAACCGGCAGGAGAAATCTTGTCGGTTTTTTATGCCCGAAAATATGAAAGGATTGATGAAATTATGAACATGAAAAAAGCAAAACCTATCGGGAGGACAATACGGCTGTGCAGACAATATAACGGCTTATCGCAGTCGGAACTCGGCGAAAAGGTCGGCTTTTCGAAAAAAAGTGCCGGAATACGCATAGGACAGTATGAAAACGAGAGAAGCATCGCAAAAGCCCGGATTGCAACAAAATTAGCAAAGATACTCGGCATACACAAGTTTGCCATATCAAAGCTCTCAATAGATTCCGAGCTTGAAACACTCCACACCCTATTTAAGATTGATATGATTTACGGTCTTAATTGGAGCAAAAACGGAGATGTAATTTCTTTTTCGTTTCCCGAAAACTGCAAAACCGCAAACAGGCACTTGAAAAAAATCTATGAAGCAAGGCAGGCATTGTATAAAGGCGAAATCACATACAACGATTACAATTTTATAAAAAATGCTTGCGGAACATACAGAAAGAGAGGTTGATTGCAATGCAAAACGAACAGGATATGCATGATTTACTCTATGAAAAAATGTGTAATGAGCAAGAGAACTTTATTGAAAAGCTGAAGCATTCATCACCGGAGGAAATCATTTCGGCATCGTATGAAAAGGTTATGCGTGATGATATTCTAATGCTTTTTGAAAGTGATTTTCTTGATGCAAAACAAATAAAAGAACTTTTGCGGCTTGAATATCCTCTTTCCGCTTGCTACAATGAATGGCTGAAAAATGACTATTCATATATGGATATGCTAAGAGATACGGTTGATGATTTTTCAAAAGAGCTTGTAAAAGAAAATGAACAGGCAAAAAAGAAAAAACGACATCAGCCGGAGCGATAATTTCCGCAAATCAGTCTGCTTTACTGAGCAGGCTTTTTTGATATATAAAATTATGAAAGATGAGGTAATAAAAATGAACACAAATTACAACAGAGATGCGTTTGTACGCTCACTTGAAAAGCTGTGCTTATTGCACCGGGAAATCTTCTCTTTTGCCGAAGATATTGCATACGATGTGGAAAAGGCTGTGCCCGAAGATTTTGATCCGGTTATGTATTTTCGTTTCAAACCCGTTTATACATTTGAAGCATACGGAAACAGCAACGAACATCTTAATCACCGCTATGATACAAACCCAATTTTTGATAAAAACGGGTTTTTACTCAAAGCAACTCCTACGGGATTTAATTCTACTTTAAGTGATATAACCGAGGGATATGAATTATGGCTACTTGACGATATGACGCTTGCGGTTACATATTTTTACGATACGAAAGTGTGTGTCGGGGACAAATTTGAGGCTGTCATTTACAGATGCTATCTGAAAGACGGATTGTATAAATTCGGCTATCAATTTTATGAAGATGAATTTATCGCACATATTGAATATGTTATTGCCGAATCACTTTGCTACAACACCGAATGTAATAATAAATGTGATGAGTGCGAATACGGCGAAATCATTTCCGAATACAAAAGCAACCTCGATGATGTTGCAGATGATGAAGATGACTATGATGATTATGGTTTTGAAGAAACCGGCAGCGAGTGTGTCGGACACGAATGTGAGGACTGTCCTTACAAGGACAGCTGCACACTGTAAAATGAAGCTTTCCCACCGGAAAGAATTAAGCCGCAGGCGGACGGGACAAATGCGTGAGCATTTGTATTAGCAAGCACGGCATTTGTCTATACAAAAGCCCGCTTGTTAGTGGCTTATGCCCCTAATACCCCGCCCGTCGGCACTATGAAAAGAGGTGATTTTTTTGAGAAACAGACAAAATGGAGTTCTTGTATATTTATCGGATGCAGAGAAACAGCACCTTGTAAAGCAGACCGCTGTTGCAGGACTTAGTGTAGGTGCTTTTATCCGCAAGCTGATTATGGGTAGTGTTATTCGTCCCCGTCCGCCTGATGAATATGTAAAGCTGCTGCGTGAGATAAATGCTGTGGGCAACAACATAAATCAGATAGCGCATATCGCAAATGCCGAAAGACATATTTCAGCAGATAAAATTGAAGAAGTCCTCAAAATGCAAGATGAAATTATGCGGCTTGTAAGGAGTGTGCGCTGATGGCAATTACAAAAATATGGTCGGTCAAATCAAGACTTGACACAAGCCTTAAATACATTGCAAATCCCGATAAGACGACTTTGCAGCCTGACATTGAAGCAGTCGAGGGTGTAATAAAATATATCAAGAACAATGACAAGACGGAACAGTGCAAGTATGTGAAAGCGTACAACTGCACGGTAGACAAAGCATTTTCGGAAATGATGGAAACACAAGAGTTTTTCGGGAAAGCCGGGCGCAAAAATTCCGTTCTTGCTTATCACTTGGTACAGTCCTTCAAGGATTTTGAAACAACGCCGGAGATTGCTCATAAATGCGGGCTTGAGCTTGCGGAGCGTTTGTTTGCGGATAAATACGAGGTTGTTGTCGCAACGCATCTCGACCACAAGCATTTGCATAACCACATCATCATAAATGCCGTTTCATATCTTGACGGTTACAAATACCGAAATAATTTCAAGGACTACTTTATAGACATTCGAGGAATATCCGACCAAATCTGCCGTGAAAACTTTTTGTCGGTAATTGAACATCCCCAACGGCGAGGTATGCACTACGGCGAATGGCTGGCGTTAAAGCAAGGTAGACCGACCATCCGTGGCAGTATCCGCAGGGATATTGACGAGATTATAAAATGCTCTTACACTATGGAGCAGTTTTGGCAAAACTTAAAAAAACGTGGTTTTGTCGTTCACCGCAAGGGACCGAATATCAAATACACCTCCATAATAGCACCGAACGCAAAACGCCCGATGCGTCTTGATAATCTCGGTGAAGGTTACAGCGAAGCAGAAATTTTGGAAAGAATTATCGCAACCCGTAACGGTATCATTACGGCTGCACCGTCAGAGATGCCGAAAAAGCAATATAAATTCCGAGGCAGTCTTAAAAATGTCAAGGGTAAAAAATTGAAAGGTTTTATGGCACTCTACTTCCACTACCTATATCTGTTCAAAAAAATACAGCGTAAGCAGACACCGCAAAGGGTGTCATTTTTTATGCGTGAGGAGATGATAAAGTTTGACCGCTATCAGAAGCAGTTCAAATTTTTGTTTTCACACGATATTGAAACGGGCGAACAGTTACAGAAATATCAGCAAAGCAGGGAGGTTGAAATTGATATTTTAATTACGCAGCGTAAAAAGCTGTACGATGAAAGGACTGATGAAAATTGTGATGATGTCAAGGAAAAAGCGAAAGCAATCAATACGGAGCTTAACGAACTCCGGAAGGAAATCAGAATGTGCAAAGCCATTTTTAAAGACTCATACAAAATTGCCGAGAAAAAACGGCAGGCTATGGCTTTGCAGGAACAGGCAGATAAGGAGCTGATGAAAGATGAACACAAGCGGCGAAGTCGCTGATTTAATGGTAAAGGAAGGTATACAGATTACCGAGTCGGCGGTAAAGCTTACTGCACTCGGTGCAAAAAATCTTGCCGCTATCGTAATGGCGCTGGTAAAGGATGACGGAAAGACCGAGGGTGTTACAAAGCTCAAGCAAATGCTTAAAACAGGCAAGCAGCTTTGTATTATGCAGATTAAAGAAGCAGACCTCAAAAAATTCAATACAGAAGCACACAACTACGGCATAATGTACCGTCCTGTTGCGGACAAGACGAACGACAACGGCTTATGCGATATTATCGCCTTTCACGATGATATTCCAAGGCTTAATTACATTATGGAAAAGCTCGGATATTCCGCACCTGAACAGGAGGTTGAGCCGGAAGCACCGGAACAGCCCGAAACGCCGGTGAATGAAGAACACTCAAAGGAAAAGGATAATTCTTCAAAAAACCGACAAACCCGTGCGGAGAAAGCAAGCGAAAATCCGCACGGGAGCAAATCTACCTCATTCGAGGGTACGGCAAAAACGGACAGCGGTACTAAACCCTCGGTGCGTAAAAAAATTGAGGAGATAAAAGCCGAACAGGCGCAAAAGAAAAAGGCTGCTCCCGAAAAGTCCGTGCAGCATACTCAGCCACACAATGGCAATCGTAAAAAGAAAAAGAACAAACAGAAAGGCAGGGGTTGATTTTGAAAATCGAATATCCACGCTATCGGGAGCCGCCGTAAATTATGGCGGCTTTTCTGATACATAAACAAAAATATATTTTGAAAAGGAGATTTTAACTTTATGAAAACCAAACATTTTTCTATGAAATCAGTTATTTCAATGATGCTTGCGCTCGTTATTATCGCAGGCACACTTCCTGTGTCGGTCTTTGCGGCACAGTCCAATGAATATGTCGATCCGGCGGATAATTGGCTGTCATCAAACAATCGTACCAACGAGCTTGATGTAAACGCCACTATCACAAACGAAACACAGTATTGCAATGTCTGCAAGAAATTCACAAGCGTACTTACATATCGTGTTCCCGAATACACAAAAACGGGAGAAACAGCACTTAACCGAGGTGTAAGATATTCAGACGGAACTTGCATAGACGGTGTTTCAAAAGGAAATCTTGATAACGGCACTCCCGGAATTGATGCGTATTATACGGGGTATCATTTCACAAAGGCTGTATGTCAGACCTGCGGAACGATAAACTCTGGTGACGGTCCTACAGATTATGACTTTAATAACAATGTATATAGCTTAAACAGCTGCGACCACAACTTTTTCTTAGACTTTGACGCCACCACATACGAGCCGTATGATGAAGGCAGGCATTTAACTACATTAAAACGAGGCGAATACTGCAAGTTCTGCAAAGGCACATTTGCAAGAGCGTCAAGGGGACTTGAATCACACGATTTTACGGAAAGCGTAGATGCACAGCTCGGAAATAACCGCTTTTATGTTGCTGAAAAATGCGATGACTGCGGATATGAAACAAGCGAATATGTAACTGCAAAATCCGTTGTGGCTTCCTATTACGGAACAGCAGACGGCGAAGCTCATACGCTGACCGTTTCCGACCTTTCGGACAGCGGTGTTAAAACAAGTATCCGTTATGGTGATACTGCCGATAGTTGCACCAAGACTTCTGCACCAAACTACACACAGGCGGGATATTATACGGTGTACTATAAAATCAATTACAGCTATGCCGGAGAAACAATGACCGAAAACGGCGTTTCTTATGTATGGCTTGTAAATGATGATAATGAAACCGACAGCAGCGACAGCGGAAACACAATTATTGTTATCCCTCCGGCACATGAACACGATTATCATTATCTTGAAACCGTTGCACCGAGCTGTGAGAACTTGGGATATGAACGCTGGCAGTGCGAAGGCTGCGGAGATCTTCAGAAAAGAAATTATACGCCTGCAAAGGGACATAATTACAAGGCAGTTACCATAAGAGAAGCTACTTGTAAGCAGGGCGGTCTGAAATTATGGCTGTGTTCAGACTGCGGAGATTTCTATGAGGAAACAACACCCGTAGCAGCTCACAGCTATAAGACAGTAAAGCATAACCCCACTTGCAGAATGACAGGCTATACGGAGCATATCTGTGAGGTGTGCGGAGATAATTACATAACCGATATTACACCGATTATATCCCACGCATACGAGCATATCACAAAAGAGCCGACTTGTACAGAAAAGGGCTACACCACACATACCTGTACAATGTGCGATTACCATTATGTAAGCGACTATACAGAGCCTTTGGGACACAAGTGGGACGAGGGACATACCGTTACCAACTCCACTTGCGACGCAGAGGGCGTTATTGAGTATCATTGCCTAAATGACGGTTGCACGGAAAAGATGATTAAGGCAACAAACGTAAACGGACACACTCCCGGAACTGCTGCAACTTGCACAGAACCTCAAAGATGTACTGTATGTGATACAGTTTTGGAGCTTCCGACAGGACATCACTATGACAGTAAGGTAATTGCGCCGACTTGTACCTCAATGGGATATACCGTATATACTTGCCATGACTGCGGCGATACCTACACAGGCGATTATACGGACAAAGCAGAACACGATTACAAAAAGACCGTAACAGCTCCTACTTGTACAAGTCACGGCTATACAACATATTCCTGCAAAAACTGTGATGATGAATATGTTTCCGATTACACGGAAAAACTTGCTCATAATTACAAGGAAGATATAACACATCCGACTTGTACTTCTATGGGATTTTCGACCTTTACCTGTGCCGACTGCGGTGACAGCTATGTAGGCAATTATACCGATATGCTGGAGCATAACTATAACAAAGAAACCGTAGAGCCTACTTGCACCGAACACGGCTATGCCGTATATACTTGCCCCGACTGCGGAAAGTCATATATAGGTGATTACACAGACAGCAAGGAGCATCACTATATCGAAACAGTCATTGCTCCGACTTGCACCGAGATGGGATATTCCATATTCAAGTGCGATGACTGCGGTGATGAATACAAGGGCAATTATACAGATAAATTATCACACGCATATAAGGCTGTTGTAACAGAGCCGACCTGCACATCAATCGGTTTTACAACTCACACTTGCCCTGACTGCGGAGCAAGCTATACGGATAATTATACTGACAAAGCGGCACACAGCTATGAGGAAACCGTTACAGAGCCTACCTGTCTTGAACTCGGATTCAGCACCTTTGTATGCTCTGTTTGTGGAGATACCTACAAGAGCAATTACAGAGAAGCGCTCGGACATCAGCCGACAGAATGGATTGTTGACACCGAAGCAACGATTGAACACAGTGGAGAAAAGCATATTGAATGTAAACGTTGCGGCGAGATTTTGCAGACAGTGGAAATTGCACAGCTTATCGACAAGGATAATTCTGATGAGGACGGCAACGCACAGGTGGGCAATTTCTCAATTATCTTGACCGATAAGGACGGAAAGCCTGTCTTTGACAGTGAAATCAGCATTGATGCAAACGACAATGTTACAATCAAGCTCCCCGAAGGCAGACTGCTTGACTTTGCAGACCGTACCACAATCACAGCCTTCTTTACGGATACACAGGAGCCGGCAGATGATTTGCGTATCTTTATTTATGATACCAACAACAATGCCGCAACAGGCTCGACGGATGCAAACGGACAGCTTGTTGTGCCGAACAATCAGAGCAGCACGGGCGATGACAACGGCACAATCGGAAACGAGGACGGAGATAAAAAGAATACCTTTGTTGTAACCGTTACCGATAAGACCAATGTTGTTATTCCGAACTGCGACATTCATATCGGAGAGAGCAATAACATTGTTGTTGATTTGCCGGACGGTATCAAGCCCACAAGAGAAAATCCGGTAATCGTAACCGTAACCGACCACAACGGAGAGGCTCAGGAAGGCATTACAGTAATTGCAATCGGCGATGCAGACTTTATGGAAAAAGGCAGCACAGATATGTACGGCAAGATTACGCTTCCCACTGCTTCGGACGGATACACGGACGAGAACGGAAAGGTTAATATTGATAATATCAATGTGATCGTGAATGATGAAATCGGCGTAATTCCCAATGCCTATGTCAAGCATAATGAGGACGGCACAATCAATGTAACGCTGCCCGATGAAAAGACAATCAGCTATGCAAACAGAATTACCGTAACTGTACTTGACTCAATCGGCAAGCCTGTTGCAGAGGTTAATGTAACAGTAAACGATGTTGCAGACAAATCATATACAGCAAACACAGATGAAAACGGTACTATCGTTGTACCTCCTCTTTCCGAAGATATGACGGACAGCGAGGGCAAGGCTGTTGTAAACGGGTACAATGTGTTAGTCACAGATGAAACAAAGCCGATTGAAAACACCTTTGTTACTATCGGTGAAGGACAGATAAATGTTATGCTTCCGGAGGGTGTATTGATTGACGTTACAAATCGAATTACTGCAACTATAACAGACAGCGAGGATAAGCCTGTTAAGGATATAACAGTGATTTTTACGGATAAAGCAGAAAATACGGAAAGTAATGTTACGGACGAAAACGGCAAAGCGACCGTTCCGCCCACAAATGTTGATATTACAGATTTCAACGGCTACAGCGAAGTAAACGGCTTTATTGTTACTGTAAAAAATGAACTCGGAGCTATTGAAAAGGCACATATAACCTACAATGCCGAAGTTAAAAACGAGGACGGAACAGTAAATACTGCTGAAAATATTTCTGTTATACTTCCCGAAAACATCAAATTCGATTATGCAAACAGAGTTACAATAACAGTTGCGAAAAAGGCTGATAATACGGCTGTAAAAGATATACAAGTTATTGTTTCCGAATTGTATGTTGAGGGCGTAGAAACTAAAATCTTAACAGGTATTACAAATGCAGATGGAAAAGCCGTATTCCCTCCACTTTCAGAGGATATTACCGATGATAACGGCAGCTCGGACATTACCGAAGAAAAACCGGGCAAAGGCGAAGATACAGATGGTGACGGTGTTGAGGATAAGCTGGGCGAAATTGAAACTATCTCTTATATCGTCAAGGTAAATGATACTAAAGGTATTATCACAGGTGCGTTTATCGAAATCAAAGACGGAAAGGTTTATGTTACACTTCCCGAAACACATACTCTTACCACCGCCAATCAGACAACAGTAACCGTACTTGATAAAGACGGAAATGCCGTAAAGGGCGTATCTGTAACAATCAAGGACAAAACAACAGAAAAGACCGCATCAACAGATGCAAACGGCAAGGTAACTCTGCCCGTTAAAACTTCAAGCGGTGGCGGTTCCTCATCAGGCGGCAGCTCCGGCGGTGGCGGCGGAAGCTACAGCAGCTATTCAACAGTTAATGTCAAGGTAACAGATAAGGACGGGAAGACTGTATCTGTAACAAAATCCGTTGACAGTAAGGGCAGTGTAACCATTACACTTCCCACAGGTAAAGTGATTGACAGTGAGAACTACTACACTGTAACCGTAACGGACAGCAAAGGCACTGCAAAGGCTGGCACAACGGTTACACTCAAAGACCGCAAAAACGGCACAGCGACAGGAACAACAGATAAGAACGGTATGCTGACACTTCCGGCAACGGAGCATAAGGCATATATTGTAGGCTATGGTGATGGTACTTTCAAGCCGGACAGCAATATGTCAAGAGCTGAAGCAGCAGCTATATTTGCAAGACTTATTGCTGAAGCAAAAGGCGAAACCATAAGTGGTAAATCTTCATTTGTTGATGTATCAAGTAAAGAATGGTATTCTTCATATATCGGTTATCTTGAAAAATACAATGTCATAAACGGCTATAATGACGGAACATTCAAACCCGATGCATCGGTTACAAGAGCAGAGTTTGTTGCTATGACGGTAAGATACTATGACCTTTTCAATGATGTAAACAAAAAGAGCAATACCGTAAAATATACCGATGTTGCAAGCTCATATTGGGCATACTCGGATATTGCCTTTGCGAAGAATATCGGCTGGCTCAACGGCTACAGCGACGGCTCATTCCGTGGTGATAACGACATTACCCGTGCAGAGGTTGTTACTGTTGTCAACCGTGCAACAGGCAGGGTTGCAGACAAGGAATATGTAAAGGATAACTTTACAAAGCTTAACCGTTTTACCGATGTAACCGACAGTAATATGTGGTATTTCTTTGATGTAGCAGAATCCTGTAATAACCATAAGGCTGTTACCTCTGCAAATAACGAAGTTTGGGTGAAATAACCCTTTGTGCAAAAGGCAGAAATCAGTCCGAAAGGATTGCTTTTCTGCCTGTTTTGCGGTATAATGTACTCGTAGATAAATCGGGATTTAAGGAGGTGATAAGATGACAGCATATATGAGATTAAGATAATACCGCGAGTTGTGTTGCGGTACATCCGTATTACATAACTCGCTTTCGGGCAAGAATGTAATAATGGAGGATGTCATGAATAAAATT
>CALXRY010000130.1 GCA_944390955.1 uncultured Clostridia bacterium | reverse complement strand
CGGAATGAATTTTTAAAATTTCCTCTCTTCCGCCTACATCAGGAAGTCCTACCGTTATCTGACGGTCAAACCGTCCCGGGCGCAGCAGTGCCGGATCAAGTATATCCGGGCGGTTTGTTGCCGCCATTATTATGATCCCGTCATTTTTACCGAAGCCGTCCATCTCAACGAGCAGCTGATTCAATGTCTGCTCACGCTCATCATGGCCGCCGCCCATACCTGCGCCGCGACGTCTTCCCACAGCGTCTATCTCATCGATAAATACTATACACGGCCTGTTTTTCTTTGCCTGATCAAACAGATCCCTTACACGCGATGCACCTACTCCGACATACAGCTCAACAAAATCAGAGCCGCTTATCGAGAAAAACGGAACTCCGGCTTCACCGGCGACGGCTCTCGCAAGCAGTGTTTTACCCGTTCCGGGATTTCCGACAAGCAGAACACCCTTTGGTATTCTTGCGCCCAGGCTGATAAATTTCTGCGGATTTTTGAGAAATTCAACAAGCTCCTGGAGCTCAGCCTTTTCTTCCTGCTCTCCGGCTACATCCTTAAACGTAACTTTGTTATTATCCTGCGCAAGCTTTGCCCGTGACTTTGTAAAGGCACCTGCTCCGCCGCTCCCTCGCTTAAAGAATATAAAAAACAAAATCAAAAGCGATACGATAATAAGCGCAATATTCGATATAGCAACCCATGAAATTTTAGATTCATAGGCTTCCTGCTTCAATTTTCCCTCTTCCATCTGTATTGACATTTCATCGCCTACATCAGCATAGAGAGTATCTATTGACGGAATCGTAACCTTTGCCACAGTCCCGTTTTTACTTCCGTCATCTATTTGAGCAGTGACCTCGTTACCATTTATAAACAGCTCTGTTACTTTCTCATTTTTTATCGCTTGTATCAGGTCAGAGTACACAAGCTTTGTATCACCGCTCATCATGCGACCTATAAACAGGTTATAGATAATATAACACACGATAAGTACAGCGAGCCATATGCCCAGTCCTTTATATCCCCTTTGCTGCAAATTCTCATCTCCTTATCTATTTAATAATAAGCCTTACTCCTTTATCCTTAAACGAAAAACGTCTGTCGCGCCGCTTCCCGATTATATACGCAATTTCTCCATTTACCGTAAAAAGACCTATGCTATTCCTTTTGCCTCTTTCAATTTTTTCGTCTATAAAATAATTCTTCAGTTTCTTTCTGCCAAACATGCCCTCAGGATAAAAATAATCCCCCTCGCGCCTGTTACGTATTGATACAGCGGAATTTTCAGGGAATGTAAATGCATTTTTACCTGGAGTATTAGTTTCCTCAAGCAGTACCGTAACACCAAGCTCGGGTATTGTTGTCTCTTTGCCTATTTTCAGCTCATATTCAAAGCTTCCATGCACGGGTGCTTTTTTTCTTACGATCAATGCACCGTATTCGATTACTGCTTCAGTATCTGACGGAAGATCTACACGCTTGCCGGTCCTTCCGGAAGCAATCAGCGACTCCATCGCTTCTATATATACTGATGAAATATCAGCAAAGCCTGTCACGGAGGTAAGCATTCTATATAATATTCTGCGCCTTACGGAAATATGCTCGCCCATAAGACGCTTGATATCTGCTCTGTCCCCGGTCACGCAAATTTTATAAGCGCTGTCGGCCAGCTGCTCCAGCAGCTCCTTATCGCATCTCATATTTTCAGCGTTTTTAACTGTTGTCTCAATAAAGTTTGCATTAAAATTCTTTTCTATCTCCGGAATAAGACTTAGTCTTACCTTATTCCTTGTATATATTTCCTTCAGATTTGTGCTGTCAGTTACAAAATCAAGCTTATTTTCATTTACGTAGGCTATTATTTCATCTCTTGTCAGGCACAACACGGGACGTATTATGTTCCCGCGCTTCACTGGTATTCCGCATAGCCCGCCTATCGACGCTCCACGCATGAAATTCATCAATATCGTCTCCGCACTGTCGTTCATGTTATGGGCAGTTGCTATGCTTGTTATACCATATTCCTCAGCGAGCTCTGAAAAGAAATTATATCTTGCCTCACGTCCGCAAAGTTCCTCTGAGATGCCGCGCCTTTTCGCCTCGTCCTTTATATTGACATGCTTTACAAAGAACCTTATACAAAAGGATTCTGCAAACCGTTTTGCAAAACGTTCATCTCGCTCGGCCTCATCAGCTCTTATCCCATGGTTCAAATGCGCCGCAAACAGCTCTATCCCAAGCCTGTCCTTAAGCGAATACAGAATATGTGTAAGACACACGGAATCCGCGCCGCCTGACAGACCTATAAGTATTTTGTCACCCTTTTGTATAAGTCCGTGTTTTTTTATAAAATTAAAAACCTTTTCAGCCGTCATAAGCATTTATTCGTCTTCTTCCTTCATTTTAAGTTCCAAATTTGAGAACTTTGTATATTCGCCTCTCCAGCCAAGTTTGAACGTTCCCGTTTCGCCGCTCCTATTTTTTGCTACTATACATTCGGCTATATTTTTATCCTCAGTATCCTTTTTATAATACTCATCCCTATAAAGGAACATTACCATATCGGCATCCTGCTCTATGGCTCCAGATTCACGCAGATCGCTCAACATGGGACGCTTATCGCTTCTTGATTCACTTGCACGCGAAAGCTGTGAAAGCGCGATGATCGGAATATTTAGCTCCTTTGCAAGAATTTTAAGCGAACGTGAAATCTCGGCTATCTCTTGCTGACGGCTGTCTGCCCTGCCGCTTGATTGCATAAGCTGCAGATAGTCAATAACGACAAGTGCAAGGTTCTGCGTCTGCTTCAGCCTTCTGCACTTTGCCCTTATCTGTGAAACAGTTATTGATGCCGTGTCATCTATATACATAGGTGCAAGCTCTACTTTGTTTACAATCTCACCTATCTTACGCCAGTCGTCTGGCTCCATTTCTCCCGTTCGTATTTTATTCGAATTGACAAGCGCCTGCGAGCAAAGGATACGGTTCACTATCTGTTCCCTGGGCATTTCAAGATTGAAGATCGCCACCGTTTTTCTATCTATAATACTCACGTGTTCGGCAATATTTACCGCAAAGCTTGACTTTCCCATTCCCGGGCGTCCGGCTATAAGTATAAGCTCGCCACCGTGAAAGCCGCCTGTGCGCCTGTTAAGCTCATGGAACCCCGTAGACAGTCCCGTAAGTCCGCCTTGGTTTTGGGAATCTTCAACAAGCTGCTGATAACTCGAATAGAGTACATCGCTTATGCGCATTATATCGTTCTGCTCACGATCCGAAGATACATCAAATATCAGCTGCTCTGCCTGTTCAAGTATTCTTTCCGGCTTGTCCGATGCGTTATATGCCATGTCGGATATCCTGCCTGCACAGGCTATGAGATTTCTCAATATTGATTTTTCCCTGACTATATTGGAATAATACGCCACATTTCTCGTTGTGGGAACTCCCGAAGCGGAATTTCGGAGATACTCTATACCTCCGACAGCCTCAAGTTTATCTTCCCTGCTCAGGCGGTTACCCACAGTAACGAAGTCTATGGCACTGTTCTCATTAAACAGGTCAGTTATGACTTTGAAAATTATCGCATGCTGCGCAAAGTAAAAATCCGTAGGCTTCAGTATCTCTACGGCATCGCCGACGCATGCCGGAGCATTTGAGAGTATACCGCCTATGACGGACTGCTCCGCCTCCTGACTGTACGGCAGTTCTCTCCCGGGATCCTGAGCCTGGATTACATTCTCTAAATTGCCTTCCATATGATCATTCCGGCTTTACATTTACCTTGAGCGTTCCCGTTATGCCTGTATACAACTTTACCTGTACCTCGGTCACGCCCAGCTTCTTAATATCACTCATAACAAATTTTTTCTTGTCGAGCTTTATATGGTGCTGCAGCTTCAGCGCCTCGGCAACGTCCTTGGAAGTGATAGATCCGAACAGCTTTCCGTTGTCGCCTGCCTTCGCGCTGAGGATGACCTCTATTTCCTTCATCTTTTCAGCAATCTGCTTTGCTTCTTCCGTTTCCGTCTTTATTTTATATTCGAGAGATTCAGCCTTACCCTTCATAACGTTTATATTCGACTTTGTTGCCTCCTGTGCAAGACCTCTGGGCAGAAGATAATTTCTTGCATAGCCGTCGGAAACGTTGACAAGCTGTCCCTTTTTGCCCTGTCCCTTTACGTCCTGATTCAATATAACCTGCATGGTGATTTTCTCCCTTCTAATTGCTTTCCTTTATATATTCCTTTACAGCGCCTTCTATCATACGCACTGCCGTATCTATATCAGTATTTTTGAGCTGCGCTCCGGCAACAGTCATATGACCTCCGCCGCCGAGCTTCTCGACTATAAGCTGCACATTCACGTCACCGAGTGACCTCGCACTTACTCCCGCTGCGTCATCGAGCGGATATACAACGAACGACGCCTTTATTCCGCCGATATTGAGCATCTCGTCCGCAGCCTGAGACGCAACTACCTTTATGTTCTGATATTTATTGTACGTTCTTGCCACGGCTATGCCGCTTACTATCTCGGAAGCCGTTTTTACTATATCGACCTTATGGTCATAATCCTGCTTATCAATATTGAAGAGCTGCTTCACAGCCGCAGTGTTTAGTCCGAGCCTTCTCAGGTATGACGCAGCCTCGAACGTTCTGACACCGGTCTTTAATATAAAGTTCTTGGTGTCCATAAGTATTCCCGTATACAGGCACTCGGCCTCGACCTCGGTAAGCGCGCTTCCAAGATCCATATATTCAAGAAGCTCCGTGACCATTTCGCAGGTCGAAGATGCATACGGCTCATGATACACAAGCGAGCACGGATTTATAAATTCGGTAGAACGCCTGTGATGATCGATAAGTACGATTTTTGATGCACGCTCCGTCAGGCGCTTGTCGGGAAGCATCGACGGACGGTGTGTATCAAGAACAACGAGAAGCGTATTCTCCGTTATCTCCTCAAGCGCGTCCTCCGGAGATATGAACATCCCCTTATATTCGGCGTCCTCTCGGAGCCTGTCATAGAGCAACTTAACTGCAGGAGAATTGTTGTCATGGATAACGTATGCGCGCTTTCCGAGAGCACGTGCCGCTCTCTGCAGTCCCATTGCTGCTCCGAAGCAGTCATAGTCGGCAGCGTTATGCCCCGTAAAAATAATCTTATCGGACTGACGCATAAAGCCCTTCAGCGCCACTGCGACTGCACGCGTTTTTACTCTTGTGCTCTTTTCATACTCCTTGCTCTTTCCGCCGAAGAACCTGTACTGGTTATCATCCTTTATGCAGACCTGATCGCCTCCGCGTCCGAGAGCCATATCGAGCGCGTTCCGCGCCGCAGCTTCGTTCTCATTTATGCTTCCGCCGCAGCCGATGCCTATGCTTATCGAAACAGGTATGCGCATTCCCTCGCCTATTGCGCGGACACTGTCAAGCACCTTGAATTTGTCATCGGTAAATACCTTCAGATACCTGTGTTCAAAGAACAGAAAATATCGGTCTCTGTCTGTGTTTTTTACTATCGCGTTTCCCGTTTTTGACCATTCGTTTATATATCGGCGTATCTGTGAGCCTATCTGCTCCTCCTCGCTGTCGTTTACGCGTCTGAAAACCTCTTCATAGTTATCGATATTGACAACTGCAACGTCTGTTTTTTCATTTTCGTAAATATCACGCAGCTCTGCCTCAGCCGTTTTATCCACAAAATACAGATAGATCGAGCTCTTGTCCTCTTCAAGCACCGCAGACTGAGAGCGGTCTTTAAGCATATTGCCTATAACACGGTATTTTTTGCCGCGTATTTCAAGCTCCATGTCTATGTTCGACGCGTTTTTTAGCACATTGCTCCACTTTATACCGGGAACTATCTTTTCGATCATCCGCTCAAACATATCCTCGTTATCCATCAGCTCGGAAAACTTTCCGTTGTACCACCTGATCGAGCCATCAATATGCGCCACGACCATCGGTATCGGAAAGCTTGACATGATGTTCGACGAGACAGGATTGTTCTCCTTACCAAGTATCCTTACGTAATCCGATATTACGGCCTTCCGCCTATACGCCAATATAATAAAAAATACTGTTGCTACAAAGCCTATAACTATATCAGCAAGTCCCGCATATACTCGGTCTATAAACACACAAACCACGCCGCTGACAAGCAGCAGCACCGACAGCACGATACTCATCGTGCTGAAAAGCCGCATAGTCTGTCCGTATCGCTTACCCATTGCTTTCCCTTTCATTTACATTAAAACCCCACGCAGCTGCCGCCATATTTTAGCAGTGACACAGCAACTACGCATTCTATACTAATGTTATATTGTAGCATATTTTTTTATGATAG
>CALXRY010000129.1 GCA_944390955.1 uncultured Clostridia bacterium | reverse complement strand
CATTTAGGTCGTTTTCGAAGAATTTATTTATCGTAAGTATCGTTTCATCGTCGAGCGTGGAAATATCGCCCTTCTTGAATACCTCCTTGAGGAACAGCTCGCACAGCTTTATCGGAAGCTGATATATAAGCCTTCCTATTCCGAGGCTGTCATAATTGAGGATATATTTTTCTTCATCGAATACCTTGCCGACCTCAAGCGCGATCTGAGCCTCCTTGTAGGAGTTGTTCAGCTCGTCTATATTATTTGCAACGGTGCTCAGTCCTATCAATATCGTGAACATCGTTTCGGAATTTATCGTATCGATTATGGACTGGGCCATCGACTCAAGCTCCTGAGACGTTACGGCCTCCTTAAGCTCCTTTATCAGAACGATATTGTTCGCGTCGATATTTATAACAAAGTCCTTTTCCTTGTCCGGGAACATGTTTCTTATGACCTCGTATATCCCGGATTCTCCGCTTTCCTGTATTTTTATATAGAAGACGGCTCTCGGAGTATCTATATCAACATGGAGCTCGCGCGCCTTCTGATGCAGGTCAAAGGCAAGGAGATTATCAAATATGATATTCTGCATAAAATTGGTCTTATCGTACTTTTCATCATAATAATGGCGCACGTTATTCGCTGCGACCGCCACGGCATTGCAGCAGTATTTTGCGACCTCGTCGGTACCTTCAACATAAACTATATACTCGGTATAAGGCTTATTGGACATCACACGCATGGTATAACCGTCCTTGTATAATATCCTGTCAGTGTTCACTGCCGCAAATATAAGGCTTTCCATCGTGTCCGGCGACGGTTCCGGTCCGTTATACGCAAGTACGAGCCCGTGCGAATCGGCAATGCCGAAGCGCTTCGGGAATACCTCTGCCATTTGTGTTACAATATCCTGAAATGCCTTGCTTATCATATCAATTGCCTCCAAACAATAAATTCCTCTTTCTGTGAATACATACGCTTATATCAAGTATATTATTCAAGATCATTTGATCAATCTGTACGTTCTATGATATATATTTATTATACTATAATTTATATAGAATTTCAAGTGCAATTTTGAAGAGATTTGTAAATTTATTATTAAGATTATCAAATGATCGAGAATATATTCGGAATTATTTTGGGGTACAGCACTGTTATTTCCCATAAAAATCAAAAGAGACCTTGCCGTCAAGATCTCTTTTGATTATTTGGTAGCGGTAACTGGATTTGAACCGGTGACACTGCGGGTATGAACCGCATGCTCTAGCCAACTGAGCTATACCGCCGTAGCAACAGATAAGATTATACATTATTATGTGCGATTTGTCAAGTGTTTTTTTAATTTTTTTTTACTTATTTTTTATAAGTTATTTTTGAGGGTATCCCGTCATGAACGCAGCTGTTGTTTAATAAAATGCTGTATACCGGTGAGTATTTCCTAATATACCGGTATAATACACACTCGGAGGCGAATATAAAATGGATCACACAAAAATCGCAAACCGCGTTTCGGCGGTAACTGTAATCGCAAACCTTATGCTTTGCATATTCAAGCTTGTTACCGGCATTATCGCACGTTCATCGGCCATGATCTCCGACGCGGTCCATTCGGCCTCGGACGTTCTGAGCGCATTTGCCGTCATAGCCGGGATAAATATCTCTGCAAGAGCCGAGGATAGGGGGCATCAATACGGTCATGAACGCATCGAGGCCGTATTTGCGATAATCCTTGTCGTGTTCCTGTTTGCTACTGGCATATGGATAGGCTGCGGCGGTATATCAAAAATAATCTCGGGTGACTATAGCAGCATCGAGATGCCGGGCAGACTTGCGCTGATCGCTGCAGCCATATCAGTTGCAGCCAAGGAAGCAATGTACCGCTACACTATAATAAACGCCAAAAAAATACGTTCCGCGGCGCTTGAGGCGGCCGCATGGGATCATAGAAGCGATGCACTATCCTCGATAGGCTCCTTTGCGGGTATCTTAGGTGCGCGGCTCGGCTTTCCGGTATGCGATCCGATAGCGTCCGGCTTTATATGCCTGTTCATTTTAAAGGCCGCCATCGATATATTCAAAAACGCTGTCGATCAGCTTATCGACACCGCCTGCGGCGATGAAACGGAACGGCTTATAGAAAAGACCGTACGCAGCGTCGGCGGCGTTATATCTGTCGACGACCTCAAAACACGTCTCTTCGGCGCGAAAATATATGTAGATGTGGAAATAGGCGCTGACGGCTCCATGACGCTGTATGAAGCGCACGAGATAGCCAAAAACGTCCATGATAAAATAGAAAGCGGATTCCCGGAGGTGAAGCATTGCATGGTCCATGTCAATCCGGTACAGATACAGCAGACTGCCGTAGATACTGATATTTAAAATGTGATAAAACTTGTACCTATGTTTATGAAAATTTTCAGTCATACCGCCGAAATATACTTGTAATATTTTTCACTATTGCCAACGGAATATTTTTATGATAATATATATATTGCACCGACGCATTATTCGAACAATTTTGCAGTCGCAGTACGGCTGGGGATAATAATCCATCGTATCGGACTCGATTTCGTATCTATTTGGCGGCCGAACCGGAGATTCGGGAGCGACCGTCTTGCATCGTTCAGCCGTTAATGTTGATTAATATGCCATCGATATAAAAAACTTAAGTGAGGTCTCGTCAATGTATTGCAAAAAGTGCGGCAGAAAGCTTGAAGACGGAATGCGCTTTTGCGACCGCTGCGGGCAATCGGTACGCCAGAATCAGAAAAACGGTCAGGAGGCACGCCGCCGCGAAGCAGAGGGCTTGAAGGAGGAGCGGCTGAACCGCAGGCAGATGCTCCGAGAAAAGGAACAGAAAAAAGAGCAGAAAAAAAACACAAGCCGCAGGTCCAGTAAGAAAATGAATATTCTTGTAATCGTGTTTGTGATTCTTTTCTGCATACTTGTTATAGCGGTTATTGCATATAATGTAACGATAAGTAAATCGGAAAACGCTCCGTGGCGCACAAGCGACGGCTCTGTTGAACTCAATGCAACGGCCGTTCCATCGGAATCACCAGTTCCGACAAACGGAGCCGGTGCCGCCGTTACGGCTGTCCCGACGTCCACAGCATATGCTATTACCACAGAGCTGAACGCCGACGGCTACCGCGAATACAGATGCAGCGGAGGAGCGGTATTCCCATATCCGTCTAATTTTATTCAGCAGAATACCAGCGGCGGCAGCCGTCTGAGTGTTTATGATCAGAGCGGCGGCGCGTCGATAACCCTAACGGAAACGGGTCCGGTATCAGGCGAGGCACGTGACCTGATGAGTGAATATGCCAAGGCTCAGGAAGGAGATATAAGCTATTCCCGCGCCGGAGAAGGCTGGTATATAGTTGAAACGTCAAATAATGATCTTATAAATCATAGAAAGTGTATAATAATAAATAATATCGCCATTGCCTATGATTTTTCGTACAGTAGCCTGTCATCGTCGGCAGCTTCATACGGGGAACAGATAACG